>CAZTUD010000150.1:0-7151 GCA_964616945.1 uncultured Prevotella sp. | reverse complement strand
GGGCAATGACGCGGGCTGCGTGGCGGCGGGTGTCGTCAGCCTGCGCGGCGCTGGCGCCGGCCTTGCCCTCGTCGCTTGCGGCCGCCGTCTGCGCTGGTTGGGCGGCTGACTTGATTTCGGATATTGTCTTCATGCGGAAGCTGCCAAGCCCGTAAAGCTCCGGCGAGACGATGCCCGCCTCGCACGGCGTGAACTCGTAGTTGCCGTCGTCGTTGACGCTTATCGTGCCGATGCCCACGAAGTCGTACTTGCCGCTGGCGCTTATGCGCTGCTTCAGCTCGCGCACCTCGTCCTCGATGCGCATCACCGCCTCGGGGTAGCTTATGTCGTAGGCCTCAACGTACGACTGGGCAAGGAGCGAGTCGTTGAGCGTGAGCTTTGGGTTGAAGCCAAGGCCGCGTATCGGCGGAAGGAAGCTTCCGTCGCCCTCGTCCTTCCGCGCGTCGATGTGATGAGCCATAAAGCCCCCAAAATCAGGCACTATGACGCAGTCGTTGCTCAGAAGCAGTATCTCTATGTGTTTATCCAAACTAATCACCATTGCAAAATTAGGAAAAATGGGCTAAACTTCCAAACATTCGCCGCTAAATTTGAGAAAAAAGAAAATAAAGTCAAATTGAGTTGCTTATTACAAAATAGTTTGTTATCTTTGTGGCGTTGATAGGCATCCCACCGGATGCCGCAAGGAAACAATGAAGACGATGGATTACGAAGAAACCAGTATAAAGGGCGTGTGGATAATTACTCCCAAGGTGTTTGACGATGCCCGTGGCTATTTTTTTGAGGCTTGGAAGCAAGCCGACTTCGACCGGCACATTGGCCGCCACGTTGAGTTCATTCAGGACAACGAGTCGAAATCGGGCTATGGTGTCTTGAGGGGGCTGCACTACCAGAAGGGCGAGTTCTCGCAGGCGAAGCTCGTGCGGGTGATACGCGGCAGGGTGCTCGACGTGGCCGTCGACCTGCGCAAGTCGTCGCCCACATTCGGCAAGCACGTCATGGTTGAGCTGTCGGACGAGAACAAGCGGCAGCTGTTCATTCCACGGGGCTTCGCGCATGGTTTCCTGGTGCTGAGCCAAGAGGCCATCTTCACTTACAAGGTTGACAATGCCTATGCGCCGCAGCACGAGACGGGCATCCGCTGGAATGACGAGACGATAGGCATCAGCTGGCCCATCGACCCGAAGGATGTCGTGACAAGTGAGAAAGACCTCAAGGCGCACAGCTTCGCCGAGGCTGAAGTTTTCGAATGATGCGCCCATGAGAAAGCCTGTAGTTTTTCTGTTGATTGTTGCCCTGCTTGCGGGCGTGTCGGCTTGCAGGAAAGAGAAAGGGGCTGCGGAGGCTTTGCCGCAGGAAGACGCCGAGGCAAAGCAGCTGCTGCAGGGCATTTGGGTGGACGAGGACCAGCAGGATGTAGCGTTCAAGGCCCAGGGCGACACCATATTTTACCCCGACTCAACGTCGCAGCCCGTCTATTTCCAAATCTTTGGCGACACCCTTGTGCTGCACGGCGCAAACGACGTGAAATATCCGATAATAAGGCAGACGCGCACGCTGTTCGTGTTCAGAAACCAGAATGGCGACGACGTGAAGTGCGTGTTGAGCGACGACCCCGACGACGCCTCATTCTTCTCTAAGTCGCGCCCGCAAGCCTTGAGCATAAACCAGGGCAAGCTGATAAAGCGCGACACGGTGGTGGCGTATAAGGATGAGCGATACCATTGCTATGTGCAGGTGAACCCTACATCGTACAAGGTGGTGTCGCAGTCGTACAACGACGAGGGCGTGGAGGTGGACAATGTCTATTACGACAACATCATCAACCTCAACGTTTATCATGGGGCGAAGAAGCTCTTCGGCGGCGATTTCCGCAAGCAGCAGTTTGCGGGCAAGGCCCCGGCGCAATTCCTGCGGCAGGGGGTGCTGAGCGACATGACCCTGCGCGCGTGCGACGACGAGGGCATACACTATGTGGCTTCGCTCATCATCCCCGGGGCCGGCATGAGCAGCTATCAGGTGGAGATAGTGGTGAGCTATCAGGGCAAGCTGAGCATGAGGGCGGCATCGTAGTTGTTGATGCCGCCCTCATGCTGTTTTTTTGCCAGTTTGCCTTGCTTTTACAATTCCTTGAGCGCGATGCACTCCGACTCCACGAGCCAGCCCGGACGGCAGACTGAGGCGTTGAGGATGATGTAAGGCGTGTTGGGGAATTTCTCCTTGTACATTTCTGAGACCACGGCGTAGTCGGCAATGTCGCGCAGATAGACCGAGAACTCCGACACGTTGTCGAACGTGCAGCCCGCCTCGGCGAGCAGCGCCTCGATGTTTTCCCACATGCGCCGCACTTGCTTGCGTATGTCGCCCTCGTACATTATCTCGCCCTTGTTGTTGATGCTCGCCGTGCCTGATATGTAAACGCGGCGGCGGCTGGCGAAGTCAACGTAGGTGCCGCGCTCGAAGCGCACGCCATACTCGCTGGTGCGGTTGAGGTGGTCGAGTGCGTAGAGGTAGTGTATCTGCTCCTGCTTGATACCGCGTATGGCGATTGCGTTCATCTTGCAATAGACGTTGTGGTCGGCGTCGCGGCCACCGATGCCCGTTGAGGCCACGTAGTGGGTCTTCTCGGTGAGGCCCGCTGCGTCGAACACCACATTGCGCGCCTTGACGACGCCGGCATACTGGTTGTCGATGTCGTTGACGTAGAACCAGGTGCGTATGCAGTTGTCTTTCATCGTGCAGCCATTGCGCTCAAGCCTCTCCATGTATTCTGCGAAGATGGCCTCGGTTTGCGTGAACGACTCTATGCCGGGAGCCGTGTTTTGGGTTGACCACAACTCGTCGTAGCCGTCGTGGGAAACGCAGTAGAGATGGCCGTCAATCTTGTGGTTCTCGGTGCCGGTCATGAAGTAAACCCACATGCCGACTTTCGCCCCGGAGAGTGGCGGCTGCTGCACCATCGACACTGCGCAGTCTTCCTCGCCAGTGATGGCCTTGAGCACGGGCACTTCGTTGGAGGCGTCGCTCAGGTAGTATCTCTTGAAAGCTGTCTTTGCCTTGTCAAGGTCGTTGAGCTGGCCCTCGAAGTTGGTGTCCTGTATGTGCTTGCACAATGCCAGCAGTTCCCCAAGCTGCTCCTTGAATGTCAGCGTGGGGTTGGTTACAGTGAACATGCAGAGGTACTCGTTGACCCCGTTTCCTCCATCGAAAGCGAACATCCTGACTTTGGCGTCGCTGCTTGCCAGTTGTAATCTTTTAATGCTCATATCAATATAATTCTTTGTTTATGCGTAAGAGTGCATGCCCGCCATGAAGAAGTTGACACCGAAATA
Source organism: uncultured Prevotella sp. (assembly GCA_964616945.1). Classification (GTDB taxonomy): domain Bacteria; phylum Bacteroidota; class Bacteroidia; order Bacteroidales; family Bacteroidaceae; genus Prevotella. Next base: position 3,819 of record CAZTUD010000150.1, on the reverse strand, counting down.
TGTCATCAGCACTGTCAGGAATGCGAATATAAGATATATGTGAAAGTTAATGTCTTTTCCAAGGAATGGCAACGACTGCCTGTGGAATGCCACGGCGTAAACCATGAGGGTTATGAGGGCCCACGTCTCTTTCGGGTCCCAGCTCCAGTAGGCTCCCCAGCTGACGTTTGCCCACACGGCTCCGAGAAAGATGCCCGTGGCGAGGAAGAACACTGCGGGGTAGAGCATGAGGCGGCTCAACACCGTCAGCTGCTCCACCTGCCGCCTTGTGTCTTTTCGCTTTCCTCTTTTTATGAGTATGCAGGCGAATATGCCGTTGAGCATCATGAAGGCAAGCAGGGCGTATGCCGCCATCAGGATGCCCACGTGGATGCTGAGGAGAGGCGAGTGGAGCACGGGCATGAGCTGCGTTATCTGCGGATTCATCTGCCCAAGATGGCTCACGAGCAGGGCAAAGCCCGAAAGCATGAAGCCGAATGGCACGATGTAGGCAAAGCGGCGGTGCAGGAGAAGCGTGATGAGCATGACCAGCAACGCCAGAAGCAGCATGGTCTCGTAGCCGTTGCTCAAAGGCACGCGCCCGCCGACATACCACCGCAGGATGTAGCCGAAAAGCGCAAAGGCAAAGGAGAGATACATCACGACATTGCCTGCGGCAAACAGCCTCTTGCCCGCTTTTTTGGCGGCGGCAAGCATCAATGCCAGGAAAGTCAGGATGCCCATTGTGAGGTTCACCATGAAGAGGATTTTGGTGAACGGAATCTTGTTGTATAGTATCTCGGCCTCTATGCGCGAACTGCCTAAATGAGGCTCGTTGGGTTTCAATGGAGTGAAGAGGGTGCGGTTGGTGAGCATGAGTATCAGCCCCGCTTTCTCGTCAAGCTCCCTCGTTGCCTTGCCCATTGACGAGTTTGACGGCTGCTCGGTGATGAGCGGCATCAGGCGGTAGTTGCCTTGCGCGTCGAACAGCTCTCCCATAGAGGCGTACTTGCCTTCTATGCCGAGGCGTTGCCTTAGTTTGCCGCTCTTTATTTTTATCATCCTTTCATTCTTCCATACTTCGGGGCGCAGCATCCAGCCGAACAGCACTTGCTCGGCCGACAGGCCTTTGTATGTTTTCTTTCCATAAACCTTTTCAAGGAAGTCGATGGAAACGGTGTTCAACGGCACGATGCGGTCGTTGTAGATTACTTGGTAGCGCGCCACTTGCTCCGCCTTTTCCGCGTTGATGGTGGGTATGCTGCGGGCGGAGGATTGTAGTGGGCAACAAAGCATTATGGCAAAGGCGAATGCCGTGCGCTTCAACGCCGGCGACGACAACAGCCGCCTGAACTCCTGCCGGCGGTCGAGTAGGGTGAGCATCATCGATATGGCCAACAAGGCGTAGCCGCAATAGGTGATGCCTGTGCCCCAAGGGTCGTGGTTGACGCTCAGGATGGTGCCTTTCAAGTCTTCGTCGAAACTGCTTTGGTAGAAGCGGTAGCCGTGGGTTTTGTAAATGTTGTTCATTGAGACCACGACATTCTCCTTGCCTCCGTTGCCATCTGCAAACTTCAGGTGGCTGACGAAGTCGGAGGGGGCGTTGGTGCCCGGATATACTTTTATCTCGAACTTCTTTAAGGCTATTGACACAGGCATCCTGTGAGCTTGTTTATTGCCGTCGATGAAAGTGTTTGCGGTTTGGTGTTGGCGCAGATGAATGGTGCCTTTCTCGCAAAAGAAGAAAGTAACTGCCGCGCCAATCAAAATCACTATGAATGAGAAATGCAAAAGGCAAAGGGAAAACTGCCTGTACAGTTTTCTCTTTGCCATATATAGTCCGCCAACAATCACCAACGCTGCCCAAAGGAGGCAGAACCAGAGGGTGTGATAGACATGTTGCGATGCGTATGCCGCCCCCCTGCCTTGCTCTACGAATGTGGCAAGGCAGAGAATGACGACTATTGCGGCATACAGCGCAACGGCAACATATTTCAAAACTCTCATCGTTTGGTTTTCGGTGATTGTTGCATTAAGAGATGTTAGTTCTGCGCTCCGTTGACTATCCAGTCAGCCAGCATTTGCAGCAGCCCCAAGGCGCGATCCTTGTTGAGCATGTCGGCATGGTTCATCGGCCAGCTTGCCGAGGCGTCGCCGTAGATGACCTGCCACAGCACGCTGTTGGCGGTGTCGTTGGGCACGACGCGGTATTGCTCTGGCAGCTGCGTGGAATGCTGGTTCACAAGGTCGGCATAGCTGTTGCCATCAGTGAGGTTCAGTCCTGCCGCCGAGGTGCCGTTGGCTCCATGACAAGCGGTGCAGGAAGCGTTGAAGATGCCCGTCTGTATGCCGGCAAGCATGCTTGCGTCGATGGTGCCGAAGTCGTAGCGGATGGTGTCATCTTCCGACTCGTTGGAGATGTCGAAAGTGGAGAATGAGACTATGCGCTGGCGTAGGCTGTTGAGGGCGCACACTTCTATGTCCGTAACCCCGCCAGCAATGTTCGACAAGACAATGGACGCATGGCCGTTTTCATCTACGGTCATAATCTTTGAGATGTCGGCGTAGGGCATGGACTCCGTGGCGTTGCTCTCGGTAAATCCCGCAACGGCCACGTTATAATGCAGCGGCCATGTGTCTAAGCCCGTTACGATGCCTTCTGCCTTTACTACCTTGCCGCCTGTCGTGACCTGGTCTTTCTTCTCTATCGTGCCATCATCGCATGAGGCAAGGACGGTCAAGGCAAACAAAGACAATATTGTAAATACGAATTTGTTCATAAACAAGCTATTCCTTAGAATGCGTATTGTAACATGATGCAGGCGTTGTGTGTGGCAAGGCCTAAGTCGTCGAGGTCGCGGTCAAGCTGCGTATCGTGGCCCCAGCGGCCCATGTACTGGTACATTGCCGAGATTTTGATGTTGGTCTTGGGCACGAAGTAGTTGCATACTATGGCAGGGAGATTTATGCTTCCGTCTTCGCTTGAGCCGTTGCGGTCCATCCAGTCGTAGCGCACGCCAAGCTGCCAGTCGTGGGCCACGAAGTAGCCAATCTGTCCGTATGCGCCCCAGAAGTTGTAGCTGTCGTCAATCTTCTGGCGATGGGTGAAGCTGGTGTGCATGTAGTAGCATTCAGCCGCCGCCGACCATCTGCCGCTGAGAATGGCGAATTCGAAGCCTGCGCGCAAGTCGTTGGTTGACTCATATTCAGCCTCGTTGTTGAAGTTCACTGAAAGTCCGACGAGGTACTTGGTGTCTGGCTTTACGAGATTGGGGTTGCCCTGGCTTGCTGGCATCGGGCCGTTGCCTTGGTATGTGATGCGCCCGGCGTAGAGCAGCGATGGCAGGTGGTTGTCGTCGCTGAAGCCCTTGGTGGCTGAGTTGACGCTGCCGCCGGTTCCGTTGAAGATGCCGATGTCATAGCCCCACTTGTTGGCAATAAGACCGTGCATCTTGATGCCGAGATCCCAGCCTGTGCTCATTGTCGGATTGATGGCATTAAGCGAGTAGGGCATGATGGTGGTTGCGCTCAACGACACAGGTGTCTGCGGGAAGAGGGTCTCGCCCAGCGTGGTGAGGAATGAGCCGGTGAACGGTGTCTTCTGCTTACCCACACGGAAACGTATGGCAGGGTTGACTGCGTAGTCTATCCATGCCTGTTGCAGTATTGCCCCGCCGCTTGCGGCGGCGTTGACGCTTACGTTATAGTCTATCTTGCCGAATGCTTTGCCTGTGAAGCCAATGATGCCAAAAGGAATGGAGAAGCCGGAATTGGCTATGTTGTCCTGGTTGTAGGCTTTGTCAAGGCCCTCGTCGTCATAATAGTTGTAGTTGAGCAGGG
>CAZTUD010000149.1:0-7286 GCA_964616945.1 uncultured Prevotella sp. | reverse complement strand
TATGCTCACGGCGCAGAAGTCGAGTAGGGGAATGAGCCGTGAGAATGGTATGCCGTTGTTCTTGGCGAAAGCCTGCATGAACTTGAAGCCGACCCCGCAGCCGCAAAGGTGCTTGAAAGGATATGTGTCGCCCTCGCGCTTGGGATTGAGGATGGCGACGGCATTAGGGAGGTCATCGTCGGGCATGTGGTGGTCGCATATTATGAAATCTATGCCAAGGCTTTTGGCATAGTCTATCATGTCGTTTGCCTTTATGCCGCAGTCGAGGATGATGATTAGTTTCACTCCTGTGGATTTGGCGTAGTCAATGCCTTTCTTGCTAACTCCGTAGCCCTCGTCGTAGCGGTCGGGAATGTAATAGTCGATGTTTGAGTAGAATTGTTGCAAGAATTTGTACACCAGAGCCACAGCCGTGCATCCGTCCACGTCGTAGTCGCCGTAAACCATTATGCGCTCTTTTCTGCCCATTGCATCGTTGAGCCTGTCCACGGCAACGTCCATGTCCCTCATCAGGAAAGGGTTGATGAGGTCGGCGAGCTGTGGGCGAAAGAAGCGTTTCGCCGCGCTTTCCGTAGTTATGCCGCGGCGTATGAGCAAGGTCGTGAGCTTGGGGCTCATGTTGAGCTTTTCTGAAAGCTCGCCGGCCTGCCGTGTCTCTTCTGGTGTGGGTGGATCAAACTTCCATTTAAAGTGCATGCTTTATTTTTTTGCTTCCACCTCCTTCATCACTCCCTCAACGCTGAGGCGTGTCATCTCCGGCACACCGTTGGTGCGTATTGTTATGGTCTTCTTGAAATGGCCGGGAAATTTCCCCTTGCCGTTGTAGGTAACCGCTATGGTGCCTTTCTCGCCCGGCTTTATGGGTGTCTTCGTGTATTGTGGCACCGTGCAGCCGCAACTCGCCACCGCCTGGTTTATCACAAGGGGCTTGTCGCCCGTGTTGGTGAACGTGAAAGTACACTTTTGCACGGGCTGCGCCTCGGAGAATGTTCCGAAGTCATAGCTCAACTTGTCGAACTGTATCTTTGCCTGGGCGAGGCTTGTCGATATGCCGCCAATGAGAAGCATTGTGAGCAAGAAAATCTTTTTCATAATTTCAGAATAGTCCTTTTATTGATTTCGACGTACAAAAATAGTAAAAGTTTCACATAGAACACACTTGCAGGATGCCTTTTAACATTATTTTTGCAGCTTCTTTCCTTACGGCTTTTCCATCTGAATAAAAAATTGTAATTTTGCGGTTAAATTACTACATATCATTTATACTATGTATAGGACAAATACATGTGGGGAGCTGCGTCTCTCCGATACAGGAAAAGAGGTTACCCTGGCAGGATGGGTACAGCGTACCCGCAAAATGGGCGGAATGACGTTTGTTGACCTCCGCGACCGTTATGGCATAACCCAATTGGTCTTCGACGAGGCCGACAACAAAAGTCTGTGGGAGCAGGCCAACAAGCTTGGGCGCGAGTATTGCGTACAGGTGAAAGGCAAGGTTTCGGAGCGCCAGAGCAAAAACTCCAAGATTGATACGGGAGACATAGAAATCATTGCCACCCAGCTGACGATTCTCAGCCCGTCGCTTACTCCTCCTTTCACAATAGAGGACAACACCGACGGCGGCGACGAGCTCCGCATGAAGTACAGATACCTCGACCTCAGACGGCCTGTGGTGCGAAAGAACCTTGAGCTGCGCCACCGCATGACAATCCTCATACGCAACTTCCTCGACTCGCGCCAGTTCATGGAGATTGAGACCCCCATGCTCATTGGCTCCACGCCAGAGGGCGCACGCGACTTTGTGGTGCCCTCGCGCATGAATCCTGGCCAGTTCTACGCGCTCCCGCAAAGCCCGCAGACCCTGAAGCAACTGCTCATGGTGGCTGGCATGGACAGGTATTTCCAGATTGTGAAATGCTTCCGCGACGAGGACCTGCGGGCCGACCGCCAGCCAGAGTTTACGCAGGTTGACTGCGAGATGAGCTTCGTCGACCAGGACGATGTCATAAACCTCTTCGAGGAGATGTGCCGTATGCTCTTCAAGGAGATAAGGGGCGTGGACTTGCCCAAGCCATTGCAGCAGATGACATGGGCGGAGGCGATGAGACGCTTCGGTAGCGACAAGCCTGACCTGCGCTTCGGCATGGAGTTCGTGGAGCTGATGGACGACCTCAAGGGCACGGGCGACTTCGCAGTGTTCAACGATGCAGCCTACATTGGCGGAATAGTTGTGCCCGGATGCGCCGACTACAGCCGCAAGCAGCTCAACGAGCTTACCGATTTCGTGAAGAAGCCGCAAATTGGAGCCAAGGGGCTTGTCTATATCAAGTACAATGCCGACGGCACAGTGAAAAGCTCCATCGACAAGTTCTACACGCCCGACCAGCTGCAGAAAGTCAAGCAGACCACTGGCGCAAAGGATGGCGACTTGCTGCTCATTCTTTCGGGCAACAACGCCAACAAGACGCGCATACAGCTTTGCTCCCTGCGTCTGGAAATGGGCGACCGCCTTGGACTAAGAGACAAGAACGTGTTCAAATGCTTGTGGATTATCGACTTCCCGCTGTTTGAGTGGAGCGATGAGGAGCAACGCCTCATGGCGACCCACCACCCGTTCACGATGCCCAACCCCGACGACATACCGCTGCTCGACGAGCACCCAGAGAAAGTGCGTGCCAAGGCATACGACTTTGTCTGCAATGGCATAGAGGTGGGCGGCGGCAGCCTGCGTATCCACGACACCAATCTTCAGGAAAAGATGTTCGAGGTGCTGGGCTTCACCAAGGAGCGTGCCGAGGCTCAGTTCGGCTTCCTGATGAACGCCTTCAAGTATGGTGCGCCACCCCATGCCGGACTTGCCTTCGGCTTGGACCGTTTCGTCAGCATCCTCGCGGGGCTGGACTCCATTCGCGATTGCATCGCCTTCCCTAAGAACAACAGCGGGCGCGACGTGATGCTCGATGCCCCGTCGGAGCTTGACGCCAAACAGTTGGAGGAGCTTCACATAAAGATAGACTTAAAGACCAGGCAGTAAACTTTTTTCAATGAGCTTGCCTTGACGTAACTATGTCAGGGTAAGCTCATTATAGTTTTGATATAAGTCAATTACACACTGCTTTCTTGTTGATTTATATCAATAAATTTATACAAAACCGTTTTCGGTTCGCCACAACCCCATTTTTCTTGCTTTTCTTTGTATCTACTTTAAAATTAAATGCTTATATTTGCAGCGTTAATAGAGAATTGATATAAAAAAGAAATTCAATTTGTTCAATAAAGTTTACTGAATTATGGCAAGAAAGAAAGCTACGACAAGTGAGGCTGCTGTGAAAGCCACAGCAAAGAAGGCTACAGAGAAGAAAGAGGAAGTAAAGGTTGCTAAAGTCGCCAAGGCTGCGAAGCCGGCTGCAAAGAAAGAGCCCATTTATGTTGATGCCGAGAACGCTGGTTTCCGCGCAGGTGATGTCTATCAGGCACTGTATGCGGCTGGTGCTGCAAAGTCTGTCGAGGAGCTCGAGGAGCTCACTGGCAAGACAGCCGTTGAGGTTCTCCTCGGCATTGGCTGGCTTCTGAAAGAAGGCAAGGTGAAGGGCGACGACGGCAAGGTTGTGCTCGCATAAAAGACATTAGAAACCTTTCAAGGTTTCCCCATAAAAATAAGCAGCTCGAAGGTTTTTGCTTTCGGGCTGCTTTTTTTTGACTTGTGTGATTGAATAATCGATTGAACAAGGTGTAGCAAAAACGAGGCTGGAAGCCTCGCCATCTCCTACGAAAAACACATGAAATAAATTCACAAAAAGTAAAAAATCAGGACAACGAGAACTTGCCCTTCTACAAGCGGAAAACTCCTCATGCGGCGTTACTAAGAACCTCGCACGGCGCACGGGCATGTGCCTTACGGCGTAAGGTCTCCTGCTTTACGCCGCCGGGGTGCCTTCTTCGCGGCGTAGGGAAGGCTTCTTCGCGGCGCGAAGCAGGCACCTTGCCGCCGCGAAGGTCGGAGAAATGCGGCGGCAGGGAAACTTAAATTTTGTTACATCGTTGATTTACAACCATTTAACAACATCGCTCACCATTGCGCTGTACGAAATAAATCTTTCGGTGATTGAAAATAACGCGCTCACAGAGGGGGTTGCGCAGAAAAGAATTTTACAATGCCATGCGCTTGCGCCGCTTGATGTACCATTTGGCGAGGAAGTAGAGCAGGGCGATGGCTACGGCCGACATTATCACGACCTTGATGTATTCGCCATACTCCATTATCTTGTCGTTGAGCTGGCTTTCCGGCACTATGGAGTGGAGATACCAGCCAAGCGTGGCAAGGATGATGTTCCAGCAGCCCGCGCCGATGGTGGTGTAGAGCAGGAACTTCCAATACACCATCTTTGCCAATCCCGCAGGTATGGATATAAGGTGGCGTATGCCGGGAATGAGCCGGCCTGTGATTGTTGCCACCATGCCGTGGTTGTTGAAGTAGGCCTCGCTCTTCTCCACCTTTTTTTGGTTGAGCATGCACAGGTGCCCAAAATGGCTGTTGGCGAACCTGTAGATTATCGGGCGGCCAAGGAAGTAGCCCGCAAGGTAGTTTATCGTTGCGCCCATGTCCGCGCCAAGCGTGGCAAACACCACCACGAGCACAACATCCAAGTTGCCGTTGGCGGCATGGTAGGCCGCTGGGGCGACAACAAGCTCTGAGGGCACCGGTATCACTGTACTCTCAAGCAACATGAGGATGAAAACCGTCAGGTAGTTGAGATTGTCAAGAAGTGTTGAGAAAATGTCCATCTGTTATTTGTGTGTTTACCGTTTCTTTTTGCTTATTGGGTGGTGGATGGCATAACTGTAGAAGTCTATAGCCTGCATGCCTTTGGGGAATATGTCCGACAGTTCTCTTTGCGTGCTGTAGGGGTTGCGCTTGGTTGCCTCCTTTAGGTCGGCGAGAAATTCGTCCTGTAGTCCAAGCTCATAGTCGGTCCTTACGAGAAACGCCCACAAGTCGGTGAAGTTCTTGCTTTTGTCCGACGTGGCAAGGCTTCGGAATATGTCGTGTGCCTTCTGCATGAAGTTGCACTCAAAAAGGCAATTAGCTATGAACCAAAGGGTGTTGTCTTTCTCCTCGTCCCCGCTGTCGTTGTAGGCACGCTCAAAGTAACGTTGCGCCCTTTCCTCATTCTTGGCGAGCAACGACAGGTAGCCTCTCAGCACCTGTGTCTCTGGCGTTTTTCCGGAGGTGAGACGGTCGAGCTTCGCAACACACTTGAAGGCTTTGTCAAAGTCTTCAAGCATAGCGTATGCCAGGCACTCATTCCTATAGATGTCGGGCAGGTTGACAGATTGGGGCAGGCACAGCCTCTCGGCGGCGAGCCAGTGATCCAGCGATTGCTCGAGCTTCTCCTCCGCCATCAGTATGGCAGCGATGCCCATCTCCCCCGCCTCGCTGTATGGCTGCAGCTGCTTGTAGTGCTCATAGCATGTACGTGCCTCGTTGTAGTTGCCAAGCATGGCGAGGCAATTCGCCTTGTTGAGCACGGCCTCGGCGTCGTCAGCGTCTATTGCTAAGGCAAAGTCGCTTGCCTCAAGGCTCTTGCTGACATCGTTTTCCAAGTAGAAAGTGGATGCCAGCAAATTCCAGTAAGAAATGTGGTAAGGGTCGTTGTCAAGGAGTTTGTTGAAAATCTTCTCACAACTCTTGTAGTTTCCCTTGCTCATCTCTATGCGGCCTCTCAGCTCCTGGTAGTCAGGGTCGGAGGCATCGTCGCACAGGGCAAGCCATTGCTCCGCCAAGTCGAAGACATCGTAGTCGGCAAACAGTGTGGCGACATCCAAGCGGTAGTCCTCAATGTCGTCGTCATCTATTTGCTCCTCCCTGTCCTCCAAATATTTCTCCGCGTCGTCAACGTGGTCGTCGGCTATCATTATCTCGGCGATGAGATAATAATACTCCAGGTCGTGCTTGTCTATTATCTGCTCCGCATAGTGCGTGGCCTGCTTGGTGTCAGCCTCCAAGAGGAGGGCTGCCCTTGCCTTGAAGGCAAGAGGCTCCACCGAACCCGGAAATATCTGCAGGGCCGTGTCGATGGCATCGAGAGCGTCGCCCATTCTGCCATGAGACTGGTAATACTCCGCAATGTCGGTAAACTCCTCCGGCTCAAGATAGACGGAACTGCCCGACTTGCGGGCATCCTCATACCTGCGCAGGTTGTCCTTGAATTCCTTGCTTTGAAAAAAGTCTTGGCTCAATGTTTATATCCTTTTGCTCTGCTTGGCCCAAGTGTCTTTCAGGCCAACAGTCTTGTTAAACACCGGCTTGCTGTCGGTGGTGTCCAAATCCGCCATGAAGTAGCCCGTGCGCTGGAATTGCAGGTATTGGCCCGGCTTCATCGTTGCGGCGTAGTTCTCCACATAGCAGTTGTCGTAAACATGCAGCGAGTCGGGGTTTAGCAACTCGCGGAAGTCGCGTTCGTCGGCTGAGGGGTTCTCCACGTTGAACAGGCGGTCGTATTCCCTGACCTCAGCCTTTACGCAGTCCTCGGCGTTCACCCAGTGCAATGTGCCTTTCACCTTACGGTTGGCGCCGGGCATTCCGCTCTTGCTCTCCGGGTCATACTCTGCCTGTATCTCCGTTATGTTGCCGTCGGCATCCTTTGTGCAGCCCGTGCACTTCACGATATATGCGTTCTTCAGGCGAACCTCCCTGCCCGGCGTCATGCGGAAGAACTTCTTCGGCGCGTCTTCCATGAAGTCGGCGCGCTCTATCCAAAGGTTTCTTGAGAAAGAGATGGTGTGGCTTCCCGCCGTCTCGTCCTCCGGGTTGTTGATGGCTTCCATCTCCTCCGTCTTGCCTTCCGGGTAGTTGGTCAGCACGAGCCTTACGGGGTCGAGCACCGCCGAGACGCGTGTGGCACGCTTGTTGAGGTCGTCGCGCACGGCTGCCTCAAGCAACGCCATGTCGTTCAGCGCGTCGAACTTGGTGTAGCCAATGGAGCGGATAAAGTTCTTTATCGACTCTGGCGAGTAACCGCGCCGGCGCATTCCGCACAGCGTGGGCATGCGCGGGTCGTCCCACCCGTTGACGAGATGCTCGTCAACCAGCGTGTGGAGCTTGCGCTTCGACATCACGGTATAGGTGAGGTTGAGGCGGTTGAACTCTATCTGGCGCGGGCGGTTGTCGTCAAGTCCCTGTGCGGCGGTGCCGTCGTATTCTTTCAGGTAGTCGATGAACTTGTCGTACAGCGGGCGGTGGGGCACAAACTCCAGCGTGCATATCGAGTGGGTGACGCCCTCGA
>CAZTUD010000148.1:0-7325 GCA_964616945.1 uncultured Prevotella sp. | reverse complement strand
GTCTATGACGGTGTCGTTTATCAATTCATCTAAAAGGTTGGTTACATTAAAATAATCTGCAGTATCTATAGCATTTTTAAGATTTTCAACAAACTTTTCTTTGTAATTTTTAATATTTGTTGTGTGAGGTATCATGTCGGGATTTACTTTTTCGAGAAATTGTCCGAAACCGTCTGCTTCGTTTGCATAACTTGTTAAAATTTGCAGTACTTGATTTCTTGTAGCTGATTTAACGAATTTTTCGGTATTTTTAACAATGCTTTCAAGAGGATTGATAATAGAATAACCGCTGCCTTTTATTCTCTTGATAGGTGCTGTTTGGTTGGCGAATGTACCTTTTGCTTGTCCTTGCCTCTTAGATATGCTTCTGTAAAACGGAACATAGCAAGGATATTTTTCTACCATAACATCAAATCCCGCCTGACTTAGTAATCCGCTGTCAACAAGATAGTATTTTAATATATTTCTCTGATACTCATATAAATTTTCCGCCGCCTCAATCATTTCAGGATAATTATCTTCTATTCTTTTAATGGCTCCTTTAATTGCATCTATATCTTCCAATGTATCATCGGCAAATACTTGTACATCTTGGCGCGGTTGAAAACCTTCTTGCCAAAATACTCCGACGGGCGCTCAACGGGCGCGATTACCTCGACAGGCTTCTTGTGGGAAGCCGCGATTACGGCATCAAATCTTTGGTTGGTCATTTTTTTTCATTTTGAGGTTTGAGATTTGAGGTTTGAGGTTTATGATTACCTCAAGCCCAAACCCTTTCACCCTGTTAATAATTTCTTTTCTTTATATTCATTATATTTAGGTTTGAAAATCGAAAATCTACTGTAATCATAAATCTCAATTCTCAACTCTCAATTCTCAAAGTGAGCGCAAGCGGTCCATCGCCTCCTCAACGTCCTCGCGGTTGCCGAACGACGTGAGGCGAAAATAGCCCTCGCCACTTGGTCCGAAGCCCACGCCTGGCGTGCAGACAACGCCGCAGCCATAAAGCAGCGTGTCGAAGAACTTCCAGCTGTCCTGCCCATTCGGGGTCTTCACCCAAAGGTAGGGCGCGTTCTCGCCGCCAAACACCTTGTAGCCAAGGCTGCCGAGCGTCTCGCGCATTATACGGGCGTTCTCCATGTAGTAGGCTATGGTCTCGCGCGTCTGGCGGTGCCCCTCGGGCGTGTAGGTGGCCTCGGCGGCACGCTGTGAAATGTAGCTCGTGCCGTTGAACTTGGTCGATTGCCTGCGCTCCCACATCCGGTTGAGCGAAACCTTCTCCTCGCTGCCGAGCACCGCCACCTGCAGGTCCTTCGGGATGACAGTGTAGCCGCAGCGCACGCCCGTGAAGCCGGCGGTCTTGCTGTAGGAGTGGAACTCTATGGCGCACTTCCTCGCGCCCTTTATCTCGTAGATGGAATGGGGTATGTCCGGGTCTTGGATGTAGGCTTGGTAAGCCGCGTCGTAGAAAAGCACCGCCTCGTTGCGCAACGCGAAGTTTACCCATTTGCGAAGCTCGTCCTTGGTGAGCACCGTGCCAGTGGGGTTGTTGGGATAGCACAGGTAAATCATGTCAACACGATGGTCGGGCAAGGCGGGCGTGAAGTTGTTCTCCGCCGTGCATGGCAGGTAGGTTATGTCAGTCCAGCGACCGTCCTCAAACTTTCCCGCGCGTCCTATCATGGCGTTGGAGTCGATATAGACTGGATAGACGGGGTCGGTAACGGCGACGCTGTTGTCCCAGCGCAGCAGCTCCTGAATGTTGCCCGTGTCGCTCTTCGCGCCGTCGTTGACGAAAATCTCGTCGCGGTCGAGGTGGATGCCGCGCGGCAGGAAGTCGCCCTTCATGATGGCGTCGCGCAGGAAGTCGTAGCCGTGCTCCGGACCATAGCCTCGGAAGGTGGCCTTCACCGCCATCTCGTCGGTAGCCTTGTGCATCGCCTCGATGACGGCGGGGGCGAGCGGACGTGTAACGTCGCCAATGCCGAGACTTATGACACGCACCTTGGGGTGAGACACTTTGTAAGCGTTGACGCGCTTCGCCACGTCGGCAAACAGGTAGCTGCCGGGTAGCCTGAGATAATATTCGTTTGCGTAAGCCATAATCCTTTTATTGTTGTTTAATTTCTCCTTCAAACACAAATTCCGCCGGGCCGGTCATATAGACGTGGTTGTCCTGTTCGCTCCATTCTATGTGCAGCGTGCCGCCGTCCATCACGATGTCGCTCCTGCGGCCCGCAAGCCCAACTTTGGCTGCGGCGACGGCAGTGGCGCAAGCCCCAGTGCCGCAAGCCATCGTAATGCCCGAGCCACGCTCCCAAACCCTTGTGCGGAAACTTTGAGGCTTGAGGTTTGAGGTTTGAGATTTATGATTTGGGAAAAGCACGTCAACGAGTTGAGCGAACTCTATGTTGCAACGCTGCGGGAAAGCCTTGTCATATTCGAGCTTCGAGCCTTCGGCGGCAACATCTACATCTTTTATATTGTCAACAAACTTCACGAAGTGGGGATTGCCCATGCTCACAAACACGCCGTCGGTTCTCCCACCCGCATATTGCTCAGGCATGTCAAACTTCGGCTCGCCCATATCTACCGTGACGCTCTCTACGGCATCGGGCCGTTTGAGCATATCACTCCCCTCCCCTCGGGAAAGGGGCAAGGGGGAGAGGCTCAACTTTAATACCTTTACGCCCGACAGCGTCTCCAAGCGTATCTCCGTCTTGTCGGTCAGCCCCTTCTCATACACATACTTGCCAATGCAGCGGCTGGCGTTGCCGCACATCATCGCCTCCGAGCCGTCGGCATTGAATATGCGCATGGAGAAGTCGGCAATGGCGGGGTCGGACGTCGCGCCAATAAGCACCAGTCCGTCGCTGCCGATGCCAAAATGGCGGTCGCTCCAGGCTATTGCCGCTGCCTTCGGGTCGGCGACATTATATAATAATGTGTTGACATATATATAGTCGTTGCCCGCTCCCTGCATCTTCGTGAAATGTATAGTTGTGGTTGACATGACGCTTTTCTCTATTTCCTTTATCCTTATCCTTACAATCTTCTCTTTTACGTTGCAAAGGTACAACAAAATGTTAGCATCATAAAAAGAAAATGAATAAAAAAACAAACTTTTTCACCAAAAACGGCAAACTGTAAGCATAGCATCCTCAAACACTTACAATTTGATAGTTTTTCCATTTACCCGCATTCCATTTTGTTGCTTTACTGAATTTTCAAATTACAAAGTGAGGCTTCTCCTGCCCCTATGTTGACATTTTGTTATAATTTTGCACTCAGAAGTTTGCAACATGAAAGACAAACGGGCAAAGGATAACAAATTATTCGTCAAGAAATAGATTGGGAACATAAAAAAGGTAAAGCATGAAGAAAATTGAGGCAATAATCCGAAAGACAAAGTTCGAGGAGGTGAAAGAGGCATTGCTTGCCGCCGACATAGAATGGTTTTCCTACTACGACGTGCGGGGCGAGGGCAAGATGCGCCAGGACCGCATCTACCGTGGCGTGATGTACTCCACGAGCAGCATCGAGCGCGTGCTGATGAACATCGTCGTGCGCGACAAGAATGTGGAAAAGACCGTCACGGCAATAGAACGTGCCGCACGCACGGGCGAAATCGGCGACGGGCGCATCTTCATCATTCCCGTGGAGAACACCATACGCATACGCACTGGCGAGCGAGGCGACATCGCACTCTACAACGCCGAACAGGAGAAATAAACAATGTTCGAGACCAAGCTTTATGCAATCATAAAGCTCAAATCTCAAACCTCAAAGCTCAAATCTCAAAAAAATGCTTGATACTGGAAATACAGCCTGGATTACCGTGGCTACAATACTGGTGATGATGATGACCGTGCCTGCCCTGGCGCTTTTCTATGGCGGACTGGTGCGGTCGAAGAACATTCTAAGCGTGCTCATGCAGTGCCTTTTCATTACTGCCGTGTGCTCAATACTCTGGGTGGCGTTCGGCTACAGCTGGACGTTTGGCACGGGGTTGCAAGGCTCGCCTTTGGGAGCCGTCATAGGGGGCTTCGACAAGAGCTTCATGCACGGCATCACAATCAACACCATCAAGGCGGGTCCCAACATTCCCGAACTCACCTACGTCCTCTTCCAGTGCATGTTCGCGGTCATCACCCCCGCGCTCATCATAGGCGCATTCGCCGAGCGGCTCCACTTCCCGTCGTTTGTGGTGTTCATCGTCCTGTGGAGCATTGCCGTTTATTATCCAATGGCGCATTGGGTGTGGGGCGGCGGCTTCATGCAGCAGATGGGAGCCATCGACTTCGCGGGCGGCCTCGTGGTGCACATCAACGCGGGCATAGCGGCGTTGGTGATGTGCCTGTTGCTCGGAAAGCGCAGCGGCTACAAGGCTGGCCGCCCTGTGGGTGCTGCCAACGTGCCGTTCGTCTTCATCGGCGCTACGATGTTGTGGCTTGGATGGTTCGGCTTCAATGCCGGCAGCGGCCTCACCGCCGACGGGCTTGACGCAAACGCTTTCCTCACAACCCACATCTGCACCGCCACCGCAGCCCTGACGTGGATGGTGATTGACTGGCTCTACAGCGGCAAGCCCACCTGCGTGGGCATGTGCACGGGAGCCGTGGCGGGCCTCGTGGCGATAACCCCGGCAGCAGGCTCGGTAGATGTGGCGGGAGCTTTCGGCATCGGCATCATAGTGAGCCTCGTGTGCTACTTCATGGTGGCTGTGGTAAAGCGGAAGTTCGGCTACGACGACGCTCTCGACGCTTTCGGCGTACACGGCATCGGCGGCATCGTGGGCTCCATACTCACGGGCGTGTTCTGCGTGAAGTCGGTGGGCGGCATCGACGGCGCGCTCTACGGAAGCTGGCACCAGCTCGGCATACAGCTTCTCTCCACGCTGTTCTCAATAATCTACAGCGGGGCGATGACGTTCGTTCTCTACAAGATAATAGACAAGACGTTGGGAATGCGTGTTACTAAGCGCGTGGAGGAGGAAGGCCTCGACATCTACGAGCACGGCGAAAACGCATACAACTAAAAAAACGGCAAAACATTCAACAACCAATTAAAAGAGAAAAATATGTGTGGAATAACAGCCATTTTCAACATCTATGAGCAAACTCCTGAGCTGAGGCAGAAAGCGTTAAGGATGAGCCAGAAGATACGCCATCGCGGCCCCGACTGGAGCGGCATTTACACCGGCCCTACCGCCATTCTCTGCCATGAGCGACTGAGCATAGTTGACCCGGAAAGCGGGCGGCAACCCCTCTTCTCGCCCGACAAGAAGCAAGTGCTTGCCGTGAACGGCGAAATCTACAACCACCAGGACATAAGGCAGGAGTTCAGTGCGCCGTCTGCTTGCGGCGGCGCGGCAGCCTACCAGTTTCAGACGGGCAGCGACTGCGAGGTCATCCTCGCCCTCTACCGCCAATGGAAGGAAAAGAGTAAAGAGGACATACCTGCTATGATTGAGCGTCTCAATGGCATTTTCGCCTTTGCACTCTACGATGTTGAGGACGGCTCGTTTCTCATTGCCCGCGACCCAATCGGCGTAATTCCTCTTTACATCGGCTACGACAGCGACGGCAAGGTGTACGTCGCCTCAGAGCTGAAAGCCCTCGAAGGGCAGTGCGACCGCTATGAGCCTTTCCTGCCCGGCCATTACTACTGGAGCCATGAGGCGGACAAAGGGCAGCAACGATGGTACACACGCCCGTGGATGCAGGACAATTCAAAATTCAAAAATCAAAAATCAAAAATATCTGCGCCTTTCCCAGAAGCAAATCATAAACCTCAATCCTCAAACCTCAATTCTCAAACCTACGGGCAGGCCGTGGAGGAGATACGCATCGCGCTGATGCAGGCCGTGAAGAGGCAACTCATGAGCGACGTGCCTTACGGCGTGCTGCTGTCGGGCGGCCTCGACTCAAGCGTCATCTCTGCCATAGCCGAGCGTTATGCCGACAAGCGCATCGAGAACGGCGGCAAGACCGAGGCATGGTGGCCGCGTCTCCACTCGTTTGCCGTAGGACTGAAAGGTGCACCCGACCTGGCGAAGGCTCGCCTCGTGGCCGAGCACATCGGCACGGTGCACCACGAGATAAACTACACCATACAGGAGGGTCTCGATGCCATTCGCGACGTTATCTATTTCATTGAGACATACGACGTTACCACCGTGCGTGCCTCCACGCCAATGTATCTTTTGGCGCGTGTCATAAAGTCGATGGGCATAAAGATGGTGCTTTCGGGCGAGGGGGCAGACGAAATTTTCGGCGGCTACCTCTACTTCCACAAGGCTCCGTCGGCGGAGGAGTTTCACAAGGAGACGGTGAGGAAACTGTCAAAGCTCTACATGTACGACTGCCTGCGTGCCAACAAGTCGTTGGCGGCATGGGGCGTGGAGGGACGTGTGCCGTTCCTCGACAAGGAGTTCCTCGACGTGGCGATGAGCATTCCCCCAGCCTACAAGATGTGCCCGGGCAAGACGATAGAGAAGAAGATTGTGCGCGACGCGTTCAGCGACATGCTGCCCGAAGATGTGGCATGGCGGCAGAAAGAGCAGTTCTCCGACGGCGTGGGCTATTCGTGGATTGACACGCTGAAGCAGGTTACGGCATCTGCCGTAAGCGACGAGCAGATGGCGCACGCCGCCGAGCGGTTCCCCATAAACCCGCCACAAAACAAGGAGGAATATTACTATCGCAGCATCTTTGCCGAGCATTTCCCCTCCGACAGTGCCGCCCGTTCGGTGCCGTCGGTGCCAAGCGTGGCGTGTTCCACCGCCGAAGCCCTCGCCTGGGATGCCTCGTTCAAGAACATGAACGAGCCGAGCGGGCGTGCCGTCAAGGACATCCACCACGAATGACACAAAGAACCCAAAGCTTTATGACCACGGAGGGCACGGATGCCGTTTAGGCAACTACCACAGATGGCACAGAGGGCACGGAGCATGAGGCCAGAGGCCGCTTTATTAAGGGGTGTATCAAAAATGAGGCTGGAAGCCTCACCGCTGCGATAACCCCGCCTCATCCTGCCGAAAGGCAGGTGAGGCGGGGTAGCTGTAGTGGTATATCTCCAGCCCGTGTAGGGCTGCCGCTGGTAGTCGCTGTACATTAGCCCGCCCCATCCGTACCCTCCGTGGCAAAAAAAAGGCGGCACATACCCTCACGGGTACGCATCGCCAAGACTCTTGCATGCTTATGCCCTCACGGGTCAGGCAAGCATAAAAAATAATAATAATGTATATGAAAAAAAACTATATTCAAAATCTTACTTTCTTACCTTCTTACTTTCTTACCTTTCACTCCTCCCACAGGCTGCGC
>CAZTUD010000147.1:0-7350 GCA_964616945.1 uncultured Prevotella sp. | reverse complement strand
CCTGCAAGCCTATCTCGGCAAGTGGACATTGACCGCTGTCGTCGACAATGGCTGGAAGTTCATGGAGGGCGAGACGCAGAACCACCAGGGCTTCGGCAACGCCCTGCGGTGCGGCTACCGTTTTGGCAACTGCCAGATGTCGTTGACGTGGTATCATCCTTTCGAGGCACATCCAAGAACCGCCCACGCCAAACTCCTGAACCGTTACATCCACAAGGACATGCAGCTCCGCTCCAGTGATGACGGCAACTCCATATTCCTCAATTTCTCTTGGAAATTCAACAGTGGCCGCAAGTACAAGAGCATTGAGCGCACCATGCAGAACAAGGACACGCAAACGGGAATATTATAGCAGTGGCGGCCCTTGTGGCCGTCTGTCTGCGGGGGCTGGCACTTGTGTCCGTCCGTCCATTCGGTATTCGTCTCGGTTTTATCGGCAAACGATTTCATCATCACAATTCGCCGTAGGTGTCGCCCAACGAGATTATTTCCAATTCGCTTGCGAAAGTGGGCAAGTCTTTCGACGTGCTCACGTGGACTGTGCGGCTCGTATGGGGCAGCATGTCGAAATAGTTGTCGCTGAAGAAGTTGTCTATGCCCTTGATGCTCATGAACACGCCACGGGCGAAGATGTCGGTTGTGAGAATCACGTCGTAGCCGTCGGCTGTGGGGACGATTTTCCTCGTTATGTTCGCCGGGCGGTAATTCATGTCTTTCTGCAAGGCTGCGTAGGCTATGTTGCTGTAGGTCTTGTTGCCTGTCTCGTATGTTATATAGAAAATCACGTCTTCTGGCTTCTCGCCGCCGAGGATGTCGTTTACTGCAACCTGCATCACTTGCAGGGCATCGTTGGCTGGCACGTTGAGGCTGAATTTGCAGTCATATACGGTTCGCCCGTCGATGGTGATTGTCTGGAGGCGGAAAGTGCCTTTTGCAGGCTTCAGACGGTCGCTGACGAGCTTTATGTCGAGCACCTGCTCGCCTTTCAGCTCCTTGGCGGGCTTCAGTGCCTTTGCCTCAGCCGTGGGCAGTGCCGCCACGGCATGGTATTCCTCCACTTCGCCCTTGCTGTCCATGACGCGCGGCGAGACCAAAATGTCGTCGTAGGCTTTCCGTGTGAAGTAGTGCAGTGCTTTCCAGCGTCCGTAGTAGTCGCGGCTGCTCCACGACGCCACAGGCCAGCAGTCGTTGAGCTGCCACACCAAGGAACCCATGCAGAGCGGACGGTCGCGGCGGAAGGCCTCCATGCCCATCTTCACGCCGTCACCCTGTAGCAGCTGTCCCACGTAGAGGAATGTCTTGAAGTCGGACGGCATACGGTAGTAGCGTCGCATGTATTCCTCTATGCGGTGGTTGGCGTAGGTGCCGGCCTTTTGGTGGAGCATCATCGCCTCGCCGTAGATGTCGTGGTCGGTGCTGTCGGGAGCATATTGCAGCACGCTTTCATATTCGGGGAACGACTGGAAGCCATATTCGCTCTGGAAGCGCACGTGGTGGTCGAAATACGCTTCGAAAGGCTCTGCGCCGTGCCACACACCCCAATAATGGTCGTCTCCGTTGATGCCGTCGGAAGGCGTGTCCTCGAAAGCCCACGGCGATGACGGGCGGTAGCTGACGGTGTTGTCGAATTCCTTTACCACCTTGGGCAGCGTGACGTAGAACAGGTCGTGCTGCATCTTGCCCACGCGGTTGCCGTAGCCTTTGGTGTCAAGCTCCTTTTTTTTGTTGCCCCAGCCGAACCACACGTCTTGGCATTCGTTGTTGCCGGCATAGACGGCAATACATGCATGGTTGCGCAGCCGTTTTACGTTGTCTATGGCCTCTTGCCTCACGCTGGCGAGAAAGGCGGAGTCGGCCTCGTAGGTCATGCAGGCGAACATGAAGTCCTGCCACACCAGTATGCCCATTTCGTCGCAATGGCGATAGAAGGCATCGTCTTCGTAGATGCCGCCGCCCCACACACGTATCATGTTCATGTTGGCATCCTTGGCTGCCTTGACCACGCTGTGGTACACTGAGTCGGTGCAGCGTATGAGGAAGTTGTCGTTGGGCACCATATTGGAGCCCTTGGCGAAGAGCGGATGCCCGTTCAGCTCGAAATAGAGATTGTGGCCATACTTGTCCTTGTCGTTGTGGAGTATCAACGAGCGCAGTCCGACGCGGGTCTCGTTGGAGTCGGCTGCCTGCCTGTCGATAGTCAGCGTTGTAGTGAATTTGTACAGGTAAGGTTCGCCGAGACCGTTGGTCCACCATAGGCGCGGATGCCTTATGTCATAGTCCACCGCTACGTGGTTCACCCCTTTTTTCAGCGTCACTGTTTTCGATCCCACAGCTTTGCCGTCGGCACTGACGGTTACCGTAGCCTTGCCGCCGTCGGTGTCGGCGATGGCATCGACATATGAAGTAAGCGATGCCTTGGTGGTTGTGACGGCATTCTGCCGATGCCACACGTCGCCGATGCGAGCTTGGCTCCACGTCTCCAGCTCAACAGGTCTCCAGATGCCGAAGGTTACGAGGCGTGGTCCCCAGTCCCAGCCGTATTCGAAGCCTGCCGTACGGGCGAATGGGCTGATGGCCTTGTCGAAGATGCCGCCGTCGTCGGAGTGGTCGGGTCCTGTGTTGTGGCGGTAGGGCAGGGCATCGAACTTGGGAATGTTGCGCTTTATGGGCGAATGGAAATAGACCTCAAGGTGGTTTCTGCCTTCCTTTAGTATGCCCTTTACTGGCAACACCCACGTGCGGTGCATGTTGTCGGCGTTGACGAGCAGGTGACTGTTGAGATAGACGTCGGCGTAGGTATCGAGGCCATGAAACACTATTTGCTGGTTGGTGGTTCCAAGCTCTGCGGCGGTTGGCTCAAACCACGTCTCGTACATCCAGTCTTCCTTGTCAATCCATTGTACGCTGCGCTCATTGAGGCGGAAGAAAGGGTCGTCGATTATGTGGTTTGCCATGAGGTCGGTGTGCACTGTGCCGGGCACCGTGGCTTTGTGCCAGATTTCAGAGCGTCCTTGCCTGAAGTGCCAGCCATCGTGAAGCTTGCGTTTTTCCACGTGTGCCTGAGCTGGCAGGCAGAAGAGAGCAATGGCCAGGATGAGAATGGAATGTTTCATTTTGTTTTTGTTTGTCATGTTGTTTTATCAGAGTTTCAGTCTTGTCGGGCGGCCTGCTTTAAGCTTTACGGTTATGGCGTGACCGTTGATGAGACATTTCACGGTTTTGTCGCTGTTGCTGCGCAGCGTGGCGCGTGTTACCTTGCCGTCTTTCCAACTTATATCAGCCTCAATGCCGCCGCGTGCGCATATTCCGCTCACGCTGCCGTCTTTCCACGCAGTCGGCAGGGCGGGCAGGAAGTTGAGACAACCGTCGTAGCTTTGCAGCAGCATCTCGCAAATGCCAGCCACGGCGGCCTCGGTGGCGTCGAAACTGAAGATGTCGTCCTCGGCTCCCGCCACGCCCTTTGGCGAGACGGTCATCAGGTTCTCGCGCATGAACTTGGCGTAGAGGCCTTGCAGCGAGCGGTAGGCCTCGGCTCCGTCCATGAGGCGGGCGTAGAAGCATATGGCGTTGGCGCGGCTCCATTCGGTATCTTCCCATTGTGGGTTGCCGGTCTGGCGGCTGAGAAAGCGGCGGCAGCCCTCGGCAAGACTTGGCGTGCGCACGGGCGAGATTTGCCCGAAAGGATAGAGGGCCACGAGATGGGAGGCGTGGCGGTGGGTCGGGTCGGCTCTCGTCACGTCGCCCTGCCACTCCTTCAGCTCGCCGTCGCCGTTAAGCTCCAGTGGAGGCAGCAGCGCAATGTCGTGCTCAAGGCGGTGGCGGAAAGCGGAGTCGGTGCCGAGAATTTTTGCCGACTCTATGCAGGCATGGTATATGTCATATACCACGGCGCGGTCGATGGTTGGCATCATTGCCGCGCACCACACGTCCCCGTCCTTGGTCTTGTAGGCGCATTCGGGCGATATGCTGGGTCCCGTCACGAGGTGGCCTGTACGCGGGTCGCGAACCATGTAGTCCATGAAGAACCTTGCCGTCGCCTTGAGCAGCGGGTAGCCCGTGGTGCGCAGCCATTGGCGGTCGTGCGTGAAGTCGTAGTGGGTCCATAGTTGTGTGGCGAGCCATGCTCCCGCCGTTACGTTGAGCCCCCAGCCGATGCCGTTGCCGGGCGACGTGCAGCCCCACACGTTGTTCACGGTGTGGGCCACCCATCCGTCGCAGCCATACACCTTGCGGGCCGTGTCGTGGCCATAGCGTGCCAGCAGGCCGATGTACTTGAACAGCGGAGCGTTGCATTCGGCAAGGTTGGCAATGTTGGCCGACCAGTAATTCTGCTGGATGTTGATGTCGAGATGGTAGTCGCACGTCCACGCCATGTTGCAGGCGAGGTTGTCGTTCCAGATGCCCTGCAGGTGGGCGGGCAGCGGCGAGTTCTCTCGCGACGACGAGATGAGCATGTATCTGCCGTACTGGAAGAAGAGGGCATCGAATGTGGGATTGGCTTTGCCTGCGCGTGCTGCGGCGAAGAGGCTGTCAGTGTCGTCGCAGTCGTTGCCGCCAAGGTTGATGCTCATTCGTGAGAATAGGCGCGAGAAGTCGGCCACATGCTGCCGCCTGAGCTTGTCGAAGCTCGTGGCGGCGGCATTGGCTACAGTAGTGCGGCAGACGCCGGCATAGCTGGGCTGTTGGAAATCGGTACGTATGTCGGCTATTATCGTCAGCTGGTCGGCTTCCGTTACGGTTATGCAGTCCTTGCCCACTGTCTTGCTGCCGCCCTTTGCCACGACTTTTATTATGGCGAGGAACTTCACTCCGCCCGGCCCGCATTTGTCAAACCGAGCGTCGCCCTCTATCCGCAGCCCGTCGGCAGTTGCCGTCACGGTGCTGTGTCGCAGCATCGACATGCCGATGGTGGCGGATATGGCGTGTCGTGCCGATGAGGTGTAGTGTGCCACCAACGCGTTGGCAGGATTGCTGCAGAAATATTGGTTGCTGTATCGCCGCCCGCCTGCGGTGTAGGCTATTTCGGCAATGCCGTTGTCCAAGTGCAGCCACCGGTGATAGTCGCCAGCGTGCCCGTCGCGGCCGTGGAATGTTATGTTGAGGTCGCCAAAGGGCAGGTTGGTGCCGAATGAGCGGCTGTGGCCGGTGAGGTGGCGTGTGGCAAGCTCGTTGCCAAGTGCCGTGTCGCCGTCGAAGAAAGCCTGGCGCATCTCTTTCAGGCGGACGGGGCCGCACAGGTTGTTTGCCTCGGCATCGTATTGTCCCGACCACAATGTAACCTCGTTCAGGGCTATGGTCTCTTTTGTTGTGCCGCCATACACCATTGCGCCGATGCGTCCGTTGCCAATGGGCAGGGCTTCCATCCAAGTTGTCGCCGGATGGTGGTAGTGGAGGGTGACGCCTGCCGCGTTGGTGTGGAGGGTGAGAGGAAAGATGAGAAAGAAGATGGTGAGTTTATAGTTCATAGTTGTTGAGTTTACAGTTTGTGAGTTCTTGGCGGCAAAGTTAGGCAATAATATAATAATGTTCGCGAGGGGACGTTGCCAAGAAGTTGGAAAAAACGGCGTACAAGCCCATATTGACACAATCTTTTCATTTTTGTGGACAGCCTTGTCCATTTGCTAAGGTTGTTTTTTATTAACTTTGCATCAAACTTTAAAACCATTTGAGAATAAAAGCCAATATAATGAAAAGACCAAAACCATTTGTGGCATGGCTTGCCTTTTTGGCGATTGTGTCGCTCGTGGCATGTTCCGACGACTACCACTACGATGACGAGGATCCCGACTTCCTCGGCGGCAGCATCTATGAGTATCTGCAGTCGCAAGGCAACTTCACCACTTATCTGAGGCTTGTCGATGACTTGAACTACGGTCAGGTGCTGTCGCTGACAGGCAGCAAGACCGTGTTCCCTGCCGACGACGATGCCTTTGCCACGTTCTTCAAGAGCAACATCTATGGAGCTACCAGCTACGAGCAGCTCACGATGGCGCAGAAGCGGCAGCTGTTGTTCTCGGGCATGGTCAACATGTCTTACTTGTCGAACATGCTTGCCAACACCACCCCCACCGAGAGCACCACGGGCGAGGGCGTAGGGCTAAGGCGCGCCACGCAGTACACCTATCTCGACAGCATCAGCTTCGTCGCCGACGACACGCAGCTCTCCGCCCCGTTCTGGACACGCTTCCGTGGACACGGGTTGTATCTTGCCGACGATGAGACAAACCCCTACATCGTACACTTCACGCCCCAGCACTTTACCACCAACAACCTCTCGCAGCACGAGATGTCAATCATAACGGGCACTGACTACGACCCGCAGGGCGTTTACATCAACGGGCTGAAAGTCAGGCAGAAGGACATAGTGTGCAAGAACGGCTATGTGCATCTCATGGACGGCGTGCTGACACCAGCCCGCAACATGTCGCAGATAATAGCCACGAACGGGCAGACGGACCTGTTCAACCGCCTTATGAACCGCTTCTCCGCCCCTTACTTCGTGCCGTCGGTCAACCAGGCGGTGCACGAGCTGTATGACGGATCCGACGCAGGCCACCCAGCCATCACCGACTCGGTGTTTGTGAAACGCTACTTCACCGAGGCGCGTCCCTACGACCCCGACGGCAACAACATGACCAACTACGGGCTGCTCTACTACGACCCATCGCAGAACAGCTACCAGAGCAACACCGACATGGGCGTGATGTTCGCACCAACCGACGAGGCGATGAGCGACTATATAAATGGCGAGCGCGGCAAGTATCTCAAGGATGCCTACGGCTCGTGGGACAACGTGCCGACAAGCCTCGTGGCACTCTTCGTGAAAAACCACCAGAAGAAGTCGTTCATGACATCGCTGCCTGACGCATGGCCGACGATGAACGACGAGAACAGCTTCGCCATGAACGTGAGCGAGGGCGACGTGGTGAAGAGCTACATCGGCGGCAACGGCGTGGTGTTCGTCACCAACAAGGTATATCCGCCTATCGACTACCAGAGCGTCTATGCCTCGGTGATGACCAACGAGAACACCAAGATAATGAACTGGGCGTTGCAGGACAACACCATGAAGTTCTACCTCTACCTGCGAAGCATGGAGAACATGTACAACCTGCTCGTGCCCACCGATGAGGCTCTGCAGCAGTACCGCGACCCCATAAGCTGGGCCATAGGCAAGAGCACGCGCAGGATATGGGCGTTCAAGTATGACGAGACGCAGGCAAACCCCGTAACCGCCGATGTCTATACTGTCAACGACGACGGCTCGCGCGGTGCCTACGAGCGCACCATAACCGATGTTGGCATCATCCGCAACCGCCTCAACGACATTTGCGACCGCCACATCGTGGT
>CAZTUD010000146.1:0-7481 GCA_964616945.1 uncultured Prevotella sp. | reverse complement strand
TAGTGAGTGCCCGACGCATTGAACGTGAACGAAGTGGTCTCCTCATAGCGCACAAGATAAGGGGTATCCCGCTCTCCCTGGCGGTAAAAATGCCACTCGTAGTGGGCTGTCCACCCGTCAGCATTCTCTGCGCCACTGGTAAAGGCGACCGCGAGCGGGGCAGATTCTGAAATTGATGTCGATGTTTGCTCGTTGCCGTCACTGTCTGTATAGGTGGCAGAAGGAGATATGGTTGGCACGGACTGCGCCCTTGCGAAAGCGAGGCTGGCGAAAGTCAGGGCGGAAAGCAAAAGAAATCTCATCTTCATACGTGGAATAACCTTGTTAAGATTGCAAAGTTACACATTTAATCACTGAAAAGGTGCAGGTTTTTGATGAAAAGATAAGTTTGCGACATATTTTTTTGAATAATCTGAGAAAGCTCCAATTTATTTTGTACATTTGCACATGAATATTGGATTATTCTAAAATCACTGCGATGAGAAAGTTTCTAAAAGCCGTTTTGGCGGCAGTCCTTGCGGTTTGCTGCCTACAGAGCATGGGGCAGACGACCATACGCGACAGGTACACTGCCAAAAAGAAAGACACGCTGTACGGCATAGCAAAGAAGCACAACATATCGGTCGATGAGCTTATAGAGGCCAACCCCGAGATGAAAGTAGATGGCTATCAGTTGAAAAAGGGAGACATCGTGCTCATCCCCTACTCCAAGACGCAGGGCACGGAAGCCCCAATGACTCCCAAGGCCGCATTCGGCGGCAAGACAGTGCATGTGGGGGTAATGCTGCCCCTGCACGATGTTGACGGCGACGGCAGACGCATGACTGAGTACTATCGCGGGATGCTGATGGCGTGCGACAGCTTGCGTGCCGAAGGCTTGAACACGGACATCCATGCGTGGAACGTGAACATTGACGCTGACATAACGAAGTTCATGGGCGATCCCGCCGCCGCACAATGCGACATCATCTTTGGTCCTCTCTATACGAGGCAGGTGCACGCTCTGGCTGAGTTTTGCCGTGCGGGGGACATCAAGATGGTGATACCATTCTCCATAAGTGGCGACGATGTCGCATTGTACAAGCAAATCTTCCAAGTCTATCAAACCAGCGACAGGCTGACCAACAGTAGTATTGAGTATTTCATGCGCACATTCCCGAACGCGCGGCCAGTGTTCATCGACTGCAATGACAAGACCTCAAGCAAGGGAAAGTTTACATTTGGGCTGCGCACACGGTTGGAAAGCAAGAACATGAAATACGGCATAACAAACCTGAACAGCTCAGACGACCTTTTCGCGAAGCAATTCAGCACCACGCAGCAGAATGTCGTCATTCTGAACACGGCGCGTTCGCCAGAACTCACACAAGCCATAAAGAGGCTTGAAACCTTGCGTGCCTATCATCCATCACTCAAGCTCACGCTGTTTGGATATACAGAATGGATGATGTATCTTGGCATAGACGAACAGAAATTCCACAATTTCGACGCTTACATACCGTCAGCATTTTATTATAATCCCGCCGACTCACGCACAAAGGCACTTACGCAAAACTACAACCGGTGGTTTCATGCCGACATGCAGCAGGCCCTGCCCCGCTTTGCCATCACGGGCTACGACCATGCGCAATTCTTCCTGCGTGGCATGGCGAAATATGGCAAGGCATTCAAGGGCGTAAAAGGCCAAAGTTCCTACCGCCCGCTGCAAGTGCCCTTGACATTCAGGCAAATCAGTTCGGCAGGAATGCAAAATGACTTCTTCCAGTTGGTGCATTTCCTGCCAAACGGCAACATTGAGGCGATAAGCTATTAATAAAAACGGAACTGTGAAAACGACACATATTATTAATCATCATTTGGAAGGGCTTGCCACCTTATTGTTCCTCCTTTCCCCTCTCCTTGCCCATGCGCAGATTGGTGAGCACCGCAACACCCTGTCAATAGGCGGAAACGCAGGCTACAACCTCACCAGCATACGCTTCACCCCAAAGGTGAACCAGGCAATGAAAGGAGGCGTAAACTTTGGCTTCACAGCCCGCTACACCGTTGAGAAATATTTCGCCACGATAGCGTCGGTGCAGGCCGAGGTCAACTACAGCCAAATGGGCTGGAAAGAGGACATACTCGACATCAACGACAATGCCGTGATAAACGCCACAACTGGCGAGGCGGAGAAATATGAGCGCACCATCAACTACATCCAAATTCCGTTCATGGCGCACCTTGCTTGGGGAAAGGAAAACAAGGGGCTTAACTTCTTCGTCAATGCAGGCCCGCAGCTTGGCATATACCTTAGCGAGAGCACCAAAAGCAATTTCGAACTCTCGCAGATGAACGTCTCCGACCGCGCCAACACCATTGTGGCGCAAGACACCATGAAGGTTGAAAACAAGTTCGACTATGGCATCACAGCTGGCCTCGGTGTGGAATGGGCAATACCCAAGGCGGGGCGGTTCACGTTTGAAGCCCGTTACTACTATGGGCTCGGCAATATCTACGGCGACTCCAAGCGCGACTATTTCGGTTCGAGCAATTTCGGCACGATAACCATAAAGCTCTCCTACTTGTTCGACATAACGCATTAGCGCGGCAATGCCATAATCCCGATAACCAACTCTTTCCAGTCAATGCCTATAATCAAATCATTAATAATATAAAAACCAACAATTATGTTTGAAAACCAACCAAAAGGTCTTTATGCGCTTGCCCTTGCCAACACAGGCGAGCGCTTCGGCTACTACACAATGTTAGCCATCTTCGTGCTTTTTCTACAGGCGAACTTCGGGTGGGGCGAGGGTCTTGCCGGCACAGTGTATGCCACATTCCTGATGCTCGTCTATTTCCTGCCCATTGCCGGTGGCGCTGTGGCCGACAAGATTGGCTATGGCCGGTGCGTAACGTTCGGCATCCTGGTGATGTTCATAGGCTACCTGCTTCTTGCAGTCCCGGCAGGAGCTGGTGCTGTGGCAGTGGCTATAATGGCTCTCGCCTTGGTGCTCATCAGCATGGGCACGTCGCTGTTCAAGGGAAACCTGCAAGTGATGGTGGGCAAACTGTACGACAATGAGAAGTATGCAAGCCAGCGCGACGCTGGTTTCTCCATCTTCTACATGGCAATAAACATTGGCGCCCTCTTCGCTCCCACCGCCGCCACGAAGCTTCATGCGTGGGCTATGTCGTCGCTCGGTGCCTCTGAGGCATCGGCATACCACTATGCCTTTGGCGTGGCTTGCCTCTCGCTGATAGTTTCGATTGGCATCTACTATGGCTTCCGTTGGACTTTTGCGCAGGTGGACAACACCGCCAAGAAGAAAGGCGAGAAAGTGGAGGAAAAGAAAGTCGAGGTGAAGCATGAGGAGACACCAGAGGAGAAGGCCGACACCCACAGCCGTCTCGTGGCATTGTTCCTCGTCTTTGCGGTCGTCATCTTCTTCTGGATGGCATTCCATCAGAACGGCCTTACGCTGACATATTTTGCCCGCGACTTCACGCAGACAACTGCTTCTGGACTTGTGAGTATGCTCTTTGACGTAACCAACCTGCTTGGTGTCATTGTGCTCGTGTATGCTCTCTTTGCCATATTCCAAAGCAAGACTTCGAAGGGCAAGACCATTGCCGGCATCGTCATTCTTGCGTGCGCTGCCTTCCTTGGTTACAAATATAGCATAGCTGCCAACCAGACAATCAACGTCGATGTACCTTTGTTCCAGCAGTTCAACCCGAGTTTTGTTGTGATGCTCACCCCCGTCAGCATGGCTCTGTTCGGATGGCTTGCCTCCAAGGGCAAGGAGCCTTCAGCCCCGCGCAAGATTGGCTACGGAATGCTTGTCGCAGGCATCGGATATGTGATAATGATTGCGGCCTCGATAGGCTTGAGCTACCATGCCGCAGGCTATCCTGCCGAAGACCCGCAGCGCGTTAGCCCACTTTGGCTTGTAAGCACATACCTCGTGCTCACCTTCGCCGAGTTGCTCCTTTCGCCTATGGGCATTAGCTTTGTCTCAAAGGTTGCCCCGCAAAAGTATCAGGGCTTGATGATGGGATGTTGGTTCGGAGCTACTGCCATAGGCAACTTCCTCGTACAAATTCCCGCATATCTTTGGAACAACGTGCCATTGACGGCAGTATGGGGCGTGCTGGTGGCCCTCTGCCTTGCAAGCTTCATATTCATCTTCTCGGTGATGAAGAAGCTCGAGAAGGTTTGCTGAGGCGTTTTCAAGTCGCTTGATTTTGCTTCCTTGAATTAATGGTTTCGCTACGTAGCAAAAACATTTTTGCTACGTAGCGAAATATTTTTTGCTATAGCATTACAACGTGGATGACGGCGGCAAGGTACATCGATTGCGCCACAGATGTGCATCAATTACGGCGGGTAGGTGCATTACAAAGGTTGCGTGGCACTGTTGAAGTGCCACGCAACCTTTGTATAACAACATCTTCCGTATGGGACAGATGCTGAATGGGCTTATAAGACTTTTCGCGTTTTATTTGAAGAAATCCTTGACAGCCTCGTTGGGAACCATCCGCTCATCAAAGACATAAGCACCAGTCTTGGGGCTTTTCACCATTTTGATGACCTTTGAATAAGCACGTCCGTCTGTGCTACCTTCGTGAAGGGTAGCGACCGCTTTCTTTGCCATAGTCTTTTATTTTAAACTGTTTACTTTATCTCCTTGTGCAGGGTCATTTTCTTCAGGATGGGGTTGTACTTCTTCAGCTCAAGACGTCCCGGAGTGTTCTTGCGGTTCTTTGTGGTGATATAGCGGCTTGTGCCAGGCAGACCCGAATTCTTCATCTCGGTGCATTCGAGTATTACCTGTACCCTGTTGCCCTTAGCTTTCTTTGCCATAGTGGTTAATCTCCTATAACTTTAATGTCCTTCCAGTCGCAATAACCCTTAGCAACGGCCTGCTTGAGAGCTGCGTCAAGACCAATTCTATTAATAAGACGCAGACCAGCTGCGCTAATCTTCAGTGAAATCCAGCAATTCTCCTCCACATAGTAGAACTTCTTGCTGAAGAGGTTTACGTCAAAGGTCCTCTTGGTGTGGCGCTTTGAGTGAGACACATTGCAACCTCTCTGTGCCTTCTTGCCGGTAATCTGACAAATCTTAGACATTGCTATTCTTTGTTTTTACTTCTTTTTACTTCTTATTCCAAACAGTGTGCAAAGTTAATAAAAAAAAACGACTTCACCCAAGCAAAGCTTGAATAAAGTCGTCTTTTAAGTATTTTTATTATTATGTCTGACAAGCCTCAGTCAGTCTTCGGCTTGTGCTGCGTGCTTTTCCTTGTAAAAGTCAATGAAGAGTTGCAATGCCTTGTTTGTTGCGATGGCAAGGTTGATGTCGCGCCCGAAGTCCTCTGTAAGCTTGAACGTTCGCACGTCGTCTTTTGAGCCATAGCCGAGCCAAATGGTGCCAACAGGTATTTCTGCCGTGCCGCCAGTGGGTCCCGCCACGCCTGTTGCCGAGATTGCGTAGTCGCAGTTGAGGGCATCGCATGCGCCGACAACCATCTCTTTGGCGACCTCCTCGCACACGGCAGTCTGCTCCTCAAGCACTTGGTGGGACACGTGGAGAAGGCTCTCCTTAACCTCGTTGGTATAAGACACGATGCCTCCCTTGAAATACTGTGAGGCACCAGGCACTGCGATTATCGCCTCCGAGATGCGGCCTCCCGTGCAGCTTTCAGCCGTGCCAAGGGTCTCACCATTATTATATAGAGCCGATTGGATTTGCTGGCTCAAAACTTTGGTCTCCAATTCCATGAGTATAATTCTTATAGTGAATAATAACAGATTACTTGAAAGTCACCTTTGAGAATGCTGGCGCGTCGATTGGGCAGAAATCCTTGTCGAGATACTTGAAATATCCCACAATGCCTATCATGGCCGCATTGTCGGTAGTATAGCTGAATTTTGGAATGTATATTGTCCATCCATACTTCTTGGCGTGCTCGCGGAAGGCGTTGCGCAACCCGTTGTTTGCAGAAACGCCCCCGGCAACGGCAACATGCTTTATGCCAGTGGTCTTGACCGCCAGGCGAAGCTTCTTCATAAGAATGTCAACGATGGTATGCTCCAGACTTGCCGCAAGGTCTTCCTTGTGATGTTCCACGAAATCAGGGTCGTCTGCCACCCACTTGCGAAGATTGTAAAGGAAGGATGTCTTTAGTCCTGAGAACGAATAGTTCATCCCTGGTATGTGAGGCTCCGAGAACTTGTATGCCAGCGGGTTGCCCTGCCGTGCCAGCTTGTCGATAATCGGTCCGCCAGGGTAGCCAAGCCCCATGACCTTGGAGCATTTGTCTATTGCCTCACCTGCGGCGTCGTCAATGGTTTGTCCGAGCACTTCCATGTCGTTGTACGCATTCACTTTGACTATCTGCGAGTTTCCGCCAGACACGAGCAGGCACAGGAATGGGAACGGTGGCTGGTGGCTGTCGTCGTCGCTCTCCTTTATGAAGTGTGCCATCACGTGGCCTTGAAGATGGTTTACATCAATGAGTGGTATGCCCAGACTGCGGGCAAAGCCCTTGGCAAAGCTCACGCCGACAAGCAGAGAGCCCATAAGGCCAGGACCGCGGGTGAAAGCCACTGCCGAAAGCTGCTCCTTCGTAATGCCCGCCCGCTTGATGGCCTGGTCAACAACAGGCACCACGTTCTGCTGGTGGGCACGTGAGGCAAGTTCGGGCACCACGCCTCCATATGCGCGATGAACGTCCTGAGAGGCGGTAACGTTGCTCAACAGAACGCCATTGCGCAAAACAGCCGCCGACGTGTCGTCGCAACTGCTTTCTATACCTAATATATATATATCCTGCATAATAAGTTGGTCACTCCGATAAAATCTCCACCCCATGCTCGGTCATGAGGAAAGTATGCTCCCATTGAGCCGACGGCTGCTCGTCAGCTGATATGACTTCCCATCCGTAAGGATCGTCAGCGTCGATAAACACTTTCCAAGTTCCCATGTTTATCATTGGCTCTATCGTGAACGTCATTCCCGGCACGAGCAACATGCCTGTGTTACGGTGGCCGTAGTGCAGCACCTCCGGCTCCTCGTGCATTGCAAGACCCACGCCGTGCCCGCACAAATCGCGCACCACACCATAACCATATTTCTCGGCGTGCTTCTGTATGGCATGGCCTATGTCGCCGAGGAAGCCCCAGGGCTTCGCGGCCTCGGCTCCAAGGTCAAGACATTCTTTTGTAACCCTTACGAGCTGCTCCTTCTCTGGCGTAGTCGTTCCGCCGATGATGAACATGCGAGACGCGTCGCCATAATAGCCGTTGTAGTCGAGAGTCATGTCAACATTCACGATGTCCCCCACTTTCAGCACATCCTCTTTCTTTGGTATGCCGTGGCAAACGACCTCGTTGATTGACGTGCAAACGGCCTTGGCGAAGCCTTCGTTGTTGCGGCACGACGGATGGCAATGGGTTTCTTCACAAGATTTCATCACAGCGTCGTCAATGTC
>CAZTUD010000145.1:0-7489 GCA_964616945.1 uncultured Prevotella sp. | reverse complement strand
CATACTGCTTGGTCACATCGTGGATGACAATTGGGTCGTAATGGAAGTACTACCGCCTGGAGAGCATTCCGTTTTCCAAGTGGCATACTTTGAATATGATAAGGATTTCGTCAACTATCTTGCCGACTCCGTTGCCAACCAATATGAGTATCCTTTGGAACTTTTGGGTCTTTGGCATCGGCATCCTGGCAGTATGGATGTATTCTCTGGCACAGATGATGTTACTAACACAACCTTTGCATCGCTAAATCCAAAAGGGGCAATATCCGGACTGGTCAACATTGACCCGAAGTTCAGGTTCACGATGTATCATTTGGACAATCCAGGAGTTAGACAAGTTGGAAGACCTAATTACGAGAAGATTGAAGTTGAGGTAGGCGATGACATTATTCCCCCTGATTTCTTCAAACTAAGATACGTGAACCCCGTAGGCTCTGGTTCTAATAGCACTTCTACAAATGGAACAGATACTCCAGAAGAAATTCCTGATGGTCGGGACACTACAACTCCACCCATTATAGATAATAGCAACAATCCCAAAAAGGAGAATCACCACATGAAAGCCCTTACGACTTTCATACATAAAAACAAGCGTGAGATTCTCTTTTTCTGCCTTGGCATAGCCTTTACTTGCTTTGTAAAAGTCTGCTATGTTGGGACGAAGAGCTTGACTCACCATTTTCCACATATAATTGAAAACCGTAAGTAACAACCGTACATACATGGACAACAAAGATGTAGTAAATAAATTCCTCAGAGGCAGACGGCCCACACCTACCGTCTGCTACCCTGCTGAGATAGAAAATGATTATGTAGGAGACTTGTATGGTTACTACCAAAACGAGTCAAATTACTATAATGTCATTTCCAAAACGCAAGCTGATTCAACTCAAAGCGATATTCAGTATCGCCTTGGCGAATTCCTCGGTAAAGTAGATGATGTTCCAAACGTACAACAATTCCAGCAAGATCGGATAATTGGCTTCATACTCAATGGCGAAACCTTTTTCATCACAGTAAACGGCGAAAAGTGCGAGACTGAGAAATATCAGCAAAAGATGGACATTTTCTCACGCAACACGGGTATACTTGAATCCGATGTAATGCTGAAGAAAGGCGTTGTCATCATTGGATGTGGCTCTGTTGGAAGTCTTGTCGCTTTGGAGCTTGCCCGTGCTGGTGTAGGCAGATTTTTCCTTGTGGACATGGATGTTTTGAAGTACCACAACATTTGTCGGCATCAGTGTGGTGTCCAAGATGTTGGCAAGTATAAGACTACAGCGGTTAAGGAGCGCATATTGCAGATTAATCCCTCGGCACAAGTAAAGACATCCCATCGCAAGGTGCAAGACATAGCCCTCTCCGAGTTTGAGGAGTTCTGCAATCCCGATACGATAGTTGTTGGGTGCGCAGACAATCGTCAAGGCGACTTGTACGCAGACTCCATGCTTTGCAAGCCTTTTGGTATGCCCTTCGTATCGATAGGTTGTTGGGAAAGGGCATTTGCAGGTGAAATATTTTATTGTCTACCAACTGGAATGCCATCTTACAAAGACTTCATGGCATCGGTAGGTGTTGCATCGGAGCGTAAAGAAGCAAATACGCATCTGTATATGGGAGAGGTAGGCTCATTCGAACCAGGCATATCTGTGGACATTAATTTTGTCACAACGATAGGTATCAAGATAATTCTTGACTTGCTTAACCGTGATAACCCGCATTTCACGCAAAGGCTTGTACCACATCTTACGCAGTACACATTGGTCTGTAATACTAACGACCCACACATCGGCGGTGTTATGGCAGAGATATTCTCTTATCCCTTACAGGTGACAAGGAGTATTGTCGTGGAGTATGCCAATAACCAAACAGTCTAACAGATGAAGTCGTTTAAATTCTACATAAGGATGGACGGTGTGGTGTATGGACCATACTCATTGCAAGAGTACCATGGCCTGGACGTGCCTGATGACACTGAGGTTATGGAGGAAAGCGTAGGGGAATGGTGTCTTGCATCTGACTATCCATCCTTTGAAGAACTTAACGCTCGGGAGCAAGGCTATATACTCATGCCAGATGGTTCTCTGGAGAAAATAAAAGAAGATGTTAATAATAATCCTAATGACTTTGAAGAAATTGTAGATGAGCCTATGAATGAACCATCTGCACAACAATCGTTATATAGTTTTTCACAGCCATCAGCACAATCGACATCTTTAACCGAGAATAAGCCAAAAACGGGTTGGAATTGGGGCGCATTCATGTTCAATTGGATTTGGGCAATTTTCAACGGTCTCTATTGGCCACTGATAATCATACCCATAGCTCTTATACCACATATTGGCGGACTGGCCTCAATCGTTTTTTGCATTGTCTTAGGCTTTAAAGGTAACAAATGGGCGTGGAAGGCAAAAACATGGGATAGTGCGGAACACTTCAATAATGTGCAACATAGGTGGGCTGTAGCATCGGGGATTTATTTCTTAATTGCTTTCAGTATTGCTTTATTGATTACATGTAATAAATGATTATAACAAAAGAAGATGAAAAACAACATTTACAAATTTCTTAAAAGGCTGTTATCGTTGGTGTTGATGGTGCTTTCTTGCTCAAGCATTTATTCTCAAGGTGCTGCATTCAAAGCTATAGGAAAAGCGACAAAAGCGATGAAGGTGGCAACCAAGAGTGCACGAAAGATTGAGTATAACAGCAACAAGATTGGCAGAGAGTATGTCATGCGTGAAGATGGCTCGTTGCACAGAATCCAGCCTACTACTCAAATAAGAACAACAACTCCTGTCAATACTCAAAATAAAAGAAATTATTCCTATTCGAAAGGTCGGTCATCTTCGAATAGAGTAATGCCTGCTATAGCTGCTTCAAGAAAAGCTGTGATGAAAACTTGTCCTGCTTGCAATGGGACAGGTAGGAATAACTATGGTAAACAATGTCCTTTGTGTAATGGGAAGGGCAGATTATCTTTAGCAAAGTCAGCAACCTATAAAATTCGGGGGCATTCCTATAAGCGCTAATGCTTCATAGACGATTATTTTTTCAGATTATTCTATCCAACTATGGGCATAGGAGCTTAAGATCTAATATTTGTTATGTGGTACAGAGTTTATTTATATCAAAACCAATTGTTTTCAGCAAAAGAATTGATGCAATTAAATCTTTCTTCTGATGACCTCGTTAAAATAAACGGATACCCAGGCTGGTGTAAATACGGTAACTCTGATTTCCAAGATAAACTAATGAAAGATCTTGGCTACTCAATTAGTGATAATGGTACAGTCCATAGAGAGAAAGCTTCTGAGAATAGAGATAAGCCTTCAATGAATCATAGTTACAGGGTTGGAGAAGATGGCATCCTTCACAAACATAGTTATGAGACAAGGCAATCATCTCAATCTCATCCTAACAGGAATGCCAAGCCCAAGAAAACAGAGCAGACAACGACTGAAGACAATTCTGATGTGAATTGGGTTGGTGTAGCTCTTGCCATAGTGCTACCTTTTGTAATATTCTTCGGTCTTGGAGGATCTGCAAGGGATATTTATTTCTCAATATTCACAATTGACGGCCTACCAACAGTAGAAAAAATATTCACTGGTAACTTATTAGCTATGATAGTTCTTTCTAGTATATATTGTATCGTTGCCGAAGCCATAAAAGACTGGGGAGTACTTTTCTGCCTTATCTATGTTGTGCTTATTCTCTTTTGCGGATTTGATATCATCAATGATATCTTAGGTTTAATCCCCGTAAGTAATGTGGTTGTTGTGATATTCTCCATAATAGAAATTGGGGCAATGATTGTATGCGGATTAGATTCTGCTTTAGAGTAGGGAAACATCTACAACGAAAAAACTAAATGATCTCTGAAAGCAGCTAAAATAAAATAGTTATGACACGCAGATCCAATACAGGCATTCCTGGTCTCTCTTTCTCATGGAAGAGAGCACTGGGGATTACACAGGCGAAGCAGAAGATTGCTAAAGAGACAGGTATACCCATGTCAAAGGCAGGCGTGGAGCGGAAACTTGGACGAATGATAATAAAGGGACTGTTCGGAAAATAATAATTCGTCCTTCCACGAAGTGCTTTCGTCATCGATGGGTGGTCGTTCGTCAAGACTGTGCCTATGCATTTGGAAAGTCGCTAGGTTTAGCCTATCTTTGCACCAATAAAACTAAGATGAGCGAATGACAAGGAAGAAGAAAACCATACTGGGTATTGGCGTAGCGTTGGCGGCATGTGTTGCCATAACGGGTGTACTGTGCATGGTGAGCTCGACCGTGCGTAGGGCGGTGCTGGGTGTAATGCCAGATGTTTTTGTTGACAGGCTGCAAGGTGAGGCTTACAGCAAGAGTGACTATGACGGCATCGACGTGTCGAAGCACCAGGGCGTCATCAAGTGGGACGTGGTGGCGAAAGACAAGAAGATAAAGTTTGTGTATGTCCGCGCCACGATGGGGCAAGGGCATCGCGACAGGCGGTATGCCAAGAATATCGGTGGGGCAAGGAAGGCTGGGCTGAAAGTGGGCTCTTACCACTTCCTTACTTCAAAGTTCAGCGTCGACGAGCAGTTCAAGGATTTCGCGGCTGTGGTCAAGTCAGGTCAGCAAGACCTCATCCCGATGGTGGACGTGGAGAAGGGATGGCTCGGCAGGTGGAGCCGCAAGCAACTGCAGGACTCGCTGGCGAAGTTCTCGCGACTGGTGAAACAACACTATGGCCGCAAGCCGATGATTTATAGTAGCGAGAGCTTCTACGACAAGATGCTGGCTCCGCGCTTCAACGACCACATCCTCTACATCGCCAGCTACAGCCGCTTCGCTCCGGCCGTGCGCGGCAAGTTCAACCACAACCTCTGGCAATACTCTGAGCGTGGCCACATCCATGGCATCGGTGAGTATGTTGATCTCTGTCGCTTCACCAACGGTACGATGTTGGCGGATATATTGATGAATAAAAACTAAAAACCATGACAAGAAAGAAGAAAACGATTATCGGATGTATCCTTTGTCTGCTGTTGGTCATTGCCGCCGGACTGGGCGCTGCTTACCTATGGCTTATCCAGCGTGAGGATGGCAATGTGGTGAAGAATTATGTGGCACAACGCTACTGGCACAAGAACGTTGACCCGAAGAATCTTGCACAAGTGCAGCAGTATGCACGGAAGTTCAAGTACAATGACGATTACTACATCGTCTGCGACTTCGGCAAGCGGTCGGGACAAAAACGGTTTTACGTCTACGACCTCAACAGCAAGGAGCGCATCATGGCGAGCTACTGCATGCACGGAAGTGGCGCAGGAAGCACGGTGGCGCAGCCCGTGTTCAGCAACAAGCCTGGCAGCAACGCCTCAAGCCTTGGCCTATATGCGCTCTGTGGCATTGGCTCGGCAAGCATGAGAAATTGTATTCGGCTGGAAGGCATCGACCGCACCAACTACAATGCCCGTCTTCGTGGCATACTCATCCATTCTGCAGGGGTTGTGAGCCGTTTCAATGGGGAGAGAAAATATTTGCCTATTGACAGCCGTTTGAGCCAGGGCTGCTTCACCATCGACTATAAGAACTTGCTTCGCCTGATGACCATCTACAAGTTGAACGGTCGGCACAAGCGGATATTGCTGTGGGCATGCCACAATGGGTAAGACATTGTAATAATATCATTTTGCAGATGCCTTTCATCATCCATAGCGTGCATTTCATCCAGCAACGTGTTTTTCGCTTGCAAAAGGCTTGCGGATGTATTACCTTTGCACCCGCTTAACAATTAAATCTATGGAGAAAATGAAGAAAAGCATGGTGATGAACGGTGTTGACATGGAGCAGGTGATGAACGTCAAGGACGGCCGTTTGGTGGTGTGGCTGTCCAAGGCTGACCTGAAAGGCAAGGTGCGGGTGCTGGGTCATGAGTTCGCCGACCTCTGGAAGGCTTTCGACAGCGTGGCCAAGGGCAGCGGCGACGAAAGGCTTGTGCTGAACTGGATGCTCTACGTGCTGTGGCAGCGCACGAAGGGCGACAACATGTTTTGGTCGAGGCTTCATCGTCTCTATGGCAAGCAGGTGGTCTTCAGCTGCGGTGAGACGGTTTGGGGCTGCCGCAACAAGGAGATGGAAGCCCGGTGCCGCGACATCCGCAGAAGCCTCACCCCAGCCCTCTCCAAAGGAGAGGGGGAACAAGCAGCAGAAGACCGGAAGAGGCGGTTGGAGGAGTTGAACTGGGAGCTCGGCAACCTGGCCTGCGGCACTTGGGAGGGACAGAATAAGGTTGGCAAGCTGCTGAAGATTTGCAGCGACTGCATCCGCACGAAGAGCCAGCCAGCCATCGACTTCGCCTACTTCGACAAGGTGGACATCGTGTGGCAAGGCAAGCGGCTGCACTTCACGAAGAAGTAAACGCCCGCTCGAAAACAACATTTGCCGTGTGGATGAAATACTCCACGCGGCAAATGAAAGAGAACTTATCTTAAAAACCGGAAAACTAAAGAGAAACTATGGAAGAACAAAAGTTTGACTTGCAGCGGTTCATCCGCGCACAGGAATGGGACTATGAGAAGGCCTTGGCAGAGGTGAAGACTGGTCGGAAGCAGACTCACTGGATATGGTACATCTTCCCCCAGATGGTAGGTCTGGGCCACAGCAGAATGTCGCAGACCTACGGCATCAAGGGACGCGAGGAGGCGAAGGCCTACATAGAGAATCCTATTCTCCGCCAGCACCTCGTGGAGATCACCCAGGCGGTGCTCGACAGCCCGCGCTCGGTCTACGAGATTTTCGGCAGCGACGCCATCAAGGTACGCTCCTGCATGAAGCTCTTCTCAACAGTGTGCGACGAGCCTGTATTCAAGCGCATGATGGCAAAGTATAATTGGCATTAAATCTAAATTCACATGACAGACAACATTTATCAGAACCCTGACCCCTCACAGATGAGCGAGGACAAGATTGTGGACAGAATCCGACAACAAGCTATTGCCGATGGCGACAATCCTGACTATGTAATCGCTTCCGGCTATTATTATGGTCTCTATGGACTACGTCAGAACAAGAATCTCGCCAATGATTACATCAAGAAGAGTGCTGACGGCGGATATGCGGAAGCTCAACATGACTATGCCTGGCATCTCGCACACGGCGATGGTGGCTATGAAGACTTGCAGCTTGCCCTCAACTATGCCGGCAAGGCTGCTGCACAGGGCTTGGATGTGGCAATAGACTTGGCAAGAAAGATACAACATGCCCTTAGAAACTATGGCCATGCATACTTCATGAACGCGTGGGCCGGCCATGTCGTGCGCTACGATGAGGAGAAGCAGTCGCT
The DNA here is from genome assembly GCA_964616945.1 of uncultured Prevotella sp. Taxonomy (GTDB): domain Bacteria; phylum Bacteroidota; class Bacteroidia; order Bacteroidales; family Bacteroidaceae; genus Prevotella. Next base: position 154 of record CAZTUD010000145.1, on the reverse strand, counting down.
CGTCATGAAACGGTGTTATGACACAGAAGCCGACGGTGTCATGGAGACCACGAAAGCAGGAGGAGAGGAAGATTTGAACGGCAATTGCTTCATTAATCCTTTAACCTACGACAACAACTATAATCCTATCGATGAAACCCTGTATGAAAGTTTC
>CAZTUD010000144.1:6657-7498 GCA_964616945.1 uncultured Prevotella sp. | reverse complement strand
TCTTGTCTATGTCGTCGAAGTCGGAAAGCATGAGCTGCCCCCACGAATAGAAATGGTCGAGAGCTTCGCCGGCACCAGTTTCTTGCACGAAAATGTTGTACAGTCTGAACACGAGTGTCATTTGGTCGGGCACGGTAAGCGCGGAGTGCCGCCTGAAAAGGTCGCTTATGGTGAAGTAGGCCGGGCTCCACACCGGGTGTCCCGCTTCCTCATAGAGTGCCTGGTTGAGAAACAGCGAGGCACGCTTGTTGGGGAATATCACGGCGACATCGGCAAGCCCGCTTGCGCCATGCTTGGCAATTTTGAACTTTGACCATAACCTTATCAACTCCTAACTATACTCTCACTATGTTGTTGTGGCGAATGTACCACAGATAGCCGCTGACATTGCGATAGCCCATGCCCGACAGCAGCCGCATGTATGAGCGCACCTGCGCCTTGTGCTTGTCAAGCTCGCGGCCTGTCTTGAAGTCAATTACTATCATCTCGTCGCCGTCGTAGATGACCCTGTCGGGACGTTGCTCCCGCACATGCCCCTCGACTTCGTCATAGTAGAGTATGGAGCATTCGTTGAACACTTGCCATCGTGGTGAGAACCAGTCTCTTACCTGCGGGATGCTCAACTCTTTCTCGATGTATTGCCGCAGACTGTCGCGTGTCATGGGCTTCTCGTACAACACCCCGCTGAACTCCAGTTGGTCTATTGCCTTGTCTATCTCGGTATAGTTGTGGATTGAGGAGAGCAGCGAGTGGATGACGTTGCCGGTGTCGATGTATTCCTGTCGCCTCTCCCTTTCTTCCGCCTCCTCGTCGTTCTCCATAAACTGCTTGCTGGCGTTGC
>CAZTUD010000144.1:0-6647 GCA_964616945.1 uncultured Prevotella sp. | reverse complement strand
AATTTAGCTCTCACGTCGTGGCTTTCTATGCCAACTCTCACGCCCGCCTCCTTTTGCTCAAAGATGTTGGGCTGCTGCACTGTTTCTTCAAGAGGAGAGGTGGAAGCTGTTGAGGGACAGAACGTTCCATAGCTGAAAGTCAACGCTTGGTCTTTGTCGCCACCGTCTTCTGCGGTTATGGATTTCCTTATTATCTGCGATGGATATTTTGCGCCATCTTTCTTACCGAAGACAAACAGGTTGCGTGAGGCGCGGGTGAATGCCACATAGAGAATGTTGAGATTATCTACAAGATTCTTTATGTGTTCCGACTCATAGTCCTTGCAATATATGGAATTTGTCATGCGCTTTGCCTGAATGCGCAGCGGCACTACGGGCAACTGGCTGTAGGGAGTGGTTTCAGGCTCTGCCCACAATATGTCGCGGCTGTCTTCCAAGTCCCAGTCGCAGAAAGGAATGATGACGTTGTCAAATTCCAGCCCCTTGCTCTTGTGCACAGTGAGCATCCGTATGCCGTCGATTGCGTCGCTGTGGATTGACTTCGAGCAGAGGCTCTCGTTCCATTCCTCAAGGAAGTCATCTATGTCGGCGACATGCCTTTTCAGGAATGCAGCCAACTGGTCGAAGAACGCGCACACATATGCACTCTGGCTGTTGAGCTTGTCGAGATGGAAAATGGCGTGAAGCCTTTCGGCAAGGTCGATGAGCGGCATGGAGAGCAGGGAGGTGCGTCCTGCCGTCATCTCCTTGGGCAACAGCTTTTCAAAGTTATCGTCGTTGGAGATAAAGGCTGGTTCTGCTGTTATCGTCTGGTATGCCTCGGCGAGGAATGCTTCGGTGAGCCTGTCGTCGGGATGCACAAGCCAGTGCAGGGCTTTCACGATAATATTCACCGCCAACGACGCGTCGAGGCGGAAAGCCTCGTCGGAGACCATGCGTGCCATAGTCTCCTTGCCGTTCACCGATATTGGGTTGTGCAGGAAGTAGTCGGCGAGCAGCTTTATGTGCTTGTTCTTTCTCACTATGACGGCTATCTTTTCCTGCGGCGTGCCGTTGCCCACGAGATGCTCTATGGTCTCTTTCACCTTGGCTATCATTGCCGTGTCGTAGTCATTGTTTGGCAGCAGCGCGATGCTGACAAGCCCGGCCTGCGGCTTGCCTGACGGCACTTGTTGGCGCACGTCATCGTATGCGTCCTTTATGGCGGCTGCCTCAGCCATGAGCATGTCTCGCCTTTCGGGTTGCAGGGCTGGGATGTCCGTCAGCTCCTCTTGCGCCATCTGCGATGTCAGCTCTGCCGCAGTGGCGAAAAAGGTATTGTTGAAATCCACTATGTTGCGTTGTGAGCGGTAGTTGGTGTCAAGGTGTCTCACCCGCAGCATTTGCGGATAGGCGGCCTCGTCGAGATTTTGCAGCAGCCGCCAGTCGCCGTTGCGCCAGCGGTAGATGCTCTGCTTCACGTCGCCCACGATGAGGCTGCCCGCCTGGTGCGCGATGCAGTCGTCGAGCAACACCTTGAAGTTCTCCCATTGGGCCACGCTCGTGTCCTGAAACTCGTCAATCATTATGAACCGCAGCTGTCCGCCAATCTTCTCGTAGATGAATGGCGAGTCTTGGCTGTCGATGAGGCCGCCGAGCAGCTTCTGCGTGCTGCTGAGAGGATAGTCGTTGTTGGCGGTGTTTATGCGCCTCACTTCCTCCTCAATGCGCCCGAGCAGCCGCAGCTCGTTCACGTTCTGGAGCGTCAAATCCACTGAGTTGACCGTAACCGCCGCCTTGCGGCGTGCCGCCTCGGCTTCCTCCAACAATGGATGCACATATCTTATGATGGCCTCTGACGCGGGCTTTCCCAAGTCGCCTTTCCTCACAAACTTCTTCGGGTCGGCAAGCGCGTCACTGACATAGGAGTTGGGCATCTTTGTGGTTCCCAATCCGAGGTAGTCGGCGTTGGCAAGCTTCTCGAAATAGCCGGGCGCGTTGCTGTGGCCACGTGAATAGTCGCTGTCCACAATGCCGTATTTCGCCGCTATCGTGTCATATTGTCGGGCGTATTCCGCCATCTCCTTGTTGGCGTTGGTCTTGAGCGCATGGAGCATGGACGTGTATCTCTTGAAGAACTCGGGATTGTTCATTATGTTCTTCAATTCTTCTTGGTGGTCCTTGTAGAAGTCGGTGAAAATGTTCTTCCCGAACTCCTTTATCCGTCCTATCACGTTCCAGTTCTTGTCGTCGTCCATCCGCTGCCTCACGAAGTCCATTATCCACGACAGCAGAGGGTCGCTTTCGCTACTTATGTTTTCGACAATGTTGTCCACCGCCTCGCTTTCCACCTCGTTGTCGTTGAGCGACACCTGCATGTTTGCTGTCAGGCCGAGCTCCCGCGCCAAGTTCCTTAGCACACGCTGGAAAAAGCTGTCTATGGTCTCCACGCGGAAGAGGTTGTAGTTGTGGGTGAGCAGCGACAGCGCATCGGCGGCGCGGCTGCGTATCGCCCTCTCGCCAAGGCTGGGCAAGGCAGCCTGCACCTGCCTGAGATAGTCGTCGGAGTCGGGCAGCGCATGGGCTATGCCGTAGAGTTTCGACAATATGCGCTGCTTCATCTCTTGCGTGGCCTTGTTGGTAAAGGTAACGGCAAGGATGTAGCGGTAGTTGTCTGGGTTGCTTATGAGCAACTTTATGTATTCCACCGCCAGCGTGAACGTCTTCCCGCTCCCAGCCGATGCCTTATAGACGGTAAGAGGGGCGTGGCCGCCAGTTGTTTGCTGTAGCATCATGGTTGTGTTTATTGTGTCAAAGCAAATATCATTGATGCACTTGCAAGAACTTTGAGCCGTTGAAGTGAATCATGTGGTCAGGAGAGTCGGCTATCCAAACTTCAGATTCCCATGCGATGGTTGAGGCCATGCTTTGGAATTTCTTCTTATCAAGGAAAGCGGTAACAAAAATTTTGTCGCATTGGCAGTCTTTCAGCATTTCCTTTAGCTTGGCGACCCGTGAGTCCGTCATCGGGTCTGAAGAATATACTGCCTCAATAAGAAAGACAATGTCGTTTTTCCTGCTGTAGGCGACAATGTCGGGCAGCATGTCGTGTTTCAAGTCAAAGAAATGAATTTCACGTAGGACATCTTCCTTTTTATATAGATATTTTGATTTGGTATCGCCAATATAGAGGACTTGAGCATCCATCCCAAACTTCTTCAGGAAGACCTCAACTATTGCCTTTTGCAAATCGTTGTGTCCGCCTGGTGTCAACTTCAGGATTTCGTTTGACGGCAATGTGATTTCAATTTCTTCCAGCTTGTTTTTCTTGACTATAATCTTGTTTTGGAAGCCGCTGTTCTCACGAAACATTTGTAAGGCTCCTGTCCAGCTCGGCTTGCCATATTGTCGAACAAGCGAGGCAAACAGCGGGCTGAGGGCATAACCACGGTTGGGATTGTTTGTCGCTTGCTTTTCCAGTGATGACGAGTTTATTACCAAGCCAAACTCTACTGGCGTAGCCAAGTCTTGTCGGCGAATGTCATCGTAAGAGCCTGAAGATATGTTCTCGCCATAATGCTTATTTTCGTATGTGATAATCTCGCGGGTGCCAAGGAAAAAATCGTCATTGGCTGACTTGGCTTCCGAAAGGTCTGTCTTAATATCACCGACAGCAAGACATGCCTTTGCCATTTTTTCAAGCCGACGGTTGGTCAGGCCTTCTGTGCATCCAAGGGCTTCGAGTATGTCAAGCATGTCAAAAACAAGCTTGCTTGTTGCCTCGTCTTTATATGCTTTCAATGGAATTGTCATACGGCTGCAAATAAATCGTGCATTTTGAAGTTGATTTCGTTTATCTCTCCTATTGGCCTTGGCTTCAAGGCAAAAGTCTTTTTCACCTCCTCTGCCAGCTTGTAGGCAAGCAGCGGGGGCACGGCGTTGCCTATCTGGGTGAACTGCTGCGTCTCGTTGCCGCAAAACTCAAACCAGTCGGGGAATGATTGCAGACGGGCCGCCTCCCTTTGCACAATCCTCCTTCTGCGTCCGTCAGGTAGCCTGACACGTTGCATATCGCTTGTTGCTCCTGCCAGATTGCGGCATGTCAGCGTTCGTGCGGGGCGGTCGGCATAAAGGTCGCGCGGATTGATGCAGTATGATTTCTTTTCATAAATGGCAATGTATTTGTCTTGTGCAGGCGTTAGGAAACGGGAGCATGGAAGTTCTCGGTTCATGGTATCACCAATCGCCTCTCCTACTGTCGTCTTTTTTATGGAAAAAAGAGGGAAAGAAAATCGTGACAGATGGCCTACGGTTATCACCCGTTCGCGGTTTTGCGGCACGCCATAGTTGACGGCATTTACTATCTTGGTTTCTATAAGGTAGCCGATATTGCGCAGTTCGTCCAAAATCAGGTCATAATACCACTTGTGCCTACCAAGCAAGTTGCTGACGTTCTCGAAGAGGAAGACTTTGGGTTGTAGCCGCCTCACAGCATCTATGAATATTGGAAAACCGTCCCTTGCGTCGTTAATGCCCTGCTGCTTGCCAATCCTGCTGAAAGGCTGGCAGGGCGGGCCACCTATGATGATGTCCGCATGTGGATAGTCGAAGCCGACCGAAAGTTTTTCAAGGTGGCACTCGCCATTCAGGTTCCTATTGTACGTTTCCACCGCCGCCGGCACGCATTCATAGCCAATGGTCTTGTAGCCGGCAGCCTCAAAGCCCAGCGACAGTCCGCCGCAACCTGCGAACAAGTCCAGGACAACAGCCTTTTCGCTGATGTGTGGCTTCAGGATGTTGTTTATATAATCATTGTATTCGCTCATTATTTTGCAAAAATAATAATTTTCCGCCGAACGTGCAACAGGGGCTGGGAAAAACTTTTATGAATTCCCTATCTCCTTTGCGAAAAAAGCATGAAACAAGTTTACAAAAAGTAAAAAATCAGGACAACGGGGAAGTGGCCTTCTACAGGCGGAAAACGCCCCTTGCGGTGCCTCTTCGGACCTCGTGCGGCGCACGGGCATCTACCTTACGGCGTAAGGTCTCCTGCTTTACGCCGCCGAGGTGCCTTCTTGGCGGCGTAGGGAAGGCTTCTTGGCGGCGCGAAGCAGGCACCTTGCCGCCGTGAAGGTGGGCGGTTTGCGACTGTCAGAAAGCTTAAATTTTGTTATATTGTTGATTTGCAACGACTTACCAACTTCGCTCACCATTGCGCTGTACGAAATAATTTCCTCGGTAGCTGAAAATATCGCGCTCACAGAGGGGGTTGCGCGGAAAAGAATTTTACAACGAATATTGCGATGTACACTAAACATACAAAAAACGTTTTCGAACTTTTTTAGAACGTTTTAGGAGGAAGAGCTATGTTGGGCGATATTATAAAGACTTTTGCGGCTACCGCTTAATGTACTTCCACCCATGCTTGACAGTCAGCCCCCTATGGCCATCGCCCACCCGCTGGCCGCCGAGGTTGTAGGCGGGGATGGCTTGGCCGACACCATCATTATTATTTTTCGCGATACCATTTATGCCTGTGGTTACAGGCTCGGCAAAGTGTCCCTCCAACCATGTATAACTGCTTTTGTTGTAATTATGCCCGACGGTGCCAAGGACCGATTTGTCAAAGTCGTCATTCACAATCAGCTGGCATGGGTTGTACAATGTGCCAACGCCTTGAAACGCTGCGCCCGATTGCGACACACTGCTGAAACTGTTGCTGCCCACGTTAAGCTCGGTTATGCCGTTGCATCCTTTCAGAAGTCCCCTCATGTCGGTGAGGCGGTTCGTTTTCAATGTGCTCATGTCAAGTCTTGTCAATGATGTGCAGTTGCGAAACATATAGCTTATGTTGGTTGTCCTGCTGGTGTTGAAGCCGCTCACGTCAATGTCTGTCAGCGACGAGCAACCGTCAAACATCTGGCTCATGTTGTCAACGTTTGACGTGTTGAAGCCGCTCACGTTGAGGCTTTTAAGTGAGGAGCAGTTCCAGAACATTTGGTGCATGCTCAGTGCCTTGTGTGTGTCGAATTTGCTTACATCGAGGTCCTCGACGGCGAAGCACCAAGCAAACATTTGGCTCATGTTGGTGACATTTCCAGTGTTGAAGCCGCTCACGTCGATGTTCCTCAAAAGCCTGCATTCGTAGAACATGCCTCCCATGTCGGTTACGTTGTCTGTCTTGAAGCCGCGCAGGTCAAGGTTTCTCAATGCCCGGCAGCCGTTAAACATGTGGAGCATATATTTCACGTTTCCAGTGTCAAAGCCACTAACATTGATGCTGTCTATCAACAGGCAACCACCGAACATTTCCGTCATGTCTGTTACCTCTGATGTGTTCAGGTTTTCCAAGCCAATTATTTTCTTGAGTTTGCCAAAACCCGCAAACCACAATCTTGTGGAAGTTGGCCGGGCTTTGGCAAACGACTTGTCGAACACGACCTTGGTTACGGTAGTGTCTTCTTTCGGCCATCTGCCAAGCTTGTACGTGATACTGTCGTCCACCGCCGCCTCGTCGGCGCAGGTGAAGGTCATGATCTTGCCGTCGTTGCTGAATACTGCCACTGGTATGCTGTCAGCCAACGCGCTTGTTGGCAATGCCAGCACAAGCGCACTGACCAGCGCGAGAGAAAAAAGAATGCCGTTTGTATGCTTCATGTCTCATTTTG
>CAZTUD010000143.1:0-7629 GCA_964616945.1 uncultured Prevotella sp. | reverse complement strand
GCGAGCAGGCCGTCAACGACCTCTTCGAGCAATACGTCATGCTGAAGAACGCCATCCGCGAGATGGGCGGCTACGAGGCTGACGAAGAAGTGGACTAAGAAGATAGTATGAGCCTGCAAGGCTCACCGCACTAATAACCCCGGCTCATCCATGCGACAGCATGGTGAGCCGGGGTTTAGCGTACATCTCTAATAATTAAAGATCCTCTCCATTGGAATGGTTGTATTCGTTGTCATAATACATCAATATCCGATATTGATTGTATAAATCATAGTCACTGCGTGAAATCATAAACCACACAGAATGTTTGGAGTATTTATTTCTTATTGCCTCTAATACGTCGTCTATCACTTTCCCCTTCACTTCTTCCTTTTCATCCTCAGACAACAAATCAGGGTTAATATCTGAGTATTTAGAAGACACTACGTTCTCAAACTCTTTTTGGAAAAACAGAGAATCCATTTTCTCTCCATTCGTTTGCCAATAGCCCGCTTCATAACGTTTTTTGCTAACAGTCATATTAAAAGATATGTCTTCATCCTCTGGAATTTGATAGTCCTCATACCCTAAGTTAGCAGGAATGTATTTCTTGTTGTTCTTAAACTGGGCGCAAAGTGTATTAAAGCGGATGCGAATATCTGTCTCACTTGACGCTATCTTATCAGAAAGCATAATGCGCCACACCTTATTATTATTGGTCACAACGAATACGTTGACTGCCCTGCCATTGAATTCTCCAGTAAGGCAGTCTTTGATTCTGTCGTATTTAAAGCCTTTCCGTTGCAACTTTTGAATCATGGCAGTCTTGGTACCATCCACGGGAATACCCAGAAATTTTGTTACGTTTGCATTTTGGGCAAACGAGCCTATTGCGCAAGACAACAATAGGGCAAACACTAAGAATAACTTTTTCATTGCTTGTGGTTGTTTTCTTTGTTAAACATTTCTGCTAAACATCTGTTTATTGCAATTCTAACATCATCAGCTTCAGTTTCTCCTTGTCCCTCCGCTGTTCCACTACAAATTAAACTATTGTCTACAGCAGACAATATTTGAATGGTTATTTCTATTGTATAGCCAAGATTCAAATCTCTTCTACCAGTCTCTGCATAATTGACAATTATGGTTTGGGACGCATCATGCACATTGAGCTGTGGTATAATGATAAAACCCTGTTTCATCAGGTATCCAGAAATTACTTCTGACGGATTGGTACTTGTGGTAGAACTTATGCTTAAACCCATGTACCTATTACAAGAATAGTGGCTTTCTGTGCCACCCACTTTTGTTGTCGTTGGATTTATGTAAGCAAATTTGTAGCCTTGCAGTGTGCCATTCCTTGTTATAGACACTGGCTTCAGACTGCCGCAACCTACAAAGACCGTACAAAAGAATACGACCAAAATGTCAATTTTAAGAAAAGCAATTAATTTATCCATGTTTTAAATATTAACAAAATAGCGTGAACTTTTGCTTATATATCACGTTGTTGAGGCTCTGGACTGCCTGTTATGTGTGATAAGCAAAAGCCCACGCATTAAGGTATATCGAGCCCCATGAATAAGGTACAATATTCCCATGCGTGAGCAGATTTGCCTATTATCCACATAACTTGAATTGTCCAGATTCAACAACGGATAATGAGTCAAACGCTCTTATTTATGTATAAAGTTCTTTTCTGTTCCACCATTATATATATGGCTTCACATCGAACTCCAAGTGCAAAGTAAAGCATTTTATTTGATATAAGCAATGATTTTCCCGAAAATCTTATGATAAAATATTGTTTTCATAAAATACAAACGAAAATGTCACATAAAACTTGCGTAAAAAGTTGCTTCACTCAGAAGAAAAACTTAACTTTGCAAGTATAAGTGAAGAGTAAGGAAATGACGCACGAACAAGTTATAAAGGCAATGGGCGAAAAATTAAGGTCGATTGACCCCAATGCAAAAGCTTACCTCTTTGGCTCGCGAGCCCGGGGGGATGCGCATGACGACAAAGATTGGGACAAGCGAAGCGACTGGGATGTGCTTATCCTGTTGGATAAGCCAAAGATTACCCTGGAAGACTATGGCAAATATTCTTATCCTCTTGAAGAACTGGGGGTTGACATGAACGAAATGATTAACCCTGTTCTGTTTTCCATGAAAGAATGGCAAGAAAACCATTTTACATTGTTCCATCACAATGTAGAAGCTGATGCAATAGCAATATGACTAAGCAGACTTTAAGCGACGAGGACAGAAAAGAGATTGTCCGTTATCGCTTGGAAAAATCAGAACGCACCTATAAAGAAGCCTTGAAAATTATCAACGACGATTTTGTTGAAATTGTCGCTAACCGCTTGTACTACTCTGCATATTATGCAATTACAGCTTTGCTCATTGCCAACGGCATAACCGTAAAATCTCACAGTGGAGTGAAAGCAATGTTTTCACTCTATTTTATAAAGACCCATATTATCGAGAAAAGTTATGGCGTTATTTTCAGTACCCTCTTTTCGTTGCGCATGAGTGGCGATTATGAGGACAGAAGAAACCTTGACATGAAAACAGAAGTACTCCCACTTGTCAAGCCTACGAAAAACCTTTTGGACAGAGTGTGTGAGTTAGCAAAAAAGAGCATTGCCCCTCTTTAACAATGGCAGACCTCACTTTATCTCCTTTAGCGGCTTCATGACGAAGTCGCGCTTGCGCATTAGCGGATGGGGGATTTTGAGGTCAGGCTCGTCAACATGCAGGTCGTCGTAAAGGAGGATGTCGATGTCGATGATGCGGTCGTGGTACTCGCCATTGACACTCTTGGAGACACGCCCCATGTCACTCTCTATCTGCTGGGTAACAAGGAGAACCTGACGAGGCGAAAGCACCGTCTCACAACAGACACACAGATTGATGAACTTGTTGGGCGAGGAAAAGCCCCACGGCTCCGTCTCCATTGGCGACGACTGGCGCAGCACGCCCCCCACCCTCTCGCCAAGCAAGGACACCGCCTCGGCAACCAGCCTCTTGCGGTTGCCGAGGTTGGAACCGATGGAGAAATAAACAATGTGCCTATCCATCAGTCCACTATCAGCAGGCTGTCGCCGAAGCATCCGAACTTGTACTTGTGCTTCACGGCAAGACGATAGCACTCCATGACATTCTCGTAGCCGCCAAACGCCGCCGTTGACATGAGCAACGTGGACTCGGGATGGTAGAAGTTGGCTATCATGGTGTTGCACAACTGGTAGTCGTAGGGCGGGAATATGAACTTCGAGGTCCATCCGTCATATTCCTTCAGGAAACCGTCGGTGCCAGTTGCCGTCTCCGTGGCTTTCGCCACGCTGCAACCCACGGCGCAGATGCGATGCCCCTCCGTCTTAGTCTTGTTCACCAAGTCGCACGCCTCCTTGCCCACAATCATCTGCTCAGAGTCCATCTTGTGCTTCGAGAGGTCTTCCACCTCAATTTGCGAAAAGTTGCTCAGCCCGCAGTGCAGCGTTATGAACGCCATGTTGATGCCCTTAATCTCCATGCGCTTCATCAGCTCGCGGCTGAAATGCAACCCCGTGGCAGGAGCCGTCACCGCGCCAACGTTCTTGGCGTAGATGGTCTGGAAGTTCTCCATGTCCTCCTTTGTGGCATGGGAGTGCACGTGCATGTTCTCCATTGTCGGGTCGGGAGTGCGCCCGTTGAGCACATAGATTGGCAACGGACACTCGCCAAGGGAGAAGAGGTCGTGCTTGAACTGCTCGTGCGAGCAGTCGTAGAGGAAGCGCAACGAGCGGCCGCGGCTCGTGGTGTTGTCGTAAACCTCAGCCACCATGTAGCCCGTGTCGTCGAAGAACAGCTTGTTGCCGATGCGTATCTTGCGCGCCGGCTCCACAAGCACGTCCCACAAGTGGGTCTCCTCGTTGAGCTCTCGCAGGATGAAGACCTCTATCTTGGCGTCGGTCTTTTCCTTGGTGCCGTACAGCCTCGCGGGAAACACCTTTGTGTCGTTGAACACGAAAGTGTCGCCATCGTCGAAATAGTCGAGCACGTTGCGGAAATCCAGATATTTGCCTTTCATGGGCCGTCCCTTGCTGTCTTTCTTGAAAAGCTCTATCTCGCCGGTTGTACGATGCAGCACCATCAGCCGCGACTCGTCACGGCGCACAACGGAGAAAGAATCCTTCGTGCCGTCGTCGTTGGTAAACTCCCTCGTGAACATGTGCGGATAAAGCGCCACAAGTTCCTGGGGCAAATCAAACCTGAATTGGGATAATTTCATAATAATGTATTTAGCCACTCCTCGAAGTGGTCGAAGTCTATGCAATCTTTTAACGTTATGTCGCCCGTCCGTGTCCTTCGCAAGGACGTGAGATAGGCTCCGCTGCCCAACGCCCGCCCTATGTCGCGAGCCAAGGCGCGTATGTAAGTGCCTTTGCCACACACCACGCGTATCGCCATTGTGCCGTCATCGGGGTTGAAACCCGTAAGCTCTATCTCGTCAATGTGTATGCGCTTGGGCTTCAGTTCCACGCTCTCGCCGTTGCGCCGCAGCCTGTAGGCACGCTCGCCGTCTATCTTGCATGCGCTGTAGGTGGGCGGCACCTGGCTGATGTCGCCCACAAAACCTTGCAGGGCGGCTTCTGCCATGTCGCGCGTGATGTGCCGCCACGGGTAGGTGGCGTTCACCTCGTGCTCCATGTCGTAGCTGTCGGTGGTGGCACCAAGCTGCAGCGTAGCCGTGTATTCCTTGGTGTGCGCCTGCAACTCCTCTATCTGCTTGGTGCAGCGGCCCGTGCACAGCACTAAAACGCCTGTGGCGAGCGGGTCAAGAGTTCCGGCATGACCCACTTTCACCTTCTGCCCGCAATGCTGCGAAAGCAAGTAGCGTATGTGAGCCAGTGCATGGAAGCTTGTCATGCGGTATGGCTTGTCGATGGGTATTATCTCGCCCTTAATGAAGTCCACGGCTTAACTCCTAACTCTTAACTTCTAACTCAATCAACCATTACAAGCGAGTGCCCCGTCGCCAATAGCAAAAGTATTATGCCACCTACGACTATGCGATACCAGCCAAACCACTTGAAGCCGTACTTCGTGAGGAAGCCCACGAACCACTTCATGGCAAGCATAGCAACGATAAACGCTATCACGCAGCCCACGATGAGGAGCATTATGTTGTAGTCGGTGGCCCACGTCGTGGCCCCGTCGGTGAACATCTCTATCAGGTCAAGCAGCGTGGCACCCGCCATCGTCGGCACGGCGAGGAAGAACGAGAACTCGGCTGCGTTCTTGCGCGTGAGCTTCTGCTGCATACCGCCGACAATGGTCGCCATTGAGCGGCTCGTGCCGGGGATGACGCTCAGACACTGGAAACAGCCTATGATGAACGCCCTGCGCCACGTAACCTTGTTGGCGTCGCTGCCCTTGTTGAATATCTTGTCGCAGAACAGCATGAACACGCCCCACAGCACGAGCATGAGGGCTACCACCACCACCGAGTCCAGAAGCCAGTCGAGCAGTCCGCTCTTCTTGGCGGCAAGACCCACCACGACGGCGGGCAGCACGCCCACGACGAGCAGCCCATAGAAGCGCATCTTCTCGTTGAACTCCTTGCGGTTGCGCATCTGGAAGAAGTGTTTCCAATAGAGGCACACCACGGAAAGTATGGCGCCAAACTGTATGATGAACGTGAAGGCGTGCACGAACGGGTCGCCCTGTTTCACGCCGAGCAGGTTCTGCACTATTATCATGTGCCCCGTGGAAGACACGGGCAGAAACTCCGTCAGTCCCTCCACGATGGCAATGATTATGGTCTGAAACAAGTCCATCAGTCTTTCGGTTTGCGGATTATCGCGTAAATCATTGAGACAAAGCCCACGAAGCACACCAGAGGAGCCACTTTGATGCGGCGCACGCTGAAGATGTCAGGGTTGTAAGCCTGCTCCGTAGAGCCACCGCCGCTCATGAGCAGAAAGCCGATGATGACGATGGCGAACCCTATGCCCAACAAAATGAAGTTGGTGCGGTCGAAAGCCAAATTCTTCTTGTCCATTATCTTTTATCTTTTACCTTGTACCTGTATCTTGTATCTAAATCTTGTACAATTCGCCTGCCTTCATTTTCAGGAACTTGTTGACCGATATGCAGGCGCAGACAGCCGTTATGATGATGCCGAACAACAGCACCGCCGTCCCGGTGATGGCCATGTCTTGCCAAGTGACGATGGTGAGCACCTCCGGCTCGTAGCAGTAAAGCAGATAGACCATGCCCCCGAGGGCAGCGCACGCGATGACAGCCGCCACGATGCCTGTCGCCACCGTGCCCAACACGAACGGCCGGCGTATGAAACCCCACGACGCGCCCACGAGCTTCATGGTGTGTATGGAGAATCGGCGGGCATAGATGCCCAAGCGCACGGTGTTGTTGATGAGCGAGAACGAGACAAACGTCAGCAACGCCGCAAGCACCAGCAACGCCACGCCAATCTTGGCGAGGTTGCGATTCACGGCATCTATCAAGTCCTTCTGGTATGTTATCTCCGAAACCTTGGGGTATTTCTTCAGCTCATTTGAAATCCATTTCAACGAGTCGCTGTTGGCATAGTCGCTCTTCAGTGTCAGCTCTATCGACGAGGAGAACGGGTTCACCCCGTCGGTGAACGAGGCCGGGTTGGTGCCCATCTCCCGTGCGGCATCCCTCAGCGCCTCGCGCTTGCTCACGAAGCGTATGCCCTTTATGTAAGGCCGCCGGGCAACGCTGCGGCAGATGGTCTGCGCCTCGTTGTCGTTCATGTCCTGCTCAAGCATCATGGTAACCACCAGATTCTCCTTGACATACGCCGAGAGGTTGCGCCCCGTGAGGGTGGAGAATACCACCAGTCCGAGCAGTATGAGCACCAAGGCGGTACTGATGCAGAGGGTCACCCTTTGCAGGCTCCCCGTGCGCTTGGTGTTCTTTGCGTGTTTGTTCTTCATTCCGATTTGGCAATACTTATGCAAATTTGCGGCAAAATTACAAAAAAAACAACGCAACGGCGAATGATTAACAGCCATTAACAAGCTGTCGCCCTATCAATGACACAGGGACAGTGAAAAAAAATAATGTTAAAAATGGGGAAAAGCATTTGGCATATTATTTTTTTACTTACTTTTGCGCATTATAACTTAATAACTTACAAACGCAACATAAACAAGAACCTTTTTACTACAAAACAAAACATCTATGAGAAAACTGCTTTTTCTCCTGTGCGCCGCTGCCATGCCAGTGGTTGCGGGCGCAAGCGAGGCTAACCTCGTCATTCCCGAGTCCATCCACGAGTTCGGCTTCCTGCATGTCGGCTTCCTCGTTACGTTGCTCGGCTTCGTTTTCGGACTGTTCTACTTCCTGAGAATAAAGAGCCTGCCCGTGCACGCACGCATGAAAGACATCGGCGAGGTGATTTACAAGACCTGCGCCACCTACCTCAAGCAGCAAGGCAAATTCCTTGCCGCGCTGTTCTGCTTCATCGGCGTCATCGTTGTGCTCTACTTCGGCGTGCTCTCGGAGACGAAAGTGGGCCTTGGCGGCGTGCTACTCATACTGCTGTGGACGGTCATAGGCATCTGCGGCTCCTACGGCGTGGCGTGGTACGGCATCCGCATGAACACCTACG
>CAZTUD010000142.1:0-7646 GCA_964616945.1 uncultured Prevotella sp. | reverse complement strand
GCGTTGAACACAATTTCTGTGGACAAGGTGCGGCAAGCACTTGCGGTTGTCAGCAGCCTCAAGAAGCAGTTAAAGGACGACCCCGCCATGCGGCTATCGCTCGGCATCACGGCTCTTGGCGCGAAGAACATGATGCTTGGGCAGGTGTCGCTCAAGGAATGGCGCGACACCGAGAGCTGGTGCAACCGCCACATCATGCGCTACACGTCCGTCCCCTTGAAGGTGCGCCTCTTCTATTGGCTCCTTGCCCACCACCAGAATTGGGCATACAGGCTGTACATGGGGCGCAAGCGGTAATTGACAATGCCCAAAATCCCCATGTACGTATTCCTTGCGTGCAGGCGACGAGAAAGTCGTCAAAACATTTGTGAATTTGGAAATAAAATCTTAATTTTGCGGATTGGAAACGGCCATTTCGGAAACAGCCGTTACGCAAAAGGAAATGATATGAAATTCTACGACAGGGAAAAAGAGCTGAGGGCGTTACGTGGCATTAGGAATAAAAGCGGCCAAGTGACCCGCTTCACTGTTATCACGGGGCGAAGGCGTATTGGCAAGACTTCTCTTGTCCTTGAGGCCTACGGCAAAGAGCCTTTCTTGTACTTTTTTGTGTCGCGCAAGGCAGAGAGTGACCTTTGTTCCGACTTTGTAGATGAAATAGCAAGAGTCTTGGATGTTCCCGTATTGGGATTGCCAAGTCGTTTCTCAGATATATTTGAATTTCTAATGAAACTTTCACAATCACGTGCCTTCACCCTCGTGATTGACGAGTTTCAGGATTTCATTAGGGTGAACAAGTCCGTCTTTTCCGAGATGCAGCGAATATGGGATTTAAACAAACAAGGTTCTCGCATAAACTTGCTTGTGTGCGGCTCGGTAAATACTTTAATGAACAGAATTTTCAAAGACGAAAAGGAGCCACTGTATGGGCGTCAGACGGCAACGATGAAAGTGAAGCCATTCGCTCCATCTGTTTTGAAAGACATACTTGGGGACTACAACCCTACTTACAACAGTGAGGATTTGCTATCGTTATACCTTTTCACAGGCGGTGTCGCAAAATATGTTGAGCTACTTATGGATAATGGGAAAGTCAATTCGACGGACATGTTGGACATGATGACAGCGGAGGACTCTCCATTCATAGATGAGGGCAAAAACATGCTTGTTGATGAGTTTGGCAAGGACTACGGAATGTATTTCTCCATTTTGTCGTTCATAGCGCGCGGGCATACTACACGCAACGACCTTGAAAGACTGTTGCATACAGAATTGGGGGGCTACCTCTCAAAACTGAAGGATGAGTATGGACTTGTTTCAAGCCAGCAACCCATGTTTGAGAAGTCGTCCAACAAGGGCGTACACTACACTATAAATGACAATTTCCTTAGATTTTGGTTTCGCTTCATCTATAAATACAATTACATGCTGGAGGTTGGAGCTAATGACAAATTGCGTACTATAATCCAACGGGATTACCCTACTTACAGTGGACACGTACTCGAACGGTATTTCAAGGAAGTGCTTATAGAGAGTGGCAGATATACTCGGATAGGTGGCTGGCATGACCGTAAAGGCGAAAATGAGATTGACATTATTGCTGCCGACGAATTGGGCAAGACTGTGGAGTTCTACGAAGTTAAACGAAACAAAAAGAGCATAGACATGTCCATCCTCCGCAGTAAGGCAGAGGTTTTTCTCAAGACAACTGGTCAATTCAAAGGTTATTCCATATCATATCATGGTCTTTGCATGGCAGACATGTAATAAGGAGCAGTATGTTATAAGAGAAATTCCTCTACATTCTGTGGAGTGATGACTTTGAAAGGCGTGTCGGGGTATGCTTTTAAGAATGCGGAAGGGGCGGCAGTCTTTGCTTTCTTGGGATTCCATTTGAATTCGTATGCACCTATATGTCCATCCTCTTCTTCAATATAATCGATTTCGTTCTGCTGTTTTGTTCGCCAAAACCACGAATGGGCAAAGCTGTTGTTGTATGCCAAGAGTTTCATTCGTTCTGCGATACAGAGGTTTTCCCATAACGCCCCTGTGTCAGGACGGCTCTCTATTTGAGAGAAGTTGGCAATGACGGCATTGCGAATGCCCAAGTCCCAGAAATAAACCTTGCGGCTACTTTTCAGCTCATTACGGAGGTTACGGCTAAAACTGCCCAGACGGAAGATGATATACGACTTCTCAAGAATGTCCATGTACTTCTCCACCGTTTTCGAGTCAAGGCCAACCAGTTGACCTATTTCGTTATAGCTCACCTGACTGCCAATCTGGTATGCGAGTGCCTGAAGAAGGCGATTGAGCTTGTCTGGTTTCCCGATGCCATCAAGAGAGAGAATGTCGCGATAAAGATAACTTTCAGAGAGATCTTTGAGTACGGTCTTCTCATCCCCAGGATTGACAACCACCTCTGGATAATAACCATAAACCATTCTGTGGGGCAGGAGACGTAATTCGTTGAGAAGATTGTTGCTGCCAACCATCTCTTTAAATGTGAGTGGAAACATTTTGAATTCACGCTTGCGCCCTGTCAGTGGCTCGTTTACTTTGTTTGCCAAATCAAAGGAGCTACTGCCTGTTGCAATTACTTGCACGTCTTTCGTTTGGTCTGTAATTAGTTTGAGCCGAAGGCCTATATCCACAATGCGTTGAGCTTCATCAATGACCAGAATATTGCAATTCCCAAGAATGGCACGTATTCGAGTAGAGGACATTTGGCTGAAAAGTTGCTGGATGTCCAAGTCATCACCATTCATCCACATCACATCTGTACGTGAGTCAAGAACAGAATGAAGCAACGTGGACTTTCCGACCTGCCTTGCCCCCATTATAATAATAGTTTTGGCAGAGCCTAACAGCGAAGTTATCTTCTGGTTTAAGATTCTGGGTATCAACATAAGTCATCTGTTTTAATTGGTGCAAAAATAGAGAGTTTTTTTGACTTTTCCAAGAAAGTTCTAACTTTTTTGGATTTTTTTCCAAGAAAGTCTTAACTTTTTCGGATTTTGCTCCATCTACATTTAAAAAGGCATAGTAATGCCACTTCTTTCTTTTCTCATCCCCGTCTATAATGCCGGGGCTTATCTTTCTCGCTGCCTTGACAGCATCGTGGGGCAGGAGGGCTTTGGCGACGACGTGGAGGTTGTCGTTGTTGACGACGGGTCGAAAGACAACTCCTTGGATATAATCAAGGAGTATGCCGAGCGGCTTGCCAACATCAGATGGTCGTCGCGCGAGAACCACGGCATTGGCTACACCCGCAACGAGCTTGTGGGCAAGGCGCAAGGCAAGTTCCTCTGGTTTGTTGATGCCGATGACTACATATCGAAAGATGCCTTGCAGGTGATAGTGTCTTTGCTGAAGGCTGACCGCTACGACATGCTGATGTTTGCCTACAACTGGATTTCCAACGACGGGAGCCGGACGATACATTATAGTGGTGAATATGCCTCTGGCTTGGACATGGCCGACCACGATGTCTATAACAACTCCCTCTGGACGCGCGTTTACCGCCGCTCGGTCATTGTGGATAGCGGCATTCGTTTCCAAGATTTCCAGATGGGCGAGGACTTCGATTTCATCTTCCGCCTTATCCCACATTTGGGCAGATGCCTGTGCATCGACAAGCCCCTCTATAACTATGTGGTAAGCCCCAATTCCGCCATAACCAACAAGGACTTTTCCCACAGATTGCGGTCGTCGGAAGACTCGCTGAAATGCATTGCCAACAATTTTCGGCACATTGGACAATATGGCAAAAGCGAGCAGACGACACTTCGCAAGCCACTCAATTTATTCCTTATAGGTTACCTATATTCCATCTATACCCAATCTTTTTCTTTGCGTTACAAGCTGGGTGTAATGAATAGGCTTGAACATGCAGGTGCATTTCCAATACACCCGCAACCTGTCAATCCTCGTCACAGAAAATTCTCCAGAATAGTAAGTGTTCCTCCCTTGCGTTTCTTGTCGGTGTTGATGGATGTCGCATTTCAACTTCGCTAAACATAAACCTGTAGAGGGCAAATCAAGTATGCACGATTTTAATTCAACCAACTGGTTGCGGTATGTGCCCAACAATAGAGAAAATGCAATGGAAATATTCGGGTAATAACACAACAAAATGTTTTACGTTACAATATTCATAGTAGTATTCGTATTCTACTTGGTTACTGCCAACACAGCCAAAGCTCATAATTCCAAATATCTCGGTTTAACCTTGCTCGGTCTCTGTCTTGTTGTCGGTCTTAGTGATATGCTGGGAGGGTATGACAGATATATTTACGGAGAGATTTTTGACGGAGCAGCTGATGATATTAATGCTGGTATTCCCATTTTAACACAGGAGACAGGTCTTAATGGTTACCATTCGGAGTTGGCGTATGTGATATGGAATATGATAGTGGCCCATGTCACCGAGAACCGATATGTCTATATATTGCTTTCAACAATATTCATGTACGTCTTGATATACAAGAGCTTGAAAGACTATATAGACGACAATTATTTTTTTGCCGTTCTTGTGTTCCTTGGTTTGTGGTTCTTCTTCACGTTTACATACCTGCGACAGGCAATGGCAACCTCTGTGGCGTGGTTTTCAATGCGGTATGTGATAAAACGCAAGCCCATTCCTTTTTTTATCTGTGCAATTATAGCATATAAATTCCACAATTCTGGCATTCTGCTTTTCCCTTTCTATTTCCTTCCATTAAGAAAATGGCCAGTGAAAGGTATATTATTCGTCATGTTGGTTTTGCTCGTATTAGGCTCTACAGGCATAAGTTCTACGTTGTATGGAATGTATGCTGATATGAATTCTGAACGTAACCAGCAAGAATATGACTTGGTGATGAATAATCGTTGGGATTATGTCATAGAGGTAGTGGTATTTCTCTATTTGATTTTAAGGCGTTATAACAATGTAAAGTCTGACAAGGATATAGTCATGATGAATGCAGTGCTTTGCGTTTGTGGTTTGTTATTGTTTTTCCTTCGTAATTACAATGCAGGGCGCCAAAGCTGGTATTTTCTTATTGGAGTGATAGTGTTGCTGACCCATTTGTATGCCAGGAACGCTGCGTCTGACCGTTGGTCTTTGATGGTAATTGGGGTGATGTTTGCATTGTTCTTGCGTATAGTGACTGCATGGGGAACTTTGTTAAGTCCATATAAGACTTTCTTGTCTGATGGCTACAGACCCGAAGACCCAATTATTGAAAGTTACGAATATGACTGGAAATATGAGCAGGACAAACTGTACCGCAAACCATTCAGAATAACACTGAAAAACTGGCAATGACAAAACTTACTTCCAAATCAGTATCTGCCGTCCGCTTCCCTTTGAGCGTGATGGTTGTAATGCTCCATACCTACATCATTGACAAAACAATGGGGGGGGGTAAAATGGATTGGGTCTGGACAATTCCCAATTTTGGATATTTTCGTCCATTTTGTCCAAACAGACATCGCAAATGTCTCAGTCCCATTATTCTTCATAATTTCAGGTTTCCTGTTTTTTCAGACGAGCCATTGGTCATTTGCATCTTATAAGTCCAAGATGTCAAGGAGGGTCCGCTCTTTGCTTGTCCCTTATCTATTGTGGAATACAATTTATATCCTTTATGTCGCCGTCATTGGATTGGTGCATCCTGCCTTTCTTACGGACAAGATAAGTTTTACCCAAATGTCTTTGGGTCAGATTGCCAATGCTTATTGGGATCTTAGTCAAGGCTTGATACCTCTGTGGTTTATACGAGACTTGATGATTATCAACCTTTTTGCCCCTATTATCCATTTCATTATAAAAAAGTCGGGTCTCATGTTGCCAATAGTGTTGATGACATTGTGGATAATGCAGGAATGTGTTAGGATACCAGGCATTGGCGTAAGGTGTTCAGCATTCTATGTCCTTGGCGCATGGGCGAGCCTAAATTCAGATAAGGTGGAAGCATTCTTTGACAGATATGGTAAGCTGACAGTTGTTTGTAGTTTGGTGCTTTTCATTGTTGACACAGCTTTATGGTATATGGGTCTTTACAATGCACACTACAATCAGTTTTCATTGGCTTTTGGCGCAGTCGCCTTTTTCTGTCTTATAAGGATTTGCGTGGCTAATGGCATGAGGGCACACAAAATCCTTGCAGAAGGGAGTTTCTTCATATTTGTATTTCACATGTTCATACTTAAAGCCCCGCTGTTGCTGTGTGCCCTTTATATTCCTGCTTCTACAACAAGTGGAATCTTGGCACTTCTTGTCATTCCCCTGATTACTTCATACGCTTGTTTGGGAATTTATGCCTTTATGAAAAAAGTACTTCCTCGTACAACTAAGGTTTTGATGGGACAAAGATAATATAACCACTCTTTCGGACTTTTTGCGTCATAATATGAGGCTTATGAAAGAAACTCTGCCACTCCTTACTATCGTTACCCCCACCTATAATCGCGCAAATCTTCTGCCCCGTCTCTACAAAAGCTTGTGTGCGCAGACATGCAAAGACTTTATATGGCTTGTCGTTGATGACGGCTCTACGGATAATACTAAGGAGTTGGTTGGCTCATTGAACAAGAAATCAAGGCAAGAAGAAATGGGGTTATCAGATAAAACAGGCAACTTCGAGATACAATACGTGCATAAGGCCAACGGCGGCAAGCATACGGCTCTCAACGTGGCGTTTGAAACAGTGGAAACGGAATTGCTGATTGTTGTTGACAGCGACGACCTGCTGACCGCCGATGCCGTGGAAACAATAGGGAAGGATTGGGCAGAACTAAAGACGAAAGGCTTTTCAAAGAAGGTTTGTGGCATTGGCTACTTGCGTGGCTTTGACTGCCACAGGGTGATTGGCGACAAATATTCGCACGATAAATTCATAGACAATTTCATAGACGAGCGGTACAACCACGGCACCAATGGAGACAAGGCCGAAGTGTGGGCGACGGGTTGCCTGCGGCCTTTCCGCTTCCCTGAATACGAGGGAGAGCGGTTCATATCTGAGTCGGTGGCATGGATATGGCTTGCCGAAAGATACAACATGCTATTTGTCAACAAAATAATCTACATAACTGAATATTTGGAAGGTGGACTCAGTGACAATGGCAGGCGATTGCGCTTCCAATGCCCTCACCTTATGGCATACGGGTCGTTGGTGACGATGACCAATCGCTTTTCGTTGAAAATACGCATAAAGGAGACATTGCTTTATATTGTGTATAGCCTGTTTGGAAAATTTGGATGGAAGAGAATTATTTCTTGTGAATACAAGTTTTTAGTGGCTGTGTGTGTCTTGCCGGGATGGTTGCTGTACAAGATGTGGAAGAAAAAATACAACATGTAATGGAGAAATTCAAATATAGTGTCGCCATACGTACCGTGGGGAAGGCTGGCGACAAATATGTCAGGGAGTTGCAGTCGCTGCACGCGCAAACGGTGAGGCCGCAGCACATTTATGTGTTCCTGGCTCACGGCTTTGAGCGTCCCAAGGTGCAAGTGGGCATTGAGGAATATGTTGACACGCCCAAGGGTCTTGTCCACCAGCGTGCCGCCGCCAACATGGTAAAAGACGACTATGTGCTTATAATCGACGACGATGTTTATTTCCCACCCATTGCCGTGGAACAAATGTATAAGGGCT
>CAZTUD010000141.1:0-7660 GCA_964616945.1 uncultured Prevotella sp. | reverse complement strand
CACGACATTGCCGCCGACGGCACCTACATGGCAGTGCTTTCCAATGAGGAACAGGCGCGGTGGATAGGCTGGCAGGGAGCATTCTACAACATCGCAAAGATAGCCGCCACGGGTGGACTGGTATATCTTGCGGGCGTGTTCATCCAGGACTATGGAGTAACCAAGGCGTGGATGATTATCATGCTCTGCATTGCCGTCATCATGCTCTGCCTCGGCGTGTGGCACTTCTTTGTGCTGCCGTCCGACGGGCGCAGTGCGGCGGCTGGCAAGACCATTGGCGACGTGTGGCACGACCTCGTGGAAGTGATAGTAGATTTCTTCCGCAAGAAGCACATCGTTTACTACATATTCTTCATCATCCTCTACCGCTTCGCCGAGGGCTTCTGCATGAAGATTGTGCCGCTCTTCCTAAAGGCTGGGCGCGACACGGGCGGACTTGGCATGGACGAGAAAGCCATCGGGTTGTGCTACGGCACGTTCGGGGCGGCGGCGTTCGTCGTCGGCTCCATACTCGCGGGCTACTACATTGCCCACACGGGCTTGAAGAAAGCATTGTTCAAGCTCGCCATCGTCTTCAACCTGCCGTTTGTAGCCTACACTTTCCTTTCGGTCTTCCAGCCCGAAAACCTCTGGATTATCGGCTCCGCCATCGTCGTGGAATATTTTGGCTATGGTTTCGGCTTCGTGGGGCTCACGCTGTTCATGATGCAGCAGATAGCTCCGGGCAAGCATCAGATGAGCCACTACGCATTCGCAAGCGGCATAATGAACCTCGGCGTCATGCTGCCGGGCATGGCAAGCGGCTTCCTCAGCGATGCGCTGGGCTATGAGGGATTCTTTATCTTCGTGCTGTTCTGCACCATACCTGCCCTGCTCATAACCAAGTTCGTGCCTTTCACCTACGCTGATAACAAAACAAAACAATAAAAATGTCAGATTTAAAGATTATGGGGCAACCCCTGCCCAACATGCCTTGGCAAGACAGGCCTGACGGCTGCAAGAGTGTCGTATGGCGATACGACAAGAACCCCATCATTCCGCGCGATTTGCTGCCCGACAGCAACAGTATTTTCAACTCTGCCGTGGTGCCGTTCAACGGAGGCTTCGCAGGGGTGTTCCGCTGCGACGACACCAACCGCCGCATGACGCTTCACGCCGGCTTCAGCAAGGATGGCATGAAGTGGGACATCAATCCCGAAACCATAAAGTTCGATTGCGGCATTCCCGAAATCGGCGAATGGGTTTACGGCTACGACCCACGTGTGGTGAAGATAGAAGACCACTACTATGTAACGTGGTGCAACGGCTATTTCGGCCCGACGATTGGCGTGGGGTGGACTGACGATTTCAAGACTTTCCACCAGCTTGAGAACGCCTTCCTGCCCTACAACCGCAACGGAGTGCTCTTCCCAAGGAAAATCAACGGCCGCTTCGCCATGCTCTCACGCCCCAGCGACACGGGGCACACGGCGTTTGGCGACATTTTCTACAGCGAGTCGCCCGAGTTGGAGTTTTGGGGCCGCCACCGCCACGTCATGTCGCCCGCCCCGTTCGAGGTCAGCGCGTGGCAGTGCATGAAGATTGGGGCGGGGCCCGCGCCGATAGAGACAAGCGAGGGCTGGCTGCTGTTCTACCACGGCGTGCTGCATTCGTGCAACGGCTATGTCTATGCCTTCGGCAGCGCACTCCTCGACCTTGAGCAGCCCTGGAAGCCCATCTACCGCAGTGGCCCCTACCTGATAACGCCGCAGAAGCCATACGAGTGCATGGGCGACGTGCCAAACGTGTGCTTCCCGTGCGCCGAGCTTCACGACCCAGCGACCGGGCGCGTGGCAATCTACTATGGCTGCGCAGACACTGTGACGGGGCTTGCCTTCGGCCATATTGATGAGATAATTGACTTTACGAAACGCACAAGCATAATTTAGGAAAACATGAGAAAACTATTAGCAGCCTTGGTTTTCGCCACGTTTGGCCTTACAGCCAACGCAGGTGAGTACACACAGTATGTCAATCCGGCTATTGGCACGGGAGGACACGGTCATGTGTTCTACGGAGCCAACGTGCCATTCGGCCTCGTGCAACTCGGTCCGACCATGATAACGCGCGGGTGGGACTGGTGCTCAGGCTATCACATCAGCGACAACATCATCATTGGCTTCGGCCACACCCACCTCAGCGGCACGGGCATCGGCGACTTGGGCGACATAGGACTTCTGCCAGTTGTCAGTGACAGACAGTGGAAAACCACCATCAACCACGCCGACGAGCTGTGCAAGCCGGGCTTCTACAGCGTGATGACCGCCGACGGCGTGAAAGTTGAGCTTACCGCCACAGTCCACAGCGGCCTGCACCGCTACACGTTCCCGTCGGGCAAGGCACCTCTGATGAGGCTTGACCTAAAGCAAGGCATCGGCTGGGACAAGATGACGCGGTGCCGCTATACGCAGACGTCGCCGACCACGGTCTGCGGCTATCGCTATTCCACGGGTTGGGCAAAGGACCAAAAAGTGTATTTCTTCGCCGAGTTCAATCGCCCCGTCCAGCTTGTCAGCCATCAGGCTGACTCAGTGGCTTATTTCAAGGTTGCCGACGACCCGCAGAACCCGCAGCTCATGGTGCGCGTGGGCATTTCAGCCAACAGCATCGCCTACGCCGAGAACAACTTGCGGCACGAGCTTGCCACATGGAATTTTGAGAGCGTCAGCGCACAGGCCGACAAGGCGTGGGACAGCGAGCTTTCGCGCGTGAAGATTGATACCGACAACGCCACCGACCGCACCATTTTCTACACGGCTCTCTACCACACCATGATTGCGCCATCTGAGTTCAGCGACTATGGGGCACCCGCCAAAGACTACACAACGTTCTCGCTCTGGGACACCTACCGCGCCGCACATCCGTTGCAGACAATAATTCATCCAGAGCGTCAGGCCGACATTGCCAACACTTTCCTACACATCTATGAGATGCAGGGACGCTTGCCCATGTGGCACCTATGGGGCAACGAGACCGACTGCATGGTGGGCAACCCCGGCATTCCAGTGCTTGCCGACCTCGTGCTGAAGGGCTATTGCAAAGACAAGGACTTAGCCCTACAGGCAATGAAGGCTACGGCTACGGCCGACGGACGCGGGCTGACGCAGCTGAAAGAGTATGGCTATCTGCCTATGGACAAGGACACCACCAACGAGACCGTGGCAAAGGGACTTGAGTATGCGCTTGCCGACGGCAGCCTCGCGAAAGTCGCCGAAAGCCTTGGCGACAAGGAGGACTATGCCTACTTCCTCAACCGCAGCAAGAGCTACGCCAAGTATTTCGACAAGCGCGTGCAGTTCATGCGTGGCATCGACAGCAAGGGCAACTGGCGCGAGCCGTTCAGCCCGTTCAAGGCCGTGCACCGCCAGGACGACTACACCGAGGGCAACGGCTGGCAATACACGTGGCTCGTGCCTCACGACGTTCACGGACTGGTGAGCCTCTTCCCGAGCGAGAAGCAGTTTGTGAAGAAGCTCGACTCGCTGTTCGTCGTCAAGGGTGACCTCGGCAGCGAGGCTTCGCCCGACATTTCCGGCCTCATCGGCCAATATGCCCACGGCAACGAGCCAAGCCACCACGTCATCTACATGTACAACTATGTCGGTCAGCCTTGGAAAGCGGCGCGGCTGCTGAGGCAGGTTTACCGCGAGATGTACAAGGACAGCATCTACGGCCTGAGCGGAAACGAAGACGTGGGCCAAATGTCGGCGTGGTATGTCATTTCCACTTGCGGCCTTTACCAGGTTGAGCCTGCTGGCGGCAAGTACATCATTGGCTCGCCTCTGTTCAAAAAGGCCGAGCTTAACGTGGGCAATGGCAAGACGTTTACGGTGGTCGCCAAGAACAACAGCGACAAAAATATCTACGTCCAGCGCGCCACCCTCAACGGCCAGCCCTACACAAAGAGCTACATCGACTTTAAGGACATTCATAACGGCGGTACCCTCGAACTCGTGATGGGCTCGAAGCCGTCGAAGTGGGGCACAGCGGTCAAGGACAGGCCGTAACCTGCCAGTATAAGTTTCTTTCTTGCACGTAAATTTATACAAAAACCAGAAGAGGGTGCGTCTTGATTTTGACGCACCCTCTCTTTTGTCCGTCCACATGTGGCATTAGCCTAAGAGCGACCTTAACTGTGTAACCACAAGGTTGCGTGAACTTAACGAACGCAAACCAGACATGATTAAGGTTGCTTCCCGATGTAGGCAAGGATGCCACCGTCAACGTAAAGTATATGGCCATTGACGAAATTGGAAGCGTCGCTTGCGAGGAACACTGCCGGTCCCATCAAATCCTCCGGTGTACCCCAGCGACCTGCTGGTGTTTTCGAGACAATGAACTGGTCAAACGGGTGGCGGCTGCCATCAGCCTGACGCTCGCGCAGTGGTGCTGTCTGTGGCGTGGCGATATAGCCAGGGCCGATGCCGTTGCACTGTATGTTGTATTCGCCAAACTCAGAACAAATGTTCTTCGTAAGCATCTTCAGGCCTCCCTTTGCCGCCGCGTATGCCGATACCGTCTCGCGGCCCAGCTCGCTCATCATCGAGCATATGTTGATAATCTTTCCATGCCCTTTTTTCTTCATGTCCGGTATGACAGCTTTCGAGACGATGAATGGCGCGTTGAGATCGATGTCGACGACCTTGCGGAAGTCCTCCACGCTCATGTCCAGCATGGGGATACGCTTTATGATGCCAGCATTGTTGACAAGAATGTCAATGGTGCCGAGGTCGCGCTCTATATTTGCCACCAAATCCCTGACCTGCTCCTCGTCGGTAACGTCGGCTATGTAGCCGTTAGCGTTGATGCCCTTTGCCTTGTAGTCGGCAAGAGCCTGTTCAAGATGTTTCTCACCACGGCAGTTGAATGCTATCTTTGCGCCCGCCTCGGCAAAAGCCTGGGCTATGGCGAAGCCGATGCCGTAAGCGGCTCCTGTTACGAGGGCTACCTTACCCTCAAGAGAGAAATTAACCATATCCGTTTTTATTTTAAGTCTGGTATCTTTATTACTTGCATGTCCGTATATACAAGATTCTCGCCCGCCATACCCCAAATGAATGTATAGTTGCTGGTGCCTGCCGCGCAATGAATGCTCCACTCAGGGTTGATGACAGCTTGCTCATTGTTCATCCACATTGTACGCGTCTCCTGCGGCTCACCCATAATATGGCAGATTTTCTGTCCGTCAGGCACGTTGTAGTACATGTATGTCTCCATGCGGCGCAAATGGGTGTGTGCCGGCATGGTGTTCCACACGCTGCCCGTCTTCAGCTCCGTAATGCCCATCTGTAGCTGGCAGGTATGCACACCTGCCACACCGTCGATAATCATCTGGTGTATCACGCGGTCGTTGCTCTCCGCCAGACTGCCTGCCTTTATGTTGTTGGCATCCTTCAGGCTTACTTTCTTCGTCGGATAGCTTTGGTGGGCGCACGCGCTGTTCATATAGAATTTCGCGGGCTTCTGCGCATCCTTGCTCGCTACAGTTATGTCTTTCGCTCCCTTGCCTATATAAAGGGCCTCCTGAAAAGCAAGGTCATAGCTTTTGCCATCGACGGTTATCGTGCCGTCGCCACCGATATTGATGATGCCAATCTCTCGGTTGTCGAGAAGGTTTCGCCCGTTGTCGCCCTTTGACTCATCAACATACAGAGGAGCTATGGATGTCAGTTTCAATGGCGTTTCCGTTGGCTCCGCGCCGCCAATGAGAAAGCGGTCGAACATGGTGTAAGTCCAGTTGACCTCGCCCGGCGCAAAGACTTTTTCTATGAGATATTCGCCGCGCATCCTCTGCGTATCATAATGCCGTGCGTCTTTGGGGTTTGACGAATAGCGCACGTTGTAGTTGGTGTAGCCGTTCTCAGCCTTCACCTCATAGCCGTTCCAACCACAGCCTTGCCCCTTCACAGAGAGGACAGCAAGGCACAGGACAGCAATAATAAATGTTTTCTTCATCTTATTCATAGATTTTATAGACAAAATAGACACTATAGGCTATATTGACGTTATTGATTTTGCGTAATTCTTCTTCTGTTTATCATCAGCAGCACAGCCGTGATGGCAATCAAGACAGCAGCCCCAACATACTTGGCGTATTTGCAAAGAGCGTAAATAGCATAGCCGAAGAGCGAGGAGGCGAAGTCCATGCTTCCCGCCTGGAAGCCGTCAGGCACATGAGCCGCCTTGTCTTGCGTCTGGGCATACACCGCCGCTGCCGCCTTGGTGAAGTCGGGAGCCATGTCGGTGACGAACCACAGGCCGATGAGCAACACCACGAAGCCTACGATGTACGATTTCACCACGTTGCCGTTGGTGTAAGGCAGCATCATCGGGAAGAGGTAGAACATTCCTGCAAGCGACGCCAATGGCAGGAACTCGTTGCCGGGCAGCAACACGGCGATGATGATGTAGGTGGGAATGAGGAACAGCGTGCCCACAAGAGCCGTAGGATGGCCGATGACCAATGCGGGGCTCATGCCGATGTGTATTGTCTTGCCGTGGAACTTGCGGTCGATTACCTCTTTCGTCTTGTCGGAAATAGGCATCAGTCCGTCAATGAACAGCTTTGTTATACGTGGTATCAACTCCATCACTGCCCCCATCGTCACGCCAAGGAACAGGATGTCCTTCACTATCTTCATCACGCCATCGGTCGTCGTCGCGCCCTCAGGCATCTTCGCCATGAAGCCGCTGAAATCGCGCATGTCGCCGATGTGCGCCACGGTGGCTATGATTGCACCCACTATCACACCAAGCACGAGCGGCTCGCCGAGTACGCCGAACTTCTTCTTCATACCCTCCGCGTCAATGTTCAGCCGGTCGAAGCCCGGTATTCGGTCAAGCAGCCAGCCAATGCCTATTGCGAACGGCGTAACACTCTGACAGAAAGGTTGCGGCACAGATATACCCGGCAGGTCATAGTATTTTTGGAACCTGTCTGCCGTCAAATCTGCCATGACAAGGGTTATGATGTAGCACACTATGGCGGCAAAATATCCCCACAGCAGGCTTTGGCCGAAAACGAAATACACTACAGCCCCTATGAAAGCGAAATGCCAGTAGTTCCACAGGTCGATATTTACAGTGCGGGTTGTCTTGGTGAGTACCATCAAGAAGTTTATGCCCAAGCACACTGGTATGATGAGTGCTCCCACGGCAGTGTTGTATGCCACACTTGCGGCTGCCGGCCATCCCATGTCGAAGACGCTGAGGTTCAGGCTGAATATATTCTCTATGGCCTGAAGTGGATTCTTGAAGTTGTCGGTGAGAAGAGCAGTAACGATGCCCAGCCCCACGAAGCCGACACCAACGTAAAGACCCGACTTCAAGGCCTTGCCGAACTTCATGCCTATGCAAAGCCCGATGATGGTAAAGATGATGGGCATCATCACTGAGGCTCCAAACTGAATGATGTAGTTGAAGAAATTCATTTTATCGTTTTTTTATTATAGATACGATTAAGCCATTGATTATACGTAATGTCAACGGGATTTTTTTGCCAATATTGTTACGTAACCATCGGGCGCGGTTCGTATTAGCAATAAAACATTATTATTAAAAACATGGCAAAGATTGTAACATTGGGCGAGATCATGCTCCGCCTTTCGCCCGAGGGCAACGA
>CAZTUD010000140.1:0-7662 GCA_964616945.1 uncultured Prevotella sp. | reverse complement strand
GAGGATATGAAGGAAGCAAATGCGGCAACAGGCATGAAATAGCCTGGCAGGCCTGTGTCGTCGCCCAAAGCACGACCGCTGCTGTCAGCAACAGCCGCCAAGCCGTCGATGTTGGCAGGCAAGTTCACTATCAAATAAATGATGGAGACAATAATGCCCGCAAGCAAACAGAGCATGAAAATATAGCCCCAGTGCCGCCAACCAACAAGGTATGGCCTTCCCAATACGGAAAACAGTTTTTGCGCTGGCTCCATGAGATATTTCATGGATGAATAGAGCATTGGCACTATGGCTACGGCAAAACATAGATAAACAGCCGCCGAGATGGTGATTGGCAACACCCAACTGACAATTGAGACCACAAGCGCCAATGCCATTATCAATAGTGCCAGGCGGATGACCCGAGGCAAGTTCGCTTTCATGCTTGCCCCGTCCAACAAGCTTATTACTATGGCGTCAAACCATACGCTCGCGGCTATGGACAGCAGCATGAACACGACCGCAATTCCACCCCATACAAGAATTTGGGTGTAAGGTGGTGTGCCAATAATATGTATAGTGGCGTAGGATACGGCGATGGCGTTGTACAACAAGACAGTTGATACTGCGCTGAACACGGCGAACAGCACCGCCGGCAGCCATGTGCGGCGAACTATTGTCTTTATGTTGCTCACGAACATGTCGTAGGCAGCTTTCATGCAACTGCTAAGACTTCGTGTCTTGTAAAGTTCTGATTCCATATCGTCTATTTTTTTCATGTACAACCTTTTATTCTATTTATTTCCCTCCCTACATTGACTTATTTCATGCTCCTCCGCCTAAACTCAGAGCAAGTTATTGCCGTGGCAATGGCGACATTAAGGCTGTCGGCTGTATTCCTGCCTGATGGATAGTTGGGTATAAGCAACTTGTGGCTTATTTTCCGTCTTATTGCCTCCGACAAGCCGTTGCCCTCATTGCCCATGACAATCATACCATTGGCTGACAACTGCTGGCGGTAAATGTCTTCGCCGTCGAGCAATGTGCCATAGACAGGATAGCCTTTTGGCAAGCTTTCGATTAGCCTAAGAAGGTCAACATACAATACTTTCACCCTCGCAATGCTACCCATAGTAGCCTGCACAGCCTTTGGATTGAACACGTCGGCAGTCTCATGCGAACAGTATATGGTCTCGATGCCAAACCAGTCGGCAATCCTTATTATCGTGCCAAGGTTGCCAGGGTCCTGCACGCCGTCAAGGGCAAGGCAAAGGCTGTCGGCGTTGAGAGTTGCCGAAGTCCCTTGTTCGTCTTCTGATGCCTTCTCATATTCTGGCAATGGAAAAACAGCCAACACTTGCTGCGGATTTTGCAGCAACGAGACCTTGCGGAGCTCGCTGTCGGTAATGGCAAGCACCTCAACCCCACCTTCTATTCTGTTATTGTCCAGCCAAGCGTCGGTGGCGACTACGAGACGCGGGCGCACTGCCGCCATCAGGTCGCCAACAGTCTTGGGTCCCTCAGCAACGAAAGCACCCTCCTTCAAGCGCCCTTTCTTGCTTTCAAGCGAGCGGATGAGCTTTATTTTTGTCTGGCTAATCATAACTTGTCGTATATTCGGTCGAAATTTTGGCGCAACCGTTTTTTATCCGCTATTATTTCCCTTATTTCTTTCAGTCTCTTCTCGTTTGGAGAGTTCGAAATCCATAGCCTTATGTAGCCGTGATTGGAATATTTCTCCTCCATGTGGCTGTCGAACCTCCGCCACTGCTCCTCCTTGCCAAGTTCAGGGTAGCGTTCCAGCCCAAACTCTATGGCACGCGTGAAGACCACCTCGGGGTCAAGGTCGCGGTCGGCCTCGGCAACTATCTTGCCATATATGCTGCGTGGGGCGTGCGACGCCGATGCGCGGTGGTCCTCCACCGCCTCCTTCATTATGTTTATCTGCTCGGGCGAGAACCATCTCTTCAGCCTTGCGTCAGAAACCAATATCTTGCCGCTTGTGATGTGATGGATGGCGCGCGGGCCTTCCATGCCAAGGTCATGGTATGCGGCTATGGCATACACCATATTGATGTTCACTCCCAACATGCGGCCAAGTTCAAGCGAGTTCTTTATCACCCGCTGCACATGCGCGAGGCCGTGCGAACGTCCGAAAGCGGTGTAGCGGGGCAAAATCTGTGGCTCCACAAACTGCATCAGGTCGAGACTTACTTCATTGTTCATAACGTGGATATGAATATTGCCACGACAGTCATCAGCCCATATATGAACATGTCGCGCGCTGTCATGCCAAGCACCTTGTTCAATGCCTTGCCCTCCCATATCTCCTTGAGCTTTTGAAAAGACTGCGAATGCTTGTAGGCATATACAAGAAACGGGAATATGCAGATGGCGACGAGGCGGCTGTCATGGCAGTTGAGCATTATGGTCAACATAGTGATGGCAGCCCCCACGGAGCCAACTATGTTGTACAACCTTGCCCCGTTCTTTTCGCCAAGGCGCACGATGAGCGTCAGCTTGCCGTCAGCCTTGTCGTTGTTGCGGTCGCGGAAATTGTTGATGCACAGCAAGGTGTCTATCACGAGGCCGCAGCCAAATGAGCAGCAGACAACCTCAGCTGTGATGTGCTGGGCATCGGCAGGCATTATGACATAGTAGGTGAAGCACACTGGCACTATGCCAAAAAACACCAGTACAAGGATGTCCCCCAAGCCACGGTAAGAGAAGAATGTGGTGTAGAGAAATGCGAAAAGCACACACAGTGCTCCCACTATCACCATTTCCCAGCCACCGTAATACACGAGTGGAAGACCAACCACGCAAGCCGCAACAGACACCACGGCAAGCCCCTTGCGCATTGCCTGCGGGGTAATCCAGCCCTCGGCACAGGCGCGTTTGGGCCCAAGTCGGGTAGTGGGGGAGTCGTTGCCATGAACGAAGTCAAAGTAATCGTTTATGAGGTTGGAGTCTATTTGCATAAGAAAGGCAAAAAGGAAGCACAGCATCGCCGGCACCACCTGGAAACGCTCCCACGTAGCGTCTTTTGCCGCCAAAGCAATGCCAATCATCACTGGCACAGCAGCTCCCGCCAAGGTCTTGGGTCTTGCAGCAAGCATCCATGCCTCAAGCGAATTTGTCCTTACATCATCATTCTCACTTATCATAGGTCAGTTCGCAAAGTTCCAGCTTATGCCAAAGCGCAACACACGCCCGTCTATCGGATAGTGCGGTGTGAGGAAATACTCCTTGTTGCCCGAGCCTGCGTTCACGTGGCTCATCATCACGAAGAAGCGTGCCTTGCTCAGCTTGAAGTTAAGATAGACATTCACTATCGGGTATGCGCCAATCTTTACCTTATCCTCATTCTCCTGAACCGCGTATTGGCCGAGTGGGGCAAAATACTCCGGAGCTTCATAGCTTGAGAAATAGCGTGCGTCAGCGCCAAGGTCGCAGTCAAGCACATGCGCAATCTTGAAGTGCAGATACAGGTTGGTGTAAACGTTCAGGGCAGGCAATGGCAATATGTCTTGCTTGGTCGATTTCTGGTATGTCAGCACCGTCTCCCAGTTGAGAGGCCCGGTGGTGAAGTCCTGCGCCAGCTCGGCGGTCAGCACGGTTATGGGGTCTGACGACTGGCGCGAATACGCCATGTTGTAGAGCCTGCCGTCGTCGCTTACCGTATTGGTTGTGGCAAAGTAGGTGAGGTTCTTTATCTCGTCGAAGGCAAAGCGCAACCTGGTTCTTGTCTTTTGGTAACTCAACAGTCCTTGGGCGCGGAAGTGGTCGGTCATCGACAAGTCGTCATCGCTCCACCACAGATGCCTGCCCTGATAGTGCCGGTAGTAGAACGACGGTTTCTCGTGGTGGTAGAAACCAGTGGAGGCAAGCGTCATGGTGTCCTTGAAAAGAGGGAAGTTAAGGTCCACGCCGCCGTCGATGTGTATTTCACCCGCATTGTAGCCCGCCACGGCAAACTCGCCCGTCACATTGTAGTGGAGGGTCGTGCCTTGTGTCTTGCTCAACTGCCCGCCCACGGTAACGCTGTTCTCGTTCCATTTGCCCATGCCAGTGGAGTCGGGTAGGGTGTAGTGGTTGAGCGTATGCGAGATGAATGCCTTCGCGCCTGTCTTTATCCACTTGTTGAAGCCTTCGAGCAGCGAGACGGCGAAAGTGTTGCGCAGGCTCCAGTGCCGCGTCTTGTCGTATATGGAGTCGCCCGACAATTTCTCGGCCACGTTGTAGGTGTCGAGATAATAGTTCGTGGGTGTCTGGTAGGCCTCGTATATGCGCCTGTAGTTGTTGAACTCCAACGTATGGATGAAGCTCGTCACCGGCACATACTCGTTCTTCAGCCAAGAAGTGTCTTCCTTGGCCTTCGCATCCGCCGCCATCAGACTGTCAGCC
The DNA here is from genome assembly GCA_964616945.1 of uncultured Prevotella sp. GTDB lineage: Bacteria > Bacteroidota > Bacteroidia > Bacteroidales > Bacteroidaceae > Prevotella. The sequence goes on along the minus strand of CAZTUD010000140.1, from coordinate 3,276 downwards.
GCCGCCTTGCTGCTCACAGTCAGGCGGTTGCCAGCCTTTGTCGTGTCGCGTGGTGCCTCTCCTGTGGCGACCTTGGCGTCATCTGGACGCCCCGCATAGCTGTTGGGCAGCTTGATGTCGTCTGCGTCTATGTCCTGCCCGCTTTCCTTAGCGTCGCGCAAAGCTTTCGCCTGGGCATCCCTTTTCTCCTTTTCTTTCTGCGACTCAAGGGCGAACTTGCGGGCCTTGATTTCCTCCTCGGTCATCTTGACCTTGCGGTTGAAGCCAAAGCTGTAACGCTGCGTGAAAAACACGTGCTGGTTGTCGTTGCGGTTCCAGTTCTGCTCAAGCATCGTCGGTATCTCAGATGTCGCATAGCTCTCGTTGAACGACTCAGGGTGCGTTATGTAGTAGTCGTTGGTAATTCCGCCGTTCTCCGTTACCTTTTGGTGGAGGGTGGAAAGCAGTATGTGAGCCTGGTACCGGTCGCCCATGTAGCTTCCGTACATGGTGTAGTTGAAGTGGGAGGTGGACTGCGCGTTGTAATAGCCGCGGCCATAGAGATAGTCGAACAGGAAACCCACGCCGAGGCGCTTGCCTGCGTTCACGGCAAATTTCAATTTCAGATGGTCCTCACCATTGGTGCGGTTGCCACAAGTGTTATAAAATATGTTTGTCAGGGGCGAAAGCGTGTTTGTGAACAAGAAATTCTCTACTGGCGTAACGACGTAGTCGTAAGGGTTGACAAACAAGAAGTTCCTGTCTTCTTTCCTGTCAATGAATATGCGGGCCTGCCTTGGCGAGCCAAGGTTGCCCGTAGAGTTGTACTCAGTCCTGAGCCCCGTGGTGAATATGGAGTTCATGAACATATGCTGCAGCGTGTCGGGCTGTGCCTCCTTGCGGTCGCCAAAGCGGTTGTCGATGGTCCACACCTTCAGCCCCTCCGGTATCTCCTTGTCAGAGCCGAGGGAGTCAGCCGACATGCGCCCATTGCGTCCATCGCGGCTGTTCGTTATGTTGCCGTATGGGTCAACAGAGTTCATGCCATCGTCCGCAATCTGTGCCAGCACGGGGAATGCGGCAATGCAAAGCAGGATGGTAAAGAATAACTTCCTCATTTGATAAATCGCAACGCGCACTCCACGATTTTAAATACCATTGCGGCCAATATGATTATTATGCCCAACGTCTGGGGCGTGTGCAACAGATAGACAGCCACCCCCACAACGGCTCCAACCATGAAGATGATGTTCAGCCATTGCCTCACCTGGCGAAACTGTCCGTCTTGCGGCTCCTTGCCCCTACGATGGCGACGCTCTATTTGATAATCCATAAATGCTTAAATGCCAAGGGCTTTGCTCACTCTGCCAAAGATGTTGTCCTTGCGGTCAATCGTCTTGCGGCGGAATTTACCGCTCATCTTTCTCAGCTTCGTGCCAGCCTTGTTCAATGCTTCCTTGTCAGAAATCCATTCTTCGGCCTTCACCCGCAAGCCCTCATGGCTGTTCCTGTGGGTCTCGTATGCATAGTTGATGCGCTCCATTGTCATGTTTATGTGGCCGTCCGTGGCGTGCGCCACAAGGGTGTAGGTCATTTCCGTGCGATCGAGGGATATGAAATTGCTCGAGAACACAAGCCATTCGTTAATCCTTGCGGCTATGCTGTGCTCCGACTTGTTCACCGCCGCAATGCGGCTTTCAGGGGTAAGGTCGTTGCTCTTTGTCTCGTTCACAATGCCCTGCATCACACGGTACACCTTATTATATATGCTGTCCGCGCTCATCCCTGGCACGTCCTTGTCGAGGGTGAACACCACGCGGTCGTCAACCTCCGGCACGGCACCCGCAAGATATTTGGGATTCTCCTGCTTCTTTTCCTTTACTACTTTCTGCTTCTTGACCTGTTTCTGGGCCTGCGGCTGTTCATCGGGTATTTCCCAAACATTGTTCTGCGCCATGCCGACAACTGGCAGGCACGCGAGAATGGCAACAATGAGCTTCTTCATAGTCTTGGCATTTTATATTGTAAAAGCAAAGGTACAATTTTTTATTCAAACTATGAAAAGAACATGTAGCATTTAACTTTTGTTCTATTCGTGAGCAAAAAAAACAAGGAAATATTTGGTGGAAAGAAATAAAATCCATACTTTTGCACCCGCAATGCGGCAAGCATGGCAAACGGGGTGTAGCGCAGTCCGGTAGCGCTCCTGGTTTGGGACCAGGTGGTCGCAGGTTCGAATCCTGTCGCCCCGACATTTTCATCAAGTCCATATCCAATATTTTTTCTACTTAGAAAAAACATTTTCGCTACGTAACATTTGGTTTTCCGCTACTTAGCAAAAGATTTTTTGCTATAGCATTACAACGTTGTCGGCGGCGGCATGGTCCCGTCCGTACGCCGCATAGGTACATGCGTGCCGCCGCCATGATACGCTCATGCCGCCGCGCGTGTCCTTTAGGCACGGCGCAAGGGCATAGCCAATGCGGCGGCGAAAAAGTTCCATTACCACTGTTATGGGCACAATATTTTTTACAAAAACATATATTTTCTTGATTTATATCAATTCATTCAACGCTACCGAAACTATTCTTAAACTTCCAACAAGGTACAAAACAAAAACGCAATAATAAACATACATAAAACATAGAAACCACATAAAACTTATTTTTAGACTTCAATGCTCAGGGGCGCACTACGTGCGCTATGGAAAACTCCGTTTTCCAAACCTTTCCTTGACCAATACCATGCGTGCATGCGCGCGCGCGATACGCACACACACATACACACATTATAATAAGGTACAAGTGAATTAGTATCACTTGCGGTATAAAGGACAAGAAGAGCCGAAGCCGCTAAAAACATGAAATTGCGGCTTTACCATTATCTTTTATAAGTTGCAGCGCAAAGGCGTTGCCTTGCTCGCATTCAAACAAATTACGACCAACACTTTTTAGTATTGGTCGCAAATACGAGAAATGCCGCCTTACAGGCGGATGGGGGTATGGCTGCTAATGGTAAAGCAGGGCATAAATAGCAAAACCAAGACCGAACAAACCAAAGAGCAACAAAATGCCAATAAAAGAAGATACACAAATAATACCTATCTTCAAGGCATGCTTTGTGCTCTCAACGTCAGTGGTGCGATAAAAATACACCAAGACGCACAACAGGATAATAGCAACTAACATCATTTTTTTTGCAAAAGTACAAAGAAATAAACAAAAATAACTACTTAGGAATAAATTTCATTAAAGGAACAAGAGCACCAGCAGCTTGAAAGGCAGTAGTAACCCAACC
>CAZTUD010000139.1:0-7688 GCA_964616945.1 uncultured Prevotella sp. | reverse complement strand
TGTGGACGGGCTGCGTCACCGACGACGAGTTCTACGACTATTGCGACAAGTATGGCATCATGGTGTGGACAGATTTCTGGCTCTACGTAGCCTACAACGACGTGGTGCAGCACGACACGTTCAAGACAAACGCCCGCGACAAGGTGCGCCGCCTGCGCAACCACGCCTCAATAGCCGTATGGTGCGGAGCCAACGAGACACATCCTGTGCCCGACATCGACCAGGCGTTGCGCCTTATTGTCATGGAAGATGATGCCAACGACCGCCTCTACACCTCTTGCTCCAACCAGGACGCCAAGTCGGGCAGCGGCTGGTGGAAGGACATGCCGCCGCGCCACCACTTCGAGACTTCGGCAAGCAACCTTGCGTTCAACAAGCCCGCCTATCCTTACGGCTACAACTATGGCTACGGCTTCCGCTCGGAGATAGGCATGGCAACGTTCCCCACCTATGAGAGCCTGCGCTTGTTCATACCGAAGAATGTACAGTGGCCGCTGCCCACCGACGACCAGCTCGAACACGACGACAGCACCATCTACAACCGCCACTTCTTCGGCAAGGAGGCATGGAATGGTGGCCCGATAGACTACAAGAATTCAGTGAACCAGCGCTATGGCGAGTCCAAGGGCATTGAGGAGTTCTGCGAGAAGGCGCAACTCATAAACTTGGAGGACATGAAAGGCATGTATGAGGCATGGAACGACAAGATGTGGAACGATGCGTCAGCCATACTCATCTGGATGAGCCACCCTGCCTATCCCTCGTTCGTGTGGCAGACCTACGACTACTATTACGACCCCACAGGCTGCTACTGGGGGGCAAAGCAGGCGTGCGAGCCGAGACACATACAGTGGAACTGCCTGACCAACAACGTGAAAGTCATAAACGCCACGTCAGGGGAACTGCGCGAGGCGAAGGCATCGGCAACCGTTTATGACATGAGCGGCAAGGAGCTTTATTCGCATGAGGCTGTGGTTGACGTTGCCGCAAGCAATATCGCGAGCGCATTCGACATCGACTTCAAGTCGTTCGACAGTCCAACGGCAATGCAGTTTATTCGCCTCCGCCTCACTGATGCTTCCGGCAAGCAGATTTCCGAGAATTTCTACTGGCGCAACGGGCAGAAAGAACTCGACTATCGCGACTTGCTGAAACTGCCCGACACCAACCTCAAGGCAACAATCGGGAATCTCAACAAAGCGGAAGGGAAGTTCACCGTCGTACTTGAGAACAAGTCGAAAACCGTGTCGTTTGCCAACCGCGTGCGTCTCGTCAACCGCAAGACTGGCGAGCGCATACTGCCAGCCATCATGAGCGACGGCTACGTAACGCTGATGCCTGGCGAGAGCCGCAGCATCACCGTTGAGGTTGAGCTTCAGCTGCTCACCCAGGGCGCAAAGGTGCTGGTCAAGACTTTCGGGAAAAAAGAAAAGGCTCTTGCCACTTTTACACTTAATTAACATAAAAGACTCGGATGGCATATAGTGGAAACAAAGGCGCAAATCGTCAAATAATATTGAAAAGCGTATAAAAAACCTATATTAAATAACAAAACTGGTACACCATGAAAATTAAAACGTGTGTAATTGCAACAATGGTCGGAGTCTTGGGCTTCGCATCATGCAATGACGACTTTCTCGACCAGACCGTGACGACTGACCTGGACGAGGATCTTGTCTTTTCTGACAGTACCTATGCCGCGGGGTTCCTGACCCAGATTTACGCAGACATAGGCTTCGACACGGAGCTGAACCGCTTCGGCAACGGCGGCCTGCAAGTGGCGTGCGACGAGGCTGAATTCAAGCAGTCGTCGTCAATCTCCACGGGCATGGCGTTTGCCACGGGCACAATCAATCCTGTAACAGTTACCAACGACGCGTGGAGCACTTGCTACACCAATATCCGCCGTTGCAACAAGTTTCTGCAGGACGTTCAACGCACGCCCATGATAGAGAGCACCAAGCGGCAGTACACGTATGAGGCACGTTTCCTGCGTGCGTGGTACTACTACATCCTGTTGCGCCACTATGGCGGCATACCCTTGCAGGGCGACACCGTCTATAAGGCAAACGACCAGGTGAACGCCGTGCGCAACACATATGAGGAATGTGCCAACTACATCCTCGACGAGTGCAAGGCCATACTCGACGCCGACGTGCTGCGCCCGCGCACCACGGGGCGCAACAACGGGCGCATCTGCGAGGCCGATGCCCGTGCGCTCATGTCGAGGCTCACTTTGGACATGGCGAGTCCTCTGCACAATGGCAGCGGCTTCGGCACCGACTCCACAAAGCTGCTGCTCGGCTTCGAGACCTATGACCGCGAGCGGTGGCATACGGCTTACCAGGCCGCCAAGGACTTTATGACCAACAACAGCGACTACAAGCTCTACGAGGTGCACACCAACAACGAGACACACCAGCACGAGGCAGGATGGGGCTACTACGCCATCACTATGGCCTCCGACTTCAAGAACGTTACCGAAGACAACGGCATGACCTACGACTACGGTCCATACCAGGAACTCATTCTTGAGAAGAAGCAGGACAACGGCTACAGTGTGTTGCAGATGTTGTGTCCCAAGACGTGTGGCGGCAGCGGCGATGGCGGCTACATCTATGGTGACCTGTGCGACGCCTACCCCATGCTCGACGGCAAGCCCATCGGCGAGAGCAAATATGAGTACGACCCGCTGCACCCCAATGTGAATCGCGACCCGCGCTTCTTCAACAGCGTTACCTACAACGGCTACGTGCAGCGCAATGGCAACGACGCCAACTATGTGGTGCGCACATATACGGGCGACGGCGCAACGCAGGACGAGGTGCACAAGGGCACGCCCACAGGCTACTACATCCACAAGTTCGTCAACCGCAACTGCGCGGGCAACTACTGGGTAGGCCCACCACGCAGCCGCTCGCTGATAAGGTTTGCCGAGATATTGCTCAACTACGCCGAGGCTGCCAACGAATACTACGGACCCGACTTCACGGAGACAGTCGGCGGAGAGGAGATGAGCCCTTATCAGGCACTGAGGCTCATCCGCCGACGCGCGGGCATTGAGGCTGGCGACGACGGCAACTACGGCCTGAAGGCAAACATGACGCAGGAGGAGATGCGCCAAGCCATACGCGACGAGCGCCGCGTGGAGCTGGCGTTCGAGGGCTTCCGCTTCTTCGACGTGCGCCGATGGATGATTGCCGACCAGGTGGAGAACGCGCCGATGCACGGCCTCGAAATCACCAACACGGGTGGCAACCTCACCTACCGCACGTTTGTGGTGCGCACCCACGTGTTCCGCCAGGCGGAATACTTCTTCCCGTTGCCATACAACGAGGTGGCGAAGACACCCGAACTACTACAGAACCCATATTACGAATAAACCTTTTACAGAAGAGCCATGAACAACATTATCAAGACCACCCTGCTGACGCTTGCGGTGTCTTTCGCGGCCTCGTGCAGCTCATTCACCGACGACTCCGACCCATACAAGGGCGTTGAGCCTATGAAGAACCTGACGGGCACATGGAAGATAACTGGGGTGGAGCGCAACACGATAGACATTACCGACCACATGGACTTCAGCAAGTTCAGGCTGAACCTCAATGCCGACGGCACCTATACCATCGACAACTACCTGCCATTTGTGGTGAAGGGCAACGGTGTGTGGAAAACCGACGACCCGCAATACATGTACACCCTCTACTTCTTGGAAAGCTCCTCGGCCGACACGACGGCAGTGGAAATCAATTACCCCATCAGCGACGGTGTGCGCAAGCTGACCATGACCCTCAGCCCAGGCTGCTACAGCAACAAGTACACCTACACGATGGAGAGAGAGTATAACCAACAAAACAGCCAAGACAATGGAACTGAAGAATAGGATACACAAGCACAGGAACTCGTTGGTACTGGCGCTGGCATCGGTGGTGGCGCTGGTGATGGGCGGGTGCGTATATATAGACAGTGTGAGCGTGACGCAAGTCTATGACGGCAAGGAAGTAACTTACGCCTACGCCGGCGACGAGGCCACGTTCACCATCAACGGACACATAGAATCCAGCGCGGCAATAAGCAATGACCGCTTTGTGGTGGCAATACTCGCGCCAAGGGACTGGCATGTCGCCGACAACGCCACGGTTACCTACAAGACCAGTTTTGGCGAGGACCGAGAGACGATATACACCATGTCGGTTGTACCATCCACCGACCTGCCGAAGAGTGGCAACGGGCGCACGTGGGTGCAATGCCTGACACAGGAATACGGCGTGGGGCCAAACTACGTGAACGACATGGAGTGGGTGGTGTTCCAGACCGACCAACGTTGGGACATACAGAGTGGCGACAAACCCACCTATACCGTCTATATAAAGACAAAGGTGGGGCCGAGCAACCTGCGCTGCCACCTCGGCTTCTTCGTCAACCATACTGACAATGGCTTCGGCGACGGCACTGACCACAAGAAAGTGGCATACAGCTCGGAATGTTTCGAGGTTGTGGGCGGCAAGGGCCCAGTTACTGACTTCTGCAACCTGCACGCCAACCGGACAGTGCCGTCGTCAGCCTTGCAGGACGACCTGATAACCTTCAGCTTCCTCGGCAACATCCTCGAGAACGACCTCGTGGGGCAGGATGCCTACCTTGAAGCAACGGCCTACACCACATCGGGCAAGACCTACGTCGTCAGCGAGAAGACCTCCAAGACCCTGATGACACCACAGGTTGACGAGGACGGCACCTACAACATCACGTTCTGGCCGGCGGGCTTCTTCAACATTCCCGACGGTGAGACGCTTGAGCATATAGACTATGTATTCACCAACAAGGATCGCTCCGTAGTCGTGCAAGACGACAATGGTGACGGACCTATACCGTTCACATACGTGTTCTCGTGCGATTAATAACATTAACTGATTGAAAACAATGATTATGTTCGACAAAATCATCAAACAATGCTCGCGCCTCGCAGCCTTCCTGTTCCTCGGCATGTTGCTTGCAATGGCTCCGGCAGGAACAAGGGCACAGGCAACCAGCACACCCGAAAAGGGAGTGGTGAGCGATCAATACAACAACCCCATACCAGGAGTAATCGTAACGCTGAAAGGCACCAACCAGTCGGTTACGACAAACGGCAATGGCGAGTTTCCATTCAACTACAAGAAAGGCGACGTGCTGACCTTCACCCACATCAACTATCTCTACAAGGAGATGAAAGTGGGCAACATAAGGAACCTGAAGATAAACAAGGTGTTCAGCGTGCACCTCGCCGACAAGTTCACCAACGACGAGCTTGCCATAACTGGCCCCTACGGGGAGACGACACCGAAAGACGAATTTCTCGGCTCTGCTTCCACCGTGTACACCAAGGACTTGGACAAGTATCTGGCTCCCAACATAATGACAGCCCTGCAAGGCCGCCTTACAGGGCTCAATGTACAGCAGTACAGGGGCTTTGCACTCGGCAACATCACCAACAACACGCAGGGTTCGCTCATGGGTTCCATACCCGCAAGTTTCGGCGCAGGCTCCTACGGCGACAACACGCAGTTCCTCTACAGCTCGCGCGGGCAAGGCCCCGTGGTGATAGTTGACGGCGTGCAGCGCGAGATGCTCTCGCTCGACCCAGAGGCAATAGAGTCGGTTACGCTTGAGAAAGACGCGCTCTCCTCTATGTTCCTCGGAATGCAGAGCTCACGCGGCGCACTCATCATCACTACAAAGAAGCCGTCGAAAGGCGAGTTGCACGTCTCTCTGACTGGCAAGTTCGGTTTCCACAGCTCAGTGAAGAAGCTGCACCCATTGGATGCGGGCACTTACACCTATCTGCTGAACGAGGCATTGCAGAACGACGGCAAGTCGCCGCTATACGACCGTGCCGACTTCGATGCCTACAGGAGTGGCAACGACCCATATCTACACCCGAACGTGAACTGGGAAGACGAGCTGCTGAAGGACAACGCCATATCGCAGTCGTACAACATGAACGTGTCGGGTGGCGGCAAGGTAGCGCAATACTTCGTCAGCCTCGGATATCTCAATGAGCAAGGGCTCTTCAAGACCGACAAGTCGCAGGGCTATGACACCAACTTGAAGCTCAACCGCTACATGATTTCGTCGAAAGTGCACATCAACATCACCGACGACTTTGAGGCCACCATGACGGCTCTTGGGCGTGTCATAGAGGGCACGCAGCCTGGCGGCACAGGCTCAGGCTACAGCGACTTGCTGCTCAACATATACGAGACCCCGAACTACGCTTATCCCATACACAACCCCAATGGAACATGGGGCGGCAACATATCGTTCACCAACAACTTGATGTCGCAGACGGTCAATTCGGGCTACATTTCCGACAACACGCGCGACATACAGGCTTCGTTGAAACTGAAATATGACTTCAACAAGCTGGTGAAAGGCCTCTCCGCCACAGCCTTGGGCAATGTCATCTCACTGAGCAAGACAGCCATAACGCGTACCAAGCAGACTGTGGTTTACGACTACCGCGAGGAGTCGGACGGAAGTCCCGTTTACACAATGTATGGCGAGAACAAGTCGCAGTCGAACGACTTCTCCGACGTTGCCACCTACAATGAGCTTTACGGCCAGTTCTCTGTTGACTACGACAGACGGTTTGGTGTGCATGGCCTGAAAGGGAAGCTCATGGCCGACACCCACCAACAGATTGGTGACTATGACCTGCCGAAACTGCCCACGAACATCATGGAGCGTGCCGAATACGATTATGGCAAGAAATATTTCGCGCAGTTTGCCATGACGCAAAGCTACTACAACCGCTATGCTCCCGGCCATCGCTGGGGCAACTTCTGGGCTGGAGGAATTGGCTGGGACATCGCCAAGGAGAGCTTCATGGAACCGGCAAGGTGGATAAACAGGCTGAAGCTCCGCGCCACGTTCGGACACACCGGCAACGGTATCACCAATTCGGGCTACTTCATCTACCGCCAGGTTTACGAGTCGCTGGGCACTACGTATTATCCCTATGGCGAAAGCCAAAGCAGCGACATCCGCGCCACTCAGGAATCCAGCCTCGCCAACCCGTATATCACTTGGGAGAAAGCAAACAAGTTCAACGTAGGGCTCGACGTGTCGCTCTTCAACCGCCGCCTGGACTTCACTTTCGACTACTATAACGACAAATACTACGACCTTCTCCAGACAAGGGGCAAAAGCATAGAGTTGCTTGGCACCTCGTATCCCAATGAGAACATTGGCAAGGTGCGCCGTCAGGGGCTGGAGCTGTCGGCATCGTGGCAAGACCACGTGAGCGACTTCAACTACTACGTGTCGGGCAACTGGTCGGTGGAATACGCAAAGCTGCTCTTCATGGACGAGCAGAATGTGCCTTACGACTACATGAGGCAGACTGGCAACCGTCCAGGCGCGACGTTCGGTCTTGTGGCCGACGGTTTCCTCTCGGCTGAAGACATAGCCAACAACTACCCGGTGATGAGGGGCTTCACCAACATTCGCCCTGGCGACGTGAAATACAAAGACCTGAACGGCGATGGCGTAATCGACCAATACGACCGTACCATAATCGGCAACAACAAGCCGTTGGGCTACTTCGGCATCGACTTGGGATTTGAGTGGAAAGGCCTGGAGTTCTCAATGTTCTGGCAGGGTCTCTACAACCGCGACCTCTACCTGAGCAACCGCACGCTGACAGA
>CAZTUD010000138.1:0-7747 GCA_964616945.1 uncultured Prevotella sp. | reverse complement strand
CGCAAAAGACAGCGTTACGCTATAAAGGCCGTGTAGTTGATGACAAAGGGCAGCCAATAGAGTTTGCCAATGTAGCCTTGCTTTCTCCCACAGATTCCTCGTTTATCAATGGTGGTGTAACAAATGAAAGCGGCTATTTCGTTATCCCTTGTGAGGCTCAAAAAGTAATTTTGAGAGTAAGCTATGTTGGTTTAAAGCCTTTTAAACGTCTATTCTCCTCGCCATTAATTGGAACAATCACAATGATGCCAACTACAACGAAGTTGGGAGAAGCTGTCGTAACCGCAGCGAGGAAGTATGTCAAGATGCAGGAGAATGGCTTAACTGTGAGCATGGATGGCAATCCGCTGAGCAAGCTTCCTTCCATGACAGATGCCATTAGGCAGATGCCGTTGATAGACCCTTCCGATGGGACAGTATTGGGTAAAGGTACTCCTGAAATATATATAAACAAGCGGAAAGTACGGGATGAGACAGAAGTCAGTCACCTCTCTCCAGAAAAAGTCAGCAGCGTAGAGATAATAACTCGTCCAGGTATTCGCTACGACTCGAATGTGAGAGCCGTCATTATCATCCATACAAAAAAGCTTGACGAGGGGTTAGCAGGTATATTTACGGGTACAGGTACTCTGTCTGAGGTCGCTTCGGGGGCGGCAACTGCCAGCCTGTCGTATATGCTTCATAGCGGACTTGGATTCTACGGCGGAGCCACTTTGGACAATTCAGGATATAAACAACACCGTACTTACACGGAGCAATTCAACGATGATGCCTTCCATACCGAGACGAACGGCTTATATCGTTCGCGTACAAAGTCGCTTAAGGCGAACATCGGGACCAGCTACGATTTTGCGCCTGACAAATCAGCAGGCGTGAGATACGAATTCAGCCGAGTGCCTAACAACCACTACAAGGCCGATAGCAAATTCCAGACAAATGCTTTAGCTGATGCAACGTCGGCAACGTTAGTGTCAAAGATTCAATCACAAAGTTATCTGCATTCAGTGAACGCTTACTCGTATCTGAAGTTTGGCAAGAACTTTGATTTTTCTTTTGATGCTGATTATATCTATGGCAGTAACAAGCAGACTTCTGCCACAGACGAGACAATGGATGACGGAACAGGATGGAATGTCTTGACGGGAAACAACAACGCGTATCACATCGTAGCCTCCAAAGCAGACTTGAGCATGACTTTTGGCAAGCTGAATGCAGATGTTGGCGCGCAGTATTCCTATACAAAGAATAGAATGACGTTTCGAAGTCAGGGCAGTCTGGACGAAAGGTTTCTCGGCTCATCAGCTGACCATGAACGGCAGCACCTTTATGCCGGCTTCCTGAACATTGACTATAGTCTTGGCCCGAATTGGAATCTGAGCGGAGGGCTGAGGATTGAGAATACGGCCTTTGACTACGAGCGGAATGGTGTCAAAGTGAAAGAGCAGTCTAAGAGTTTTACGGATGTGTTGCCAACATTGAGCCTGAACTATCAGAAAGACAACCTTGGTCTGGGTTTAACCTACAGTACTAATATCGACCGGCCGAGCTACAGCATGCTTAACAATAATTACACTTATGTATCACATACGTCTTGGGAGACAGGCAATCCTCTGTTGAAATCTTCGTTGACACGCTCACTTGAATTGTCTTTGCAATGGAAACAGACAATCTTGTCCGCTTCCTATAATCGTTACTTGCGGACAATCAACACGGTTTATACATATCTGCCTGAGGAGAACGTGAACGTACGGCAGGAAATTAATCTGCCCAATTACGACGGCTATCTTTTCATCGCATCTCAGAGTTTCAATGTTGGCAAGTGGCATCCCATGCTACAAGGCACGCTGCTTTTCCAAAACCTGAAATACAACAACAGGACTTACAGCAAGCCTATTGGCAAGATTACTTTCACCAACCGCATTGACCTTCCGTGGTCAATGTACGCATATGTCAGTGGAACTTGGACGAGCAAGGGACATCAGGCAACCCTATATTATGAAGGGGACTGCTCATTCTATGTCATGTTGAGCAAGTCGGTAAAAAACTGGTCATTCAATCTATTCTTCAATGATATTGCAAAAACATATAGGCAAAAGAACTTGGTCAATACCAATGATGTATCATACCGAGAATACCGTAAAGGCGCCTCTCGACTTGTCCAGTTGTCAGTCACCTATTCCTTCAAACAGAAGAAGTCATTCAAGGGAAAAGGCTCTGCCCAAGAAGAGTTGGATCGTTTCTAAAGAAATGGTATGCATCAATATCTATGATTTTATGAAAAACAAGACAACTTTAATCAAGCATCATCTGTTTGAAATCAGCCAGTTTTATGATTTCAGTTTTCTTATGTGTGTAAGGTCAGCATCACCACTCCAATATTTGGAACATTGATGTAAGCCCCCTTGCGTTTGCGCATTGCTTTGGCAGGTTGTAGGCAGGAAGGCAAAGGCAGTGATGACGACGTGCGGAGCCTCGAGGTGATGACTGTCAAGAAGGACCATGTGTCGCTGGCCGAGAATTATTCCGCGTCCATCCGTGGGCCGTCAGGATGTCAACGTCATGCCGCAGGTCTTTGACTGCATTGTCCGTCTGCTTGTGCGTGAGGGTCAACACGTCAAGCGTGGCCAAGTGCTTGCAGCCATCGACCAGGCATCATATCCCAAAGTTTTCGTGCAATATTCATTGTAAAATTCTTTTCCGCGCAACCCCCTCTGTGAGCGCGTTATTTTCAACAAGCCAAAGAATATTTTCGTACAGCGCAATGGTGGGCGAGATTGTTAAGTTGTTGCAAATCAACGATATAACAAAATTTAATCTTTCTGTCTGCCGCAAACCACCCACCTTCGCGGCGGCAAGGTGCCTTCTTCGCGCCGCCAAGAAGCCTTCCCTACGCCGCGAAGAAGGCACCTCGGCGGCGTAAAGCAGGAGACCTTACGCCGTAAGGTAGATGCCCGTGCGCCGCACGAGGTTCGAAGAGGTGCCGCAGGAGGCGTTTTTTGCTTGTAGAAGACCACTTTTCCGTTGTCCTAATTTTTTACTTTTTGTGAATTTATTTCATATTGTTTTCCGCAAAAGGTTGGGTGATTAGCGGATATTCATGAAAAAAGTTCGTGGTTTAGTTGGTGCTTTAGAAAATGTTTCTTAAATTTGCCATTGGATTGTGATAGTGCAGGGCGCGGTCCTTGTGGCCGACATTAATCACTAGCATTTAATGCGTAGTATCGATGGGAGCATTCTTTCAGCCGTTCGTCGGCAAGGACTATTATAGTGGCGGCATCTTCGGCAAGCGCATCATGGTGCTTGGCGAGAGCCATTACTGTGAGGAGGGCTGTGATGACTGTGGCGACACTGCCCGCCACAGGGAGTGCATGTCGTTCACCAACGGCGTTCTGGGCGATTATCTCAACGAGCGCCTTGGCAGGCAACGTTGGATGAGCACTTTCCTAAAGTTCGAGCGCAGCCTTGTAGGACACGAGACCGACTGGGCGGAGCGTCGGCGGATATGGCAGTCGGTGATGTTCTACAACTACCTGCAAGTGGCGATGGGCGGACCTCGTCAGGCGGGAACCAACGAGCAGTACACCCACGCAAGCCGGGTGTTCTATGAGGTCATCGACAAATATCTGCCACAGTATATCATAGTATGGGGCAGCCGTTTGTGGAATTATCTGCCGGGAGACGGGCGTTGGAGGAATGGCGAACCAATAGTCATTGACGGCTACAAGGTTGAGACAGGCAGCTATGCGCTGGGCAACGGCGGCAGGGCAAAAGCCATGACTGTCAATCACCCCTCGGTGGGCTACTCGTGGGACTGGTGGCATCGTGCAATAAGGGATTTTCTTGCAAATCGTCATTGATATTGTCAACCACAGTAACATTGGTAATTAAATCCGTCAAATCTATAAAAGTCCTTAGATAGAAACTGCGTAACTTTGCATCAGAATTAAAACAAAAGCCAAGAAATAATGAAAATCGTAGCAAATGAGGGTCATGCAAGCTCGCTTGCAAATGGCCGAGTGCAGCAAAATTTATCCAAACAAGTAGCAGTATTGGTAGGAAGCGGTTCAATCGGCCAGGCCATTGTCCGCAGAGTGGCAGCAGGCAAGCACGTGGTGCTCGCCGACTACAGTGAGAAAAATGCCCAGGCAGCGGCAAAGACATTGGAGGACGCTGGCTTCGAGTGCTCCACTATCCGTGTTGACCTCGGCTCGAAGAACGACATCCTCGCCTTGGTGAAGGAGGCGCAGAAGTATGGTGAGATTACAAATCTCATCAACGCGGCAGGGGTTTCGCCCTCACAGGCACCGGTAGCGGAAATCCTTCGTGTGGATATGGTAGGTACGGCAGTGCTCCTTGAAGAATTTGGCAAGGTCATGGCAGAAGGCGGTTCTGGCATCATAATCTCCTCGCAGAGCGGCCACCGTCTGCAGGCATTGCCACAGGAGCAGAACGACGCACTTGCCATGAGTAAGCCGGAGGACTTGACAAAGCTCGACTTCGTACAGGCTATCAACGACACGCTGAAGGCTTACCAGTACTCAAAACGCTGCAATGTCCTGCGTGTGGCTTATGAGGCTGACCGCTGGGCAAAGCGTGGTGCTACCATCAACTCCATTTCCCCGGGCATCATCATCACTCCGCTTGCCAATGACGAGCTTCACGGCCCACGCGCCAAGGGCTATCTCGACATGATTGCGACAAGCCCGGCACATCGTGCAGGCACGCCCGACGAGGTAGGCGACCTTGCCGAATTCCTCATGTCGAGCCGTGGGCGTTTCATCTCTGGTACTGACATCCTCATCGACGGTGGCACGACTGCGAGCTATTGGTACGGCTCGCTACAGTATCTGAAGGCGACGCACTAAATAAAGGCAAAGGGTAAAAAAGTTAAAAGGTAAAGAAATCCCGAATGGCGTATGCCATTCGGGATTTCTTTACTACCAATAAAAGAAAAATGCCGCAATAATGTTGCGTGATTTGATATTATTCCTTATCTTTGCAAAGTAAAATTGCAGCATGCTGCAAAAATGCTCTGTAGGAAATGGAAATAAAGCGAGACTTACAATTGGAGGGCTTACAAATCCGACGAAATTAGAACATACCTTTCGAACTGTAAAACGCAGTGATATAACGGCAAATACAATTTCCTCTTACCTTTCGATACTGCAAGACGCATTCCTTATCGAAAAGTCCATGCGCTATGACATCAAAGGCAGGAAATATATCGAATCTCCTGCAAAATATTATTTCTCAGACCTTGGACTTCGTAATGCAAGACTTGATTTCCGACAGGTGGAAGAGCCACACTTGATGGAGAACCTTATTTATAATGAGCTGCGTGTGAGAGGCTATTCCGTTGATGTCGGCACTGTTTACGACTATGTACGTAATGACAAAGGCAATAGCGTCAGGCGACAGTTGGAAGTCGACTTCGTCTGCAACATGGGTTATCAGCGCTATTACATACAGTCGGCATGGAATATACCAGATCAGGACAAGATGCAACAAGAACTTGCGTCGCTACAACGGATTGGTGACAACTTCAAGAAAATTCTCATTGTTGGCGGATATACTCCTACACATAGAAATGAAGACGGCATTCTGATACTCAACATTATGGATTTTCTTAAAGGTGATAAAAGCATAATTGACGGGTAGTCAATGTTCCGTAACATTGGTAAATGATTTGGTAAAATGGATAAGGTGTTATTGCCGTAATCATAGTAACTTTGCATCAGAAATCAAAGAAGTAGTAATCATGAGAAAGATGAATGCGATGAAATTTATTATGATGCTGATAGCGGGGCTGCTCGTGTCGGTATCATGCAATGGCAGCAAGAGACAAAGTAACGAATCGGAGGTAAATGAAATGAGTAACAACAACGAAACAACAGTGAAGAAGGACGGCAATGTGCTGATAGTGTTCTTTTCACATGCAGGCGAGAACTACAGCGTCGGAAACATCAAGGTAGGCAACACAAAGCTTGTGGCCGATGAGATTCAGAAGCTGACGGGTGGTGATGAGTTTGAAATTGTGGCAGAGAAGAACTACGACATGCCCTACAACCAGCTTATCAAGGTGGCACAGGACGAGACACGCAATGGCGAATTCCCGGCATTCAAGGGAGAAGTGAAAGACATCGCGAAGTATGATACTATCTTTATCGGCGGCCCTATTTGGTGGGGTACATACCCGCAGGTGATGTTCACTTTCTTCAAGAAATATGACCTCAACGGCAAGACTATCATTCCGTTCACCACCCATGAGGGTAGTGGGCTTGGCAGCGTGGTCGATGATTTGAAGAACCAATACCCCAATGCCAACGTCACTGGCGCTTTCTCCATCGCTGGACACAATGTCCGTGGTGGTATGGACAAGGTTGACAGATGGGTGGAATCTGTCATCAAATAAAGGGTCTATGAATAGAGTACTTACAACCATTCTTTCATTCATTGCGGTAATGGGTGCCTTTGCTCAAGGCAATGGCGCAACTTCTAAAGGCAAGATGCTACTTGTCTATTTCTCACGCGCAGGCGAGAACTGGCAGGTGGGAACAGTAGAGCGAGGCAACACTGCCATTATGGTGGACTACATCACAGAGCTTGCCAATGTGGACACGTTCCAGATTGTTCCCGTGAATCCATACCCAGAAAACTATGAGGAATGCGTGAACTATGTCAACAACATAGAGCCGTCCGACGCCCGTCCCGCATACGTCGGTGAGTTCGACAATGTTTCCGATTACGATACGGTCTTTATCGGCGGTCCTATATGGATGGGGCAGCCACCAAAGATAATCCGCACGTTCCTTGAAAAGCATACGGAGCTTGACGGCAAGACCCTTGTGCCTTTCGGAACCCACGGCGGCAGCGGGATTGGCAGCTACACAACCATGCTCAGAAGTTACTTCCCGAATGCCACAATATTCGAAGGTCTCGGCATCTCCGGCTCAAGCATCCGGAACTCATCTTCCCGCGATACTGTAGAGAGCTGGCTCAAGCGTCTCGGGCTTGACAAGCAGGCAACGGCAATATCCTCGATTCACGCAGACAAGGCTAAGGATGGAAAAGCCTACAACCTTGACGGCACTCAATACCAAGGCGGAAAGGGCGTTTATATAATGAACGGCAAAAAATATATCGCAAAATAGCACAAAATAAGGAAATGAAGAAGTTTTTATTCGCAATCGCAATGTTGCTGGTATCTGTCAGCACTTTCGCGCAGGAAGCCGTCAGCCAGCAGGAACTCAGCGACCGCGCACAACTCCGTGCGCTCGTTGACAAATATGCCGTGGAAAGCGACAAGGGTAATCAGGACGCTTACCGTGAGATATTCGTCAAGAATCTCAATCTGAAAATCTATGCTGGCGGCAACGTTACACAGTTCAACGACGTGGACAGTATGATAAAGGTCTACAAGCAGTCGGGCAAGGCAAAAGTATCTTTCCACCAGACCGGCCAGCAGTATCTTGACTTTCAGGACACGACCCATGCAACCGGTGTCGTTTACCTCACAGCCTTGCTCGTTGACGACAAGGATGTTCCCACGCACATCTATATCCGCTACTATGACAAGTATCAGAAGATAGACGGCCGCTGGTGGATTACCGACAGAGACCAGCACATGCTGTACGTGGAGCATTAAGATAGGTTCTTGAGTTTTGAGTTCTTTAGTTTTAAGTTCTCATTAACTCATAAGTAGATGTTGAAAATTAGTTTATATCAATTTTTTTGCGTATCTTTGTGT
>CAZTUD010000137.1:0-7767 GCA_964616945.1 uncultured Prevotella sp. | reverse complement strand
CTATCACCGCCATAAACGTCAAGGTGGGCGACGAGGTGAAGTCGGGCGACGCACTGGTTGTGCTCGAGGCAATGAAGATGGCCAACAACATTGAGGCCGAGAAAGACGGCAAAGTAACGGCCATCTGCGTAAAGGTCGGTCAAAGTGTCATGGAGGATGACGCATTGGTGGTAGTGGAATAAAACTTCTAAACTTCCATAAAAAACTCCCGTTTTTGTGTAAATTCGTGCAAAAACGGGCGTTTTGTCGTTATTTATCCGTACCTTTGCACCCAATATTATAATATTAGAGTAAAATAATGGCCAGAAAGAAGATTCTATTCATCAATCAAGAAATAGTGCCATACGTTCCTGACTCCGAGATGGCTCAAATGGGTCGAAACCTTCCTCAGAAAATGCAGGACAATGGTTTTGACGTGCGCACATTCATGCCAAAATGGGGTAACATAAATGAGAGGCGTGGGCAGCTTCATGAGGTCATACGGCTGTCAGGGCTCAATATTGTAATAGACGACACCGACCATCCTCTTATAATAAAGGTGGCAAGCATCCCTGTATCGCGTTTGCAAGTTTACTTTATAGACAATGAGGACTATTTCATAAAACGGCACACCATGACAGAGGATGAGAATGGCGAAGAGTTTGCTGACAACGGCGAACGAGCCATTTTCTTTGCCCGTGGCGTGCTGGAGACCGTGAAGAAACTCAGGTGGACACCAGACATAATCCATTGTCAGGGATGGATGGCGGGGGTAATTCCATTGTATGTCAAGACGGCATACCACGATGACCCTACTTTCACCAACTCCAAAGTCATAACGTCGCTTTTTGAGAACCAGTTCAAGAAATCTTTCGGCACCAAGTTCAAACAGTGCGTTGGCTATGGAAGCGCGACGGTGAGCTTGCTCGACAAATATGCGGAGAACTTCGACTATCTCGAGCTTGGCAAGATGGCTGTAGATTATAGCGACGCGGTCATTGAGGCTGGAAAAGAGGTAAACAAGGAGCTGAAGGCATATGCCGAGGACACAGGCAAGCCCATGCTGCCATATTCGGGCGACAACTATGTCGCCGCCTATAAAAACTTTTACAACAAGCTCTTGGCTGAATAAGAAAATATAGAAATGAAACTACACACAACAGCAAGTCTCCTGTTAGCTTCATTGTTGGTTGTCTCATGCACCGAGACGACTGATACTGTCGGGTCGTCCCTGTCGGAATTGATTGATGGCGTGAACGTGCAGACGCAATCGTTTGACGTGGCAAGCCAATCCATTCTGGCAGACTCAGTCCTTTCGAGAAATTCCATAGGCTACGTCGGCAAGGTGAGAGACCCTGAGACAGGAGCATACGTCACGGGCGACTTTATGGCACAATTTTATTGCCTTGAGAACTATGAGTTCCCGTCGCACGATGCCATGACTGTTTACGATGATAACGGCAATGCGGTGTCAGGAGTCATCAAGGCTGACTCGTGCGAGATACGCTTGTTCTATTCCGATTTTTATGGAGACAGCACTTCCACCATGAAGCTTACGGCATACGAGATGGACAAGCCCATGAACGAGAACCGCGAATACTACAGCAACTTCGACCCTATGGCGGAAGGCTATGTCCGCAATGGTGGAATAAGTAAGGACAAGGTCTATTCGCTCACCGACTTTATGGTGCCTGAGTCAACTCGTGACACCTCTACCTACGAGGCGTACATCACCATAAAGCTCAACGACCCATACACTGACAAGAGCGGCAAGACATACAGCAACTATGGCACCTACATCTTGCAGAAGTACTACGACGATGCGTCAAACTTCAAGAATGCTTACACATTCCGCAACAATGTCGTGCCAGGTTTCTATTTCAAGCACAAGGCTGGGTTGGGCAATATGGCATATGTGGATGCCTCGCAGCTGACGGTGTACTACAAGTACACGGCACAAGTGGCATACACTGACACCGTAAACGGGCAGGCCACCACTCTCTACAAGGACAGCGTGCTGAACGGCGTAACGGTGTTCTGGGGCACTGACGAGGTGCTACAGGCTACCAACATTACCAACGACAAGTCCACCCTCAACGCCCTTGTCGCTGACAACAGTTGCACCTACTTGAAAACCCCGGCTGGCATATTCACAGAGCTGACGCTGCCAGTGGAAGAGATAACTTCGTCGCACGAGGGCTTCAACATTGCGTCGGCAAAGTTGTCGTTGCAGCGCATAAACAATTCCTCACAAAGCGAATATTCTTTCGATGTGCCGCAATATGTGCTCATGGTGCCCAAGGATTCGCTCTACTCGTTCTTCGAGAATGGCAATTTGTACAACAACCGCACATCCTATCTTGCCTCGTGGGCTTACGGGTCGTCAAGTGATGCCAGTGGCAACACCTATACTTTCAGCAACATTTCTGGCTTGGTGAACGCAATGGCCGCAGTCGACGAAAGCCAAAGGTCGGAAAACTGGAACAAGGTGGTCTTGGTTCCTGTTTCGGTTACGACATCCTCAACATCAAATAGCAGCTCAAGCAGTTATAGCTCTTATTATTACTACTACTATTACGGCTACAGCTCGTCCTCGTCGAGCCAGTCGACGACAGTGCAGAAAGTGACGCACAACATGGGCTTGACAAGTACGAAGCTCGTAAAGGGGGAGGCTGCCAACAGCCCAATGAAGATTGATGTAATCTACAGCCGTTTCAAGTAACGGGCAATACCATTTTTTTGACAATACTAAAAAATTAGCAGATGGCTGACAATTTTTTGGAGCGACATCAGCTTGATTACGAGGAACGCAAGAAAGCGTGGCTTAAAAGCCATAAGCATAGCACTAAAATCAAAAGACATTTGGAGAGGCCAGAGGACGAGAGTTTGTAGGCCTCTCTTAATTTTTTATAAAAAACTCGTTAAAGCCTATAGTCTGCCAAATATTTCCATATCTTTGCAAAAACAAACTAAAGAGCTGACATCAATATGGAAAATTTTTTCAGTAAGGCAGCATTGCTCCTCTGCATTGTAATGGCTGCTTCATGCCAAAAAATGGTGGAAGATGGCGTGGACGAAGGTGGAGATGGAGAAAAGCAAAACCTCATAACATTTAGGATAAGCCAAATAGAGCAAATCCCATTCGCGTCAACAGAGCTTTCATCAAGAGCCACGGATATAACCAAGTTGTGCAGCCATATCTATTTTGCTGTCTATGACAGTAGCAACAAGAGGCTTCAATACAAGTCGCAGGACTCTTCGGACAAGGACTTTGGCAAGATTTCCGTGTCGCTTGACAATGGCACGTATAGGGTGGTGATACTTGCCTATAACAATAAAGATAACCCTACAGCTACGGATCCAACAAAGATATTGTTTGGCAATAATGGTAAGATGTCCGACACTTTCCTGTGGAGTGACGATATAACTGTTGACAAAAATCTTGAAAAAGAAGTCAGCATGAGCAGGGTAGTGTCAATGTTTCGATTGGTGACCACGGACAACATTCCGTCCAATGTGGCGAAAATGAAATTTTACTATACTGGTGGAAGCTCTACAATAAACGCATTGACGGGCAATGGCAACGCCAATTCCAAACAGGAGGAGAACATTGTCGTCTCAGAGACGGGCAAGCCTGGCACGTTCGAGGTTTACACGTTTCCAAAAGGTGATGAGAATTTGTTGAAAATGGAAGTTACCGCATTGGATGCCAGTGGCAACACTGTGGCAAGTCGTACATTCGAGGATGTTCCTATCAGCCGCAACAAGATTACGCAATACACGGGCGAGTTCTTCTCTGGCGGAACCAGCGGCTCTGTTGACACATCGTTCAAACTGACGACGAACGATGAATGGTCGGTGATAGACAAGAGCTATTAAGCCGAGACTTCATCTTTCTTGGTTGTTTTTCATAGTTTTGCTTTGTGGTTAGCCGATTAAATGCTATCTTTGCAAAAGATTAGCTAATTTGTGTTATGGGAATATTTGGACTATTCAGCAAGAAAAATAAGGACACGCTCGACCACGGGTTGGAAAAGACCAAGCAAAGCGTGTTGACAAAGCTTACGCGGGCAATAGCCGGCAAGTCAAAAGTTGACGACGATGTGCTCGACAACCTTGAGGAAGTGCTTATTACTTCCGATGTGGGGGTGGACACCACATTGAAGATTATTCGTCGCATCGAGGAGCGTGTGGCGCATGACAAGTATGTGTCCACAGCAGAGTTGAATCGCATACTGAAAGAAGAGATAGCCTCGTTGCTTACGGAGAACAATTCGGAAGACAACACAAATTGGGACTTGCCGACCGACCACAAGCCATACGTCATTTTGGTGGTAGGGGTGAACGGGGTTGGCAAGACCACAACCATTGGCAAGCTTGCCTATCAATTCAAGAAGGCGGGCAAGAAAGTGTATCTTGGAGCCGCCGACACATTCAGGGCTGCCGCCGTGGAGCAAATACAAATATGGGGTGACCGTGTGGGCGTGCCGGTGATAAAGCAGCAGATGGGAGCCGACCCTGCGAGCGTAGCCTTCGACACGCTCCAGAGTGCCAAGGCCAATGAGGCTGACGTGGTTCTCATCGACACGGCAGGCAGATTGCACAACAAGGTGGGGCTCATGAATGAGCTGAGGAAAATCAAGGATGTCATGAAGAAAGTGGTGCTTACGGCTCCCGACGAAGTGTTGCTTGTCCTTGACGGTAGTACGGGGCAGAATGCCTTTGAACAAGCAAAACAATTTGCCGCCGTAACCAATATCACCTCGCTTGCCATAACAAAACTTGACGGCACTGCAAAGGGTGGGGTAGTGATTGGCATATCCGACCAGCTCAAGGTTCCAGTGAAATACATAGGACTGGGCGAGAATATGGAGGACTTGCAACTTTTCAATAAAAAGGAATTTGTGGATTCACTGTTCTAAATTCTGACACAGACAGGTTGTTGCCTTCATGATAAAAAACCAGATAGATTTTATCACTATGGGTTGCTCAAAAAACCTTGTTGACACTGAGCAACTCATGCGCAAGTTCGAGGATTTGGGCTACCATTGTGTCCATGATGCCAAAAATCCCAAGGGAGAAATTGTTGTCATCAACACTTGTGGCTTCATAGAAAGTGCCAAGGAAGAGAGCATTGACACCATCTTGAGATTTGTCAATGCCAAGAGCAAGGGGCGTGTGAACAAGTTATATGTTATGGGTTGCCTCTCACAACGATACAAGGACGAACTTGAGGACAGCATTCCAGAGGTGGACAGATTCTATGGGAAGTTCAACTTCAAGCAACTTCTCGACGATCTCGGCCCTGCCAAGGAAGACGACGAGAGCAAGGCATTTGGCGGTGTGTCGTTCACGTCGCGTCGTGCGTCGGCCAACAGTCGTAGGAAACTTACTACGCCATCCCATTATGCCTACATAAAAATTGCCGAGGGTTGCGACCGCCATTGCGCCTATTGCGCAATACCGCTGATAACAGGGCCTCACAAGAGTCGTCCGATGGAAGACATTTTGCAAGAAGTGGAGGAGCTGGCAAATGAGGGAGTGAGGGAGTTTCAAGTCATTGAGCAGGAACTTACCTACTATGGTGTTGATTTGTATGGCAGGTCGCGTATAGCCGAGCTCGTGAGCAGGATGGCTGACATCAAGGGCGTGGAATGGATACGCTTGCATTATGCATATCCCAACCAATTCCCTATGGACTTGCTTGATGTCATACGTGAGAAAGGGAATGTGTGCAAGTATCTCGACATAGCCTTGCAGCATGTTTCCGACCATATACTAACAAGAATGCACAGGCATGTGTCCAAGGCCGAGACATTGCAGTTGATAAGGACAATACGTGAACGGGTGCCTGGCATAAACATCAGGACCACGTTAATGGTAGGTTTCCCTGGAGAAACCGAGGGCGACTTCAACGAGCTCCTGGATTTTGTGCGTGAGCAACGCTTCGAGCGTATGGGGGCTTTTGCCTATTCGGAGGAGGATGGCACGTATTCCGCCATGCACTATAAGGATGACGTGCCGCATGAGGTGAAGCAGGAACGGCTTGACACATTGATGGCTGTGCAAGAAGAGATTAGCAATGAAATAGAGTCGGAGAAAGTGGGCAAGGTTTTCAAGGTGATTATTGACCGTAAGGAAAGAGACTATTACATAGGCCGCACGGAGTTTTGCTCGCCGGAAGTTGACCCAGAAGTCTTGATACCTGCTGACGGCAAAAGGCTTCGCATAGGCAATTTCTATCAAGTATTGATGACAGGCAATGATGAGTTCGACCTCTACGGCAAGGTAATCTAAACCATTTCAAGTCCATGAACAACAAGGATTATATATCACGGCTATCCCAAATAAGTGGGTACACTCAGACAGACACGCAGCAGATGGTGCGCACGGTAATAGAGCAGGTAAGCCATGCCCTTGAGGGTGGTGATGTAGTTCAGATTGCAGGTTTTGGCTCTTTCGAGGTTAGGAAGAGGCTTGAGCGTATAGCCATCAACCCGTCAACGCAACAGCGTATGCTGGTGCCTCCAAAGCTTGTGGTAAACTTCAGGCCTATTGCTTTAATCAAGGAAAACTTAAAGAAAACCGCCAACGGAGAATGAACAAGATAGGGAATAAGGAATTGGCTGCAACTTTGGTGGACAAATATGGACTTGACAAGTTGGATGCCGAGAAATTTGTGTCGGCAATGTTCGACGTGCTTGGTGAGGGTTTGCAGTCTGACAAGCAGGTTAAGGTAAAAGGCTTGGGTACTTTCAAGGTTGTGAGTATTGCCTCGCGCAAGAGTGTTGATGTCAATACGGGCAATCCCATTATCATCAATGGGAGGGATAAAATATCGTTTGTTCCTGATGTGTCGTTGCGCAATGATGTGAACCGTCCTTTTGCCCAATTTGATACTGTGGCTATTAACGATGGCGTGGATTTCTCTATCATCGATGCCAAGTACAGTCATGGGGAAGATGAGTTAGTTCAGGCGCAGGAACCAGTTCAGGCGTTGGAGCCAACTCAGGTACAGGAAATGGTTGCGGTTGAGGAGACAAAGTCTGAACAGGATGTCAGTGAGGTGTCAGAACGAATTGTAAGTGACGAGCCAGAGCTGATAGTAAGCGAGGCATCCCATGTCAGGACAGGTGAAGATGAAAATCCCGAAACTCAGCAATCATTTGTGGACGACGATACCGAACAGACCTTGCGGCAGGGTAAGCGAAAATATATTGTTGCCATTGCACTTGCGGTGTCTGTGGTGTTATGTACGGCTGTAGCCTACTATTTCCATCAAATTAAGTTGCGCGACAACAGGATAGAGCATCTTGAGGCGAGGATTTCAGCAAGTGGAACTGGCAAGCCAGCTGCAAAAGCTGTGATTGCAGTAAATACCAAGAGGTCGCCAAAGACAGAGAATACTAAAAAGGAAACTGAAGTAAATGGCTATGAGGAGATAAGTCGCAAGGATTCGCGTATTCGTACTGGTGCATACGTTATTGTAGGTATTGACCATACCGTTACCGTAATGGAGAAACAGACGCTGGCTGGTATTAGCAAGGCACAACTCGGTCCTGGAATGGAATGCTATGTGGAGGCGGTGAATGATGGGAAAACGGAGTTCAAGGCTGGCGAAAAAATAAACATTCCTAAGCTGAGGCTGAAAAGGTCAAAGGGTAAATAAAAAAGCTCATGACCATCCTATGTTAATAGACATGGAATAATCATGAGCTTATGTCATGAGCGGGATACGGGAATCGAACCCGCCTCCCAGGCTTGGGAAGCCCGTGCACTACCGATGTG
>CAZTUD010000136.1:0-7790 GCA_964616945.1 uncultured Prevotella sp. | reverse complement strand
GACACAGTGTAGGTCTTGTCGCCAACAACGACGATGCCCTGCAGCCGCCCCGACTGCACCGACGATTTCCGAGCCTTGCTCACGGCGGGGGCGAGCCTCACGTGCGCAGCCACTACCGCATGGCGCGAACCAGTGGCATGGCGCGACTGCCACAAGACGGCGACTCCGCCAAGCAACACCACCACGACGGCAGCCACGGCGGCTACACGCCTCAGCAATACCATGCGTCGCGCCTTGCGGCTGCGGCTGCTGAACGCCTGCCAGGCACGCTCACCGTCGATGGCGGCATACTGGCGGTAACGGCGGGCAAGGTCGTCGCGCGACATGAGACTGTCGTACATGCGGCGATGGGACTTGTCAGCTGAAAGCCACGACTGCAATGCCGCCCCATCCTCAGGGCTGATGATGCCGAGAATATAGTCATGTACAAGGCGTGCGGCCTGCTGTTCGGATAAACTCATAATTTCACTTTATTTACTTTCTTACATTAAAAAAACAAACATTTGCAGGAAAGTGGGTACAAAATATTAGAAAAAATAATTATTTTTGCAAACAATATGAATGCAATGTCTCTTGACGTGGTCGCTCTCAACGAAGGCAGGAACCAAGCCTTCCACCAGCTCTACACATTATATTATAGGGCACTGGTGAACTATGCCTTGCAAATTGTGGGCGACAGCGACGACGCGGAGGACATTGTGCAGGAGAACATCTCCTTCCTCGCCGCCCACCCAGTGATGTTCACGTCGGAGCAGGCTGTCGCGGCATGGCTCTACGCCACGGTGCGCAACCGCAGCCTCAACCACATAAAACACAAGAAAGTGGAAAGCCTCTACCGCGAGAGGCAAAAGGATGATGCCGCCGGCACATTGACGGAAACCGAGGAATATTTCACCGAGGAGGTTTACCGCCGGCTGTTCGCCACCATCGACGAGCTGCCACCACGCAGCCGCGAAGTGCTGCTGAAAGTTGTGGAAGGTAAGCGCAACAGCGAGATTGCCGAGGCTCTGGGCATGAGCATAGAAACTGTGAAAACCCACCGCAAGCGAGGTATGGCGTTCTTGCGGCAAAGACTGAGCGGGCAGACGCTCGTGCTCCTCGCCTTACTCACGGCGCAACTCGCGGAATAGACAGCGGTACCCTACGCCTGCTGCGCCTCAACGTCCCTGAGCAGCTGCTTGCGGGCTTCGGCGGCGAAAGCGCGGTCTTCCTCGTTGCTCTGGAACTTGCGGTAAACAAAGTTGTCGGAAAGGTAGTTCTTGCGCACTATCTTGTTCTCCGCAAGGTCTTCGGGCAAACCCTGGAAAAGTATGCGCCCCTCAAAAAGAAGATAGGCACGGTCGGTGATGGAGAGCGTCTCCTGAACGTTGTGATCGGTGATGAGGATGCCGATGTTGCGGTACTTGAGCCGCCACACGATGTGCTGTATGTCCTCCACGGCAATGGGATCTACGCCGGCGAAAGGCTCGTCGAGCATGATGAACTTGGGGTCGATGGCGAGGCAGCGGGCAATCTCGGTGCGGCGGCGCTCGCCACCCGACAGGCGGTCGCCCTTGTTCTTGCGCACCTTGTCAAGGCGGAACTCGGCGATGAGGCTCTCAAGCTTGTCGAGCTGCTGCTGGTGGGTGAGCTTCGTCATCTCCAAGACAGCCATGATGTTGTCCTCCACGCTGAGCTTGCGGAAGACACTTGCCTCCTGCGGCAGGTAGCCTATGCCAGCGCGGGCGCGCTTATAGACGGGATAGCCCGTTATTTCCTTGTCGTCAATATATACGTGGCCCTCGTTGGGAATGATGAGGCCGGTGGTCATGTAGAACGACGTGGTCTTGCCCGCGCCGTTGGGGCCGAGCAGACCCACTATCTCGCCCTGCTTGACGTTGAACGTTACGTGGTCGGCGACAGTGCGCTTGCCGTAGCGTTTCACCAAGTCCTTGGTGTGAAGCTCCTGGTGCTTGAGGTGCTCCTGAAGATATTGGTCCACTTCCTCGGCGGTCATCTGCTCCACGTCGGGCTGCGGCTGCTCCTGCAATGGTTCGCTGTTGGTGCTGGTTTCTTCTGCCATAATCTCTA
The DNA here is from genome assembly GCA_964616945.1 of uncultured Prevotella sp. Taxonomy (GTDB): domain Bacteria; phylum Bacteroidota; class Bacteroidia; order Bacteroidales; family Bacteroidaceae; genus Prevotella. The sequence continues at coordinate 5,720 of CAZTUD010000136.1, read as the reverse complement.
TTTTGCCACAAAATTACTAAAAAAACAATTAATAACGTTGCCAAAGCGAAAAACTATACTCAGAATTGTAGTTTTTAAGTGATTTTTGCCTACTTTTGCAGCATGTTCATAATAAAGTTATTGAATAGGTATCTCACCACATTCGGCAGATACCTGATACTGATGGGGCGCACGTTCTCGGTGCCGGAGCGCATGAGGATGTTCGGCAAGCGGTATGTGAAGGAGATGTCGCAGCTCGGTGTCGACTCCATAGGCATAGTGCTGCTGATAAGCTTCTTCATCGGCGCGGTGATATGCATACAGATGAAAGTGAACATCCAGAGCCCGTGGATGCCGCGATGGGTGACGGGCTACGTTACGAGGGAGATAATGCTGTTGGAGTTCTCATCGTCGATAATGTGCCTCATACTGGCTGGCAAGGTGGGCTCGAACATCGCCTCGGAGCTTGGCACGATGCGGGTGACGCAGCAGATAGACGCGCTCGACATAATGGGCGTGAACTCGGCGAGCTACCTCATACTGCCGAAGATAATGGGCTTGGTGACGATAATGCCGTTCCTCGTGATATTCTCCTCGGCCCTCGGCATCCTCGGTGCCTACGCCACGGCATACATAGGGCAGATGATGTCGCCCGAAGACCTGACGGCGGGCATGCGCCACGCGCTGAACACCTGGTTCGTGTGGATGAGCATCATCAAGAGCCTTTTCTTCGCCTTCATCATAGCCAGCGTCTCCAGCTATTTCGGCTACACCGTGGAGGGCGGCAGCGTGGAGGTGGGCACGGCCTCGACCAACGCCGTAGTGTGCTCAAGTGTGCTGATACTCTTCTCCGACGTGTTCCTAACAGAGTTGCTGTCATGATTGAAGTAAAAAATCTTACGACAAGCTTTGAGGACAAGACTGTCCTCTACGACATAAACGCAACGTTCGAGACGGGCAAGACAAACCTCATCATCGGGCAGTCAGGCTCGGGCAAAACCGTGCTTATGAAGAACCTCGTTGGGCTGCTCACGCCCACCACGGGCGAGGTGCTCTACGACGGGCGCAACTTCGTTACAATGACGAAAAAAGAAAAGGTGATGATGCGGCGCGAGATGGGCATGATATTCCAAGGCGCGGCACTGTTCGACTCCATGACCGTGCTTGAGAACGTGCGCTTCCCTCTTGACATGTTCTCCAACATGAACTCCAAGGAGCGTAACCGACGCGCCATGGAATGCCTCGAGCGCGTCAACCTGCTTGGCGCGGAAAACAAGAACCCCGACGAGATTTCGGGTGGAATGCAGAAGCGCGTCGCCATAGCCCGCGCCATTGTCCTCAACCCCAAATATCTTTTCTGCGACGAGCCGAACTCCGGCCTCGACCCCAAGACCTCCCTTGTCATCGACAAGCTGCTGTCGGAAATAACAAAGGAATACAACATAACGACCATCATCAACACCCACGACATGAACTCCGTCATGGGCATCGGCGAGACCATTATCTTTATTTACAAAGGCCGCAAGGAGTGGGAAGGCAACAAGGACGAAGTTATGGGTGCAACAAACAAGCGTCTCAACGACTTCATCTTCGCCAGCGACATATTGAAGAAAGCCCGCGAGGCGTATAATGAGGAGGAGAAATAAGCCATGAAGTATCACATGATAAACCATACTCCCTCAGAGGACGAATTGAAGAATATCTTTGCTGCATCATGTGTGGAGTCGGTGGCAAAGAAGATGGGTTGCTCAACATCAGAAATGTATCAGCGAATGAAAAGGGTAAATCTTATAACCAACTACATTTATCCTTATTATGACACTCTGCATACGGAAAGTCGTGAGAATGTTACTGAGAATGTCATGCAATGCCTCTTAAACTGGGAAAAGAAATGAACAGAACTTTATATCATGGTTCAACCCAAATCATAACACACCCAATCGTTTCACTTGGAAGAGAAAACTTGGATTTTGGTAAAGGCTTTTACTTGACAGACATAAAGCTTCAGGCCGAAAGCTGGGCACGGCGTATGGCAGCATTCCGAAAATCGCAGCCCATAACCAACGTATATTCGTTTGACTTTGGAATGGCAAAAAAAAATTTTAGTTACCTACAGTTTGAGGCATACGATGAGAGATGGCTTGACTTCATTGTTGCAAACAGGCAGGGGGAAAGCATTGCAAACGATTATGACCTCATTGAAGGAGGCGTGGCAAACGACAGAGTGATTGATTCCATCGAAGCATACATGGCAGGCTTGATGCCAAAAGAGCTGTGCCTGCAAAACCTGTCGATGCACCAGCCAAACAATCAAATATGTATTCTCAACCAAGAGATAATTGATAAATATCTTACATTCTTGAAATCATATTAACCTATGCTTAGTGATTTGCTAATGTGGAACAAGATTGGCCGCATAGTTACAATTTTGTCTCAAAAACTTCATATCAGTGGGGAACGTGCCCTTGACCTCTGGTATAGTTCAAAGACCAATGTCCGCTTTCACGACCCATCGACCATGCTTTACACATTTGGGGACATGTACCTTGCCGACGAGGTGATACGCGAGTGGCAATAAGGCCTTCGATTGCCATTCAGCCCTTGATTATGTGCAGCATCTCGCCGCCAGTGCTGTGGGTTATGGAGAAGCCTGTCAACACCGTGGAGTTAAAGGAAGACATGTCGTTTGGTTTCTCGTCCTTCCATCGCCCACTGAAAAAGCCCGATGCGTAAGCCTCCTCGCTTTCGCCATCCTCGTCAATATATGTCCAGACCCTGTTTCCGAACCCAAGGCTGTCAATGGACAGCAAGTAGTCGTCAACAGGCTGCATTGACTCTGTGCGTACCCACTTGCCCAAGAAATCCCTCTCATTGAAGATCTGCGCTGAGGCTGGCGAGATGCCAAGAAGCATCACCAACGCCAATAAAAATAAAATCTTTCTCATATCTTAACCTTAAACAAACGTCTGCTTATCTCAGATACCATGTCCCCTTCCGCTCCACCATCGGTACGACAACCTCCTCACGGGTGCTGTCGCCGTAGATGAATGTGAGAAAAGCGTCGGCAATATGCTTCGCAGTGTCGGCCTTGGCACTGGCGACAGCAACACCTTTTATCCCTTTGTGTTCCTTTTCCTGTTGGCCGACGAACATCTTGGCGTTGGCTATGAGCTGCTCGCGGTAGCCCTGCGGAATGCGGGTGGGCTGGTAACGACCATCCACAAAGCTTTCGTAGTCGCCCCGCAGCAATTGGTCATAATAAACCTTTGCAGCTTGGGCGGCAAGCTGGGCGGCATCAGGACCTGAGTCCTTGCCGCCACAGCCTGTGAAGAGTAAAAAGGCGAAAAGGCAAAAAGATAAAAGCTTTCTCATAACCGTATATTGTAATCTTTGCCATAAATGGCAAAAGAGCGAACCTTTCTGAAAGGTGGGGCTTTCCCCTCTCCTTTTGGAGAGGGGATTAAGGGGTGAGGGTGCTATTTTTGCCTTATGAAAACGTTTATCGGGCAGCCGTGCATTGACCAGTTCTCACGGATTTTATTCTCCAAGAAACGGCGGTAAGTCTCCTTGATGTACTGTGGCAGATTGGCGTAGAACACAAACGACGGTATCTGCGTGTTGGGCAGCTGCGAGCAATACTTTATCTTTATGAACTTGCCCTTTATCGACGGCGGCGGCGTCTGCTCTATTATGGGCAGCATGACCTCGTTAAGTTTGTTGGTGCCGACATGCGCCTTGCGATTCTTATAGACATCGACAGCCGTCTGCAGCACCTTGAAGATGCGCTGCTTGGTGAGGGCAGAGGCAAAGATGATTGGGAAGTCCACGAACGGAGCCATGCGGTTGCGTATGGCGTTGGTGAACGTGTCGATGGCCTTCTGGCTCTTGTCCTCAACCAAGTCCCACTTGTTGACTACCACCACAAGGCTCTTGTTGTTCTTCTGTATGAGCTGGAAGATATTCATGTCCTGAGCCTCTATGCCGCGCGTTGCGTCAATCATGAGTATGCACACGTCACTGTTCTCAATGGCGCGTATGGAGCGCATGACGCTGTAGAACTCCAAGTCTTCCGTAACCTTGTTCTTGCGGCGTATGCCGGCGGTGTCAACGAGATAGAAGTCGAAGCCGAACTTGTTGAAGCGTGTGTAGATGCTGTCGCGCGTGGTGCCGGCAATCTCGGTAACTATGTTACGGTCCTCGCCAAGGAAAGCGTTCACCAAGCTCGACTTGCCTGCATTGGGGCGACCCACGACGGCGAAGCGCGGCAGGTCGTCGTCAACTTCCTCCTTGTCCCTCTGCGGCAAGGTCTTCACGATGAGGTCGAGCAAGTCGCCAGTGCCACCGCCCGTGGCGGCACTGATGCACTGCGGGTCGCCAAGCCCAAGCTTGTAGAACTCGGCGGCGGTGTACGCCATGCCGCTGTTGTCAACCTTGTTGGCCACCAGAATGACAGGTGTCTTGGTGCGGCGGAGAATGTTTGCCACGTCCAAGTCCCAGTCGGTAACCCCCGTGTCAACGTCCACGAGGAAAAGGAGGAGGTCGGCCTCGTCTGACGCCACCTTCACCTGCCTGCGTATGGCATCCTCGAAGATGTCGTCGGAGTTGACCACCCATCCGCCAGTGTCAACCACCGAAAACTCACGGCCATTCCATGTGCACTTGCCGTATTGCCTGTCGCGCGTGGTGCCCGCCACATCGCTCACTATGGCGTGGCGGCTTTGGGTAAAACGGTTGAAAAGTGTGGACTTGCCCACGTTGGGCCGTCCTACGATAGCTACTAAACTTGCCATTGCTTTTGTCTTTCTATTGCGGGTTATACCCGAAGTGGCCTAATTCTTTCTCGGAGTTGCGCCAGTCTTTGTCCACTTTTACAAAGACCTCGAGGTAGATGGGCTTGCCAAAGAACCTCTCAAGGCTCTTGCGCGCCTCGGTTGACACTTTCTTCAGCGCAACGCCCTGATGCCCGATGATGATGCCCTTCTGCGAGTCGCGCTCAACATAGATTACGGCGTTGATGTGGATGTGGTGCTCGTCTTCCTTGAAACGCTCCACAACCACCTCCACCGAATAGGGTATCTCCTTGTCGTAATAGCGCAATATCTTCTCGCGGATGATTTCAGAGACGAAGAACTTGGCGGGCTTGTCCGTCAGCTGGTCCCTGTCGAAATAGGCGGGGTTCTCGGGCAATAGCTCCCTTATGCGCTTCATCAGCATGTCGATGCCGAACTTGTTGAGCGCCGATATGGGCAGTATCTCGGCGTTTGGCAGAAGCTCATGCCACTTCTCCACCAAGTCGCCGAGCAGCCTTTCATTCTTCAACTCGTCAATCTTGTTGATGAGCACAATGACGGGTATCGTCATCCCGCGCACCTTCTCAAGAAAGCTGATGTTCTTCTCAGGCTTCTCCACCACGTCGGTTACATACAACAGAATGTCGGCGTCGGCAAGCGCCGATTCCGAGAACTGCAGCATGTACTCCTGCATCTTGTAGTTGGGCTTGAGCACGCCCGGCGTGTCGGAAAACACTATCTGGCTGTCCTCGTCGTTGACGATGCCCATGATGCGGTGGCGCGTGGTCTGCGCCTTGAACGTGGCAATGCTTATCTTCTCGCCGACGAGTTGGTTCATCAGCGTTGACTTGCCCACATTGGGATTGCCTACGATGTTTACAAAACCGGCCTTGAACATTTTAGAAAATCTTAGAGGAGTTAAGAGAAACGAAGTCCAGAAGACAGAAGCCC
>CAZTUD010000135.1:0-7839 GCA_964616945.1 uncultured Prevotella sp. | reverse complement strand
TCCGCATGCATGGGACGTGAAGGACGGCGCCATCCATCTCAACGCCACTGGCACGGGTGAGGCTCACGCCGACACTGGCGGCGACCTGATGTTTGCCCATAAGTTCAAGAACTTTGAGCTGACCTTTGAGTATAAGGTGTCGAAGGGTGCCAACTCCGGCGTGCTCTATATGGCGCGTGAGGTGAAGGACAACAAGGGCGAGTATCTGCCCATCTGGCAGTCGGCGTCGGAATACCAAATCCTTGACAACGCCAACCATCCCGACGCGCAGCTCGGCGTTGACGGCAACCGCCAGTCGGCGTCGCTCTACGACATGATACCCGCAAAGCCGCAGAACGCCAAGCCATACGGCGAGTGGAATACGGGCAAGATAATGGTCTATGAGGGAACGGTGGTGCATGGGCAGAACGGCAAGAACGTCGTGGAGTACCACCTCTGGACACCAAAATGGACGGAGATGCTGCAGGACAGCAAATTCAAGAAAGGCGGCGACTTCCCGTACGCTTTCGACCTCATGAACAACATGGGCGGCAAGAACCACGAAGGCTACATCGCTTTCCAGGACCACGGCGACGAGGTGTGGTATCGCAACATCAAGGTTAAGGAACTTAAATAATGTAGTGCCATGAGAACAAGAACGTTATTGTTGGCCGTGGCATTGCTCGCCACTGGCGTTACTGCGGTCTCGGCCCAGCCGCGCGGGCAGCACAGGCGTGCGCAATTCCAGCAGAAGGACATCTGCGTGCAGCTCTACTCCGTGCGCGACACCATAGGCAATGACGAGAAGTATGCCCGAAACCATGAAAGAATATTCAAGGCTCTCAAGAGCTTTGGCTACACATCTACGGAGGCCGCCAACTACAACGACGGCAAGTTCTACGGCGTGTCGCCCGAGCAGTACCGCAAGGACAACCTCGCCGCAGGCCTCACGCCGCTGTCGTCGCACGTCGCCCACTGGCCGAGCGAGGAGCAGCTTGCCAACCACGACTTCACCGAAGCTCTGAAGTGGTGGGACAAGTGCATTGCCGCGCACAAGAAGGCGGGCATGAAATACATTGTATGTCCGGGCGGCGGGCTGCCGAAGAACCTTCAGATTGGGCAGTCGATGTGCGACTTCCTCAGCGCGGTGGGCAAGAAGGTGAACGAGGCGGGAATGCAGTTCGGCTACCACACCCACTCGCACGAATACCAGAAGGTGGAGGGGCAGGTGTGGATAGAGTACATGCTCAACCACATCCCCGCCGAGAACATGTTCTGGCAGATGGATGTCTATTGGTGTGTCATGGCGCAGCAGGCTCCCGTGGAATGGTTCAAGAAATATCCTGGCCGCTGCAAGATGCTCCACATCAAGGACCACTACGAGATTGGGGAAAGCGGCATGGTTGGCTTCGATGCCATCTTCCGCAACGCCAAGACTTGCGGCTTGAACGACTACGTGGTGGAGCTTGAGGAGACCGACGGCACCATCGACTCCGTGGAGGGCTTGAGGCGCAGTGCCCGCTACCTGCTCAGGCAGCCGTTCGTCCGCGCTCACTATCCAGTGAAATAAAGAACAATAATAAACAACTAACAAAGCCCTGGCTCGTGAAAAGCCAGGGCTTTGTTAGTTATGGTGGGGGCGTTTTATCTCGGTCCGCCGAAGCCTCCGCCGCGCGGGGGTCGTCCGCCGCCAAATCCGCGTCCTCCTCCTGGAGGTGGGCCGAAGCCGGGACCGTCATGTCCGCCACGTCGCATCTCCTGTCGTGCGTCCTTGCCGCCAAACAGGTTGAGGCGGTAGTTTACGTGGAGCATTACGTAGCTGTTGATGGAGTTGTACTCGGTGTCGCTGCGCATCGATGCCGTAATGGTGCGGCTCAGGTTGCTCTGCTCGTGCAGCAGGTCGTAGAACTGCAGCATCACTGTCAGCGGCCTGCCCTTGAGGAAGCTTTGCGACACTTGCGCGTTCCACACAAGCTCGTTGGTGTTCAGCGAGTTGTCGGTGTAGCCTCGGCGTGAGTTCATGTTCAGGTCGGTGGAGACGGTGGTGCCCCACGGTGCGGTGACGTTCACGCTGCCGCCGTAGCTGTATTGCCAGATATTGGAGTTGGAGGTTGGCTGAAGCTTGTTCTTCGAATGGCGGTAGTTGAAAGCTCCGTTGAGTTCCACCTCAAGCCAGCTGTTGCGGAAGCTTCCGGCGAACCTGTCGGAGACAGTCATGTCGCGTGTGGTGTTCTTCAGCGAGTTGGCATCGCGCTGGAGCGATATGTAGCCCACGTTGTTGGAATAGTTGAAGTTGGCGAAGTTGTTGATGTTCCAGTAGCCTGCGCTGTCTATCGGCGTGTTGAACATCAGCATTCCGCCCATGTTCCAGTTGCCGTTGATGTTCTCCGGGCGGGTGAGGCGGCCGCCGGTGGTCTCGTCGTAGGTTACCTTGTTGCTTATGGAGTTGCGCGTGTTGCTGTAGTTGAAAGCCGCCGCAACGGTGCGCATGGTTTTTTCCCAAGTTTTGTTGAACCAGAAGTTGAGGTTCTGTGTGAACGACGGCTTCAGTCCGGGGTTACCAGTCGATATGTTCAGCGGGTCGCTGTCGTCGGTAATGTCGAGCAACTGCGTTATGCTGGGCTGCGAAGTTCTGGCGCGGTAGTTGAGGCGCAGGTTGCTCTGCTTGTCCATGCGGTAGCGGAAGTCGAACGTAGGGGTGAAGTTGGTAACCGTGCGTGTAGTGTCCACGGCAACGCCCTGATAGTTCTGTATGTAGTGCGACTTCTGCGGTTGCAGCATCACGCCCGCGTTGAGCTGCCATTTCTGCCTTATCATGCGGAACATCAGCTCTATGTCGTGGCGGTAGTTCTTGTATTCGGAGAATCGGCTCAAGTCGGAGTCAAGGTAATACTCATATGGATGCTCAAGCATGTTGAGGTAGCTGCCCCAGCTGCGGTAGGTGGGCGTAAGACTTGCGAAGAAGTCCTCGCCGAGGTTTGAGAAATCGTAGGTGGAGCGGTCGCTCTTGTTGTAGCTGTAGTTGAAGCGGTAGCGCAGCTGCAGAAACGTGGCTTTCCACAGCGGCTCGCTGTAGGTGCCCTGCAGGGTGTAGCTCCAGTTTTTCGACGGGGCGAGGTTGTAGCGGTTGGTCTGGTAGGTGGAGTCCTGTCCGAGCGCGTTCCGTAGTTGGTAGAGGTGAACGTTGTTTGTGGAGAGCGTGTTCGACTTCGAGTCGCTGTAGCTCACGTCGCCCCTCACCGTCACATTCCTGCCCCTGCTGTTGAGCTTTCGGTTGAGCTGGAGCATTGCGCCAAAGCTGTTGCTTTTTGAATAGCTGATGCTGTTTGAGCGGTTCGAGTTCACTATTGCGCTGTCTGCGCTGAGCGTTGCCATAGCCTCTGCCGTCAGAGGGTCGCTGACCCATTGGTATGGGTCGCTGTTAAACGATGCCGAGGTGTTTGCCGACAGCCCGTCGCTCTTGTTGATTGAGAAGTTCGGGCGGAACATGATGTTGGTCATCGAGTCGGGTGTCCATTCCACCCTTGCCCTTGCGTCGAGGCTGTTGGAGCGCGAGTAGCTCTGGCTGAGGCTGTTGGAGAACGACCCCACGGTGCTGACGTAGTTTTCCGTGCTGCTCTTCGAGTAGGTGTCGCCGTCGCTGTGGTTCCACCTGACGCTTCCGTCCATTTTCAGCGTGTCCTTTTTCTCGTAGTTGAAGTTTATGCCCGCCATCTTTGAGGCGTTCAGCCCGTTGCGCCCGCGCCCGAAGCCGCCTCCGCGCCCGCCGAAGCCCATGTCGTTCACGTTGTTGGCGTTGCCCATGCCCATGACGCGCCAGTCGCTGTTCATGTAGGCTCCGAACAGGCGGCTGCTGTAGCGGTCCTTGGTGCCTATGCCCGCGTCGGCGTTAGCCATGAAGCCTTTGTTCATGCCTGGCTTCACGCCAAAGTCGAGCACGGTCTGCTCGTCGCCGTCGTCGATGCCCGTTATGCGCGAAAGGTCGCTTTTCTCGTCATACGACTTTATCTTTTGTATTATCGACGTGGGGATGTTTTTCAGCGCGGTCTTGGTGTCGCCGGTCATGAACTCCTTGCCGTCCACGAGTATCTTCTTTACTTCCTTGCCGTTGATGGTAATCTTGCCGTCGTCGTCAACCTGCGCTCCGGGCAGCCGCTTCACCAACTCCTCTATGGTGGAGCCTTCCGGCGTGCGGTAGGCGGAGGCGTTATATACGAACGTGTCTTCCTTGAGCACAACCTTTTGTGCCTGTGCCGTGATGGTGGTGCCTTTCAGCATTATTGCGTCGGCGGACATGGCGATTTTGCCCAATGCCACGTTGCCCTTGTTGCTGACGCGCAGCGACTGTGCCAAGGTCTTGTAGCCGACACTCGACATCTTGAGAATGTACTGCCCGTCGGCGGGAGCCTTTACGACAAACTTGCCGCTGTCGTTGGACAATGCGCCGACGACGAACGTGGAGTCTTGCTTCAGCAGCTGTACCGTTACCATTGGCATGGCCTCCTTGGTGCTCTTGTCGATAAGTGTGCCGGAAATCTCTCTCTTCTGTGCCATTGCCGCCACCGATGTCAGCATCAGCAAGGCAAGGAGTAGCTTTTTCTTCATTGTGTAGATTATTCCTGAAAATTAATACAACTGCTTAGTTGACGAATGAGAGGGCGTGCGGTTTAAGTCTCTTTCAGAAAATTAACAAAAAGAGAATAGTGTGTCATATTGCACACTATGTGTGCATTGTGAGCAATATGCAACGCCTCAATGTTAAAAAGATACAATTAGCACTGTGCTTTTGTGGCATTATTAAAGCATTATGCTTATTTTTGCATTGAACGTTTAGTATGGAGGTTTTATGAAGCAGAGAGTTATAATATCAGAGAATTTGGCCACCGATTTGGCTTTGGCAATATCAGAGTGTGAGCACGACCGCATTTTTGTACTAACCGACGAGACGACGAAAGCCGATTGCTGGCCGGTAATTAGCAGGTTCATAGGCTTGCGCGACGCTTGCCTCATCACGATTGGTGCTTCCGACACCAACAAGAATGTAGACTCGCTGGTGCACGTGTGGCGCGAGCTGGAGAAAGGACATGCCACCCGCCACTCGCTGCTCATCAACCTTGGTGGAGGCATGGTTACCGACCTTGGAGGCTTTGCCGCCTCCACGTTCAAGCGTGGCATCGATTTCATAAACATTCCGACGACGCTGCTTGCTATGGTGGATGCGTCGGTGGGCGGCAAGACCGCAATCAACTTCGACGACTTGAAGAACGAGATTGGCGTGTTCAACGACGCGAAGTTCGTTATCCTCGACACCGAGTTCCTCCACACACTCGACGAGAAAAACCTGCGCTCGGGCTATGCCGAGATGCTGAAGCACGGGCTTATATCAAGCGAGAAAAACTGGGCTGAGCTTGTCAGCTTCGACCTTGCCAAGCCCGACTTTAAGCACTTGCAGCAGATGCTTGCCACGTCGGTGCAGGTGAAGGAGCGCATCGTGGAGCAGGATCCGACGGAGAAGGACATACGCAAGGCCCTGAACTTCGGCCACACTTTTGGCCATGCTTTCGAGAGTTATTCCTTGCAGAGGTTCGACAAAACTGGCGAACAACCCATCCTGCACGGCTATGCCGTGGCTTACGGCACGATATGCGAGCTTTACCTGTCTGCGATAAAGGCGGGCTTCCCGACCGACAAGATGCGGCAGACGGTGCAGTTCATACGTGAATACTACGGGCAGTTTGCCATCACCTGCGACGACTACGATGTCCTGATAGATCTCATGCACCACGACAAGAAGAACATAGGAAGCACCATCAACTTCACGCTCCTCAGCGACGTTGGCGAAATCCACATCAACCAGACCGCCTCAAACGAGGAGATAAAGGAATGCCTCGACTTCTATAGGGAGGGGTAAAAGCCTCTATTGTGAGAGGCTTTGTCTTGCGACTTTCCCAGTCTCTGTCATAGGTATTTTGTCGACATGCACATATCTGCGTGGATGCCAGTATTTCGGCAGCGCGTTTACGCATATTTCCTCAACCTCCGCCATGTCGGTGGCCTCGGTCAGTAGCACCACTATCTCGCCGAATTTCTCGTCTGCCGCTTTCGCTATGGCAAACGGGGCTTTAAGGAAAGGCCGCAAGGCCTCTTCCACTTCCTCTATTTGTATCTTTATTCCCCCTGAGTCGATGACGTTGTCCTTGCGGCCGAGCACGCGAAACTGCCTTTTGCCAGTCTTTGGGTCGGTGCGCATCTCCACACGGTCGTTGGTCGTCAGTTTGCCGTCGTGCACCAGTGGAGCATCTATTATGAGGCATCCGTCCGCCGTCTGGCTTATTTCCACGCTGTCGAATGGCGTGTACCACAGGCTTGCCTCACTGCCGTTTATGCGTCGCAGGGCAATGTGCGAGAGAGTCTCGGTCATGCCGTAAGTGCTCCACACGTTGTTTGGGAAGCTGCGAAGCTCATGGGCGAGCCTTGCGTCGATGGCCCCGCCACCGATAATCAAGTGCCTTATGCGCATGAGGCGTTCGCGCTCCTCAGCCACTTGCAGGCTGTTGTAAACCTGTAGCGGTACCATTGCTGCGGCCTCTTCCCCAATCCCTCCCCATGAGGGGAGAGGAGTGGTATGTGTCAAGACTGGGTTTGCCGACGAGAAGTCTATAAGCTCCATGCTCTCAGGTCTATCCAACGGGTGGCCGCTTGGCTTGACGCTGACAAGCCGCATGTGCCGCTCGATGGCCCTCACCACCACCATCTTGCCCGCAATGTAGTCGAGCGGCATACAGAGCAGTGCAGTGTCGCCCGGCTTCAGTCCGAGGAAGTCGCAGGTTATGCGGGCGGAGTTGAGCATCTTCTCTTTTGATGCCCACATGGGCTTGGGCTTGCCCGTGGAGCCACTCGTGTGGACAAGGACATGGTCGGAGGCGTTGCGCCATTCGTCAAGAAATTCTTTTAAAGACATAGTAAACCATTTATAAGTCAGAGTAGAGTATTGTTGTGCAGACATGGTATAGTTTTTAAGACATAGTAACATAGTAACATAGTAACAAATTTTTCTTTGATGCTTTTTCTGCTTTTTCAGTTGAATATGTTACTATGTCTTAAAAACCATACTACATACTATGTCTTAAAGGGTACTATGTCTTTGATTAGAAAGGTTTGCGGTATAGACGATACTTTCGTCTGAATTCCAGTTTGTCAGCGCCGAAGTTTATCAGAAATCCATCATTGATGCCTGTCGCCGTGAGATAATTTACAAGCTGTATTTCGTTGGATAGAGTTAGCCCTTGTGTTGCTTTCAACTCTAAAATCAACCTGTTGTCCACCACAATGTCTGCCTTGTAGCTTCCAACTATGATGCCGTCATACAACACGTTTATAGGTAGTTCTGTCTGATATGGCAAATTGTGTTTACGCAACTCGATAACCATTGCATTTTTGTAAACTGATTCCAAATAGCCTGGTCCCAACTGTTTCCTTATGGCTTTGGAGCAGTCCATCATGCAAGTGATTAAATCATTTATGTCCATCATGTAAAATGCAAACTAAATGTATAAGCAAAATATGTTACTATGTTACTATGTCTTACTTGTTACTCTGTCTTCAAGGGAACTGCGGATATTTGTCAAAGTCGGGCTTGCGCTTTTCGAGGAATGCCCTGCCGCCCTCTTGTGCCTCGTCGAGGGTATAGTAGAGCATCGTTGCGTCGCCAGCAAGCTCCTGTATGCCAGCCTGGCCGTCGAGCTCGGCATTGAAGCCCGCCTTCATCATGCGCAGGGCGAGCGGCGACCGCTCCATCATCGTCTCAGCCCACTCCACGCAAGTGTCTTCAAGCTTGTCCAATGGCACCACCTTGTTGAC
>CAZTUD010000134.1:0-7856 GCA_964616945.1 uncultured Prevotella sp. | reverse complement strand
GATAAATGTCACCCCCGAGCTGGAGGCTGACCTTCGTGAATATGCGTCGAGCGACGTGATGTTTCCCAAGCGTTACAAGATACGTTCGCACGTATATTTCATTGTCATTAAGACCACAGCAGCCTCCATGCAAGATTTTAAGGACAAGAAGGCCGTGCGTGGCAGTGCAAGGCAGAACGACCGCTTTGGCGACGGCGACAATCCTGTGGCCCGGCTCAACGAGATGCGTCCTGGATGGTATGAAGGCGAGGTGAACTTCAAGCGAGTGGTGCTGATACCTGCCACAGGCAAGCACGAGTACATCGACACCAAGTTTGTCGCCGACTGCAAGGCAAACTCCGCCATCGACTGCTACAACCGTATTGTGGACTACCTGCGCGACCGTGTTGATGGCCGAAGCCAGTTTCCGTCGGCAAAGGGAAAGAACTTCCACTACAAATATTTGGGGATGTGGAAGTAGTTGGGCATGAACAAGGTGATGCTGATTGGCAAAGTGGGCAAGGAGCCTGACGTGCGTTACTACGACATGGACCAGGCTATGGCGAGGGTGAGCCTTGCCACCACGGAGCGTGGCTACACGCAGAAAGACGGCACGCGCTCGTCCGACCACACCGACTGGCACAATCTTGTTTTCTACCGACAGTTAGCAAAGATAGTGGAGCAATATGTCCACAAGGACGACAAGCTCTACGTTGAGGGACGGCTGCGCTACAACTCCTACGAGGACAAGTTTGGCAAGAGCCATTTCATAACGGAGATTATGGTGGAGAACATGGAGATACTGTGAGGAGTTAGGAATGAGAAGTGAGGAATGAGGATTTTATTTTGAATTTAGAATTTTGAATTTAGAATTGTTTAATCAGCTTGGCGACTTGGTGGTTTTTCATCCGATAACCACGGGAGTCATAGTGGCGGTAGTGCTGACGGTTTTCCTGCTCATGATGTCGGGCTTTGCCAGTGGCTCCGAGATTGCTTTCTTCAGCCTCACGCCGCAAGACCTTGACGAGCTGAATCCTGACAAGAACCCAGGTGATGCAAAGATAGAGCAGTTGCGCGAGGATTCGGAGCGCACGCTTGCGACAATTCTCATTACGAACAATTTCGTGAATGTGACCATCATCATGCTGTGCAACTATATCTTCGGCACGTTGATAGAGTTCAGGGTGGCATGGCTTGAATTTCTGGTCATCACGGTGCTGCTCACCTTCCTGCTGCTCCTTTTCGGCGAAATCATGCCCAAGGTGTATTGTCGGCAGGTGGCGTTGAAGTTCTGCCGCCGTGCGGTGAACGGCATCCTGCTGCTTCGCAAGCTCTTCTGGCCTTTGGAGACGATACTCATAAAGAGCGGCGTGATAGCAGAAAAGGCAGTGCCAAAGGAAAAACGGCAACTGAGCGTTGACGACTTGGAACAGGCTCTCGAACTTACCAACAAGGACGACATCAAGGACGAGCAAAGCATGCTACAGGGCATAATACGCTTCGGCGACGAGACTGCCAAGGAGATTATGACTACGCGGCAGGACATAGAGGACATAGACATACGCTCGTCGTACAAAGAAGTGCTGAAGTTCATAGTGGATAACAACTTCAGCCGCATACCAGTCTATCAAGACAACGAGGACAATATTCGTGGCGTGCTCTACATAAAGGACTTGTTGCCATATCTTGACAAGCCTGACAACTTCCGTTGGCAGAGCTTGATACGCCCGCCTTATTTCGTGCCTGAGACGAAGAAAATCGACGACTTGCTGCGCGAGTTTCAGGCCAACAAGGTTCACATTGCCATTGTGGTGGACGAGTTTGGCGGCACAAGCGGGCTTGTTACCCTTGAGGACATACTGGAGGAGATTGTCGGCGAGATAAACGACGAGTATGACGAGGAGGAGAAGACTTACACGAAGGTCAACAACAACACTTACATCTTCGAAGGGAAGACGCTGTTAAGCGACTTCTGCAAGATTCTTGACGTTGACGACGATGAGTTTGACGATGTCGCAGGCGATGCCGACTCGTTGGCGGGATTGCTGCTTGAGCTGAAAGGCGACTTCCTCAGCCTGCACGAGAAGGTGGACTACAAGCAATACACGTTTGAGGTGATGGCAGTGGAGGAAAGGCGCATAAGCCGCGTAAAGGTCGTCATACACGACAAGGGAGCTGCCGCGGACGATGCCTCGGACAAGGGAAACAATTCTTGACAACAAACACCCCATGCCGCTTGTTGAGATAAAAGAGATTGGCAATGACACGCGCCTTGGCGTGTGGCGGATGTCGGAGGAGCTGGACGAATTGTCACGCCCCGATGACATCAGCTTTGCCGACATCCGCTCAGAGGTGAGATTGCGTGAGAAGCTGACCGAATACAGGCTGTTGGAAGCCATGACAGGCCACAGCGGTGGCATCATTCATCATGAGTTTTCGGGTCGCCCGCTTGTTGACGGCTATGAGGTGAGCATCAGCCATACTCGTGGATGGGCGGTGATGGTCTTGTCGAAAGAATGTAGGGTGGGGGTTGACATAGAGTATTTTTCACCACGTGTGAACCGTGTCGCCAACCGTTTCATCCGCCCTGACGAGCAGAATGATGACTTGCTGCACCGGCTCATCAACTGGAGCGTCAAGGAAACGGTCTATAAGCTATTCTCAGAGGAAGACTTGCAATATTTTGACATGCGTCTGCGTTCATTCGAGGTTGGTGCGCGGGGAGAGGTGGTCGTAGATGACCTGAAACATGAGAAAAGCGTAGCCGTGAGTTATGTCCTTACAGCAGAATATGTTCTATCTTGGGCTATTTTTTATGCTTTCTTCAACAAAATAAAGCAAAAATAAATTTCTTAACCGTTCTTTTTAAATTTTTTAGCTTATAATTTTGCGAGAACAACTTTTTTTTGTAAATTTGCAAAAAAGTTTGCAGTGACACGATATATATATATTATGGTGGTTGCGGCGATGGTATTGCTCACTTCATGTGAGTTCAAGCTGAGGCCCAATTCCGACGATGATGACGCGTCAACCATGAAGGTTGAGCGTTACGATCGTTTAGAGAGCCGCTATGTCATTACTGGAGACTTCTCCGCACTCCAGCAGATGAACACGGAGTACCCCATCGAGACACGCACCCTCGTGGAGAAGATGCTCGGCATTGGCGAGGTGAGCGACCACGATATCAGCGAACGCTTCCTCCGCTTCTATCAGGACTCCACTCTACAGGCACTTGTGAGCGACGCCGAGTCGGAATATGCCAGTATGGATGATATAAACGTCCGTCTGCGCAAGGCATTCAGCAATCTCAAGGAGTGGGTGCCTGACCTGCCGCTGCCGAGGGTGTATGCACAGATTGGCGCACTCGACCAAAGCATTGTCGTGGGCGACCGAACCATCGGCATATCGCTCGACAAGTACATGGGGGCAAAATATCCCCTGTACAAGAAGTTCGGCTACACCAACGAGCAGTTGGAGACTATGGGGCGCGACCACATAGTGCCTGACTGCGTGAGCTTTTACTTGCTGAGCTTGTACCCCATGGACAATTACGATTCGCGCTCGCAGCTTGAGAAAGACCTGCATATGGGCAAGGTGATGTGGGTGGTGAACAAGGCGTTGGGCGAGAACTTTTTTGAAACCGACTTCGTACATATTGTAAACCGTTACATGCACCGGCATCCCAATGTGGGCATTGCCGAACTGCTTTCTTCCGACGATTACAGCAAAATGAAATGATGAAAAAACTATTCTTCCTATTTGCGGCATTCCTTATGGCAGCAAACATTTCCGCGTCAGACAACATCAGCCTTAAAGGGCTTGCCGCTGGCGAGTTCTCGGCAAAACGCATTTCCGGCATTGACCCGCTGAAAGGCACCGACCAGTATGTCCGCATCTCGCAGGACGGCAAGCAGATACAGCAATACTCTTTCAAGACAGGCAAGCAGACTGCCGTGCTTTTTGACGTGGACAACACGCAGGGCGAGAAAATAGACAAGTTCGACGGTTACATAATGTCGCCCGACGGTAGCCACATTCTCATAAGCACCAAGCGGCAGGCTGTCTATCGTCGCTCCTACAAGGCTGTGTTCTACATCTACACGGTGAGGAGCCGCAAGCTGGAGAAACTTTCCGACGGCGGTCCCCAGCAGTGCCCAGTGTGGTCGCCCGACGGCAACCTGGTGGCGTTTGTGCGTGACAACAACATTTTCCTCGTGAAGCTGCTATATGACAACAGCGAGAGCCAGGTGACCAAGGACGGACGGCAGAACGAGGTGATAAACGGCATTCCCGACTGGGTGTATGAGGAAGAATTCTCGTTCAAC
Organism: uncultured Prevotella sp.; assembly: GCA_964616945.1. Lineage (GTDB taxonomy): Bacteria > Bacteroidota > Bacteroidia > Bacteroidales > Bacteroidaceae > Prevotella. The sequence goes on along the minus strand of CAZTUD010000134.1, from coordinate 3,552 downwards.
TGCGCCTTGACGTTTAATGCTGATGGCACCATGTTGTGCTGGATAAGGTTCGACGAGACGGCGGTGAAGCAGTATTCGCTACAAATGTTCAAGGGCATGAAACCTGAGAAGAAGGAATATGACACATATCCAGGCGCATACACCTACAAATATCCCAAGGCGGGGCAGGAGAACTCCAAGGTGTCTGCGTGGAGCTTCGACATAAAGAGCCGCCGCACGCAGAGGCTCGATGTGCCTGTGGACGCGGACGGCTACATGCCCCGAATATTGCCCACTGACGACCCTGACAAGGTGCTCGTCTATGCCATGAACCGCCATCAGGACGCGCTCAGCATCTACACCGTCAACCCCCGCAGCACTGTCGCACGCCTGCTCATCAAGGAGAACGTGTCAAAATATGTCAAGGAGGAGACGATAGAGAATATACGCACGGGCAAGGATTATCTATTGCTGCCGTCTGACCGCGACGGGTACATGCACCTTTATTTATACAGCCAGACAGGCCAGTTGTTGCGTAAGGTTGCGCCTGGCGACTACGACATTACCGATGTTTACGGGTATGATGATGCCACGGGCGACATATATTATCAGGCTGCGGCATTGAACGCGCACGACCGGCAGGTGTATGTTGCCCACAAGAACGGCAAGATTGAGCGACTCACCGACCAGGAGGGCTGGAACTCTGCCGTGTTCTCTGCCGATTTCAAGTATTTCGTCAACACGTGGAGCGACTACTCCAATCCCTACATTTACACCACACGTGACGGCAAGGGCAAAGTACTGACCACAAATCTCGACAACAAGGAGCTGCGCGACAAGATACGGCAGTACGGCTTCACCAAGCCGGAGACTTTCTCGTTCACCACGTCGGAGGGCGTGAAGTTGGACGGATGGATGGTTAAACCCGCCAATTTTGATGCGTCGAAGAAATATCCTGTCATCTTGTTCCAGTATAGTGGGCCTGGCAGCCAGCAGGTTGTCAACTCGTGGAATGCCGGCTCGATGGGGCAGGGCACTGCCTACGACCAATATCTCGCCCAACAAGGCTTCGTTGTGGTGTGTGTTGATGGGCGTGGCACTGGCGGCCGTGGCTCAGAGTTCGAGAAATGCACCTATCTGAAAATAGGCGACCTTGAATCGAAAGACCAGGTGGAAACAGCTCTTTATCTTGCCACGTTACCATACGTTGACAAGGACAACATTGGCATTTGGGGGTGGAGCTACGGTGGCTTCAACACGTTGATGAGCATGAGCGAGGGTCGTACGGTGTTCAAGGCTGGTGTAGCGGTGGCTCCGCCTACCGACTGGCGTTATTATGACACAGTTTATACCGAGCGGTACATGCGCACGCCGCAGGAGAACCCCGAGGGATACGACACCAATCCCATACAGCGTGCCGATAAGTTGCACGGTGCATTGCTCATCTGCCACGGCACTGCCGACGACAACGTGCATCCGCAGAACACCTTTGAGTATGCCGAGGCACTGGTGCAAGCCGACAAGGACTTCAAGGAGAACTATTACACCAACCGCAACCACAGCATCTTCGGCGGCAACACACGCAACCACCTGCTCCGCCAGATTGCCCAATGGTTTGAAGAACACTTGAAATAGATTGTACGCTGGGTATCATTATGATTTTAAAATAATGACAGTTTTGTCAGCACATGGACTGACAAAACTGTCATTGTCGTGTGTGGCACACCCTTTGGCACGGTTTTCGTTAAGCCAAAGGTGGACTTGATAGCCAAGCCCTGTGGACGACAAGTTTTAAAACATAAAATACAAAGCAACTATGAAGATTAAACCATTAGCAGACAGAGTGCTGGTACAACCCGCACCAGCTGAGGAAAAAGTGGGTGGCATCATTATTCCTGACACAGCCAAGGAGAAACCACAGCGCGGCAAGGTTGTCGCAGTGGGCAATGGCACAAAGGACGACCCGATGGTGCTCAAGGAGAACGACACAGTGCTTTACGGCAAATATGCAGGCACAGAGCTTGAGGTTGAAGGTGAGAAATATCTCATGATGCGTCAAAGCGACGTGCTCGCAGTAGTGGAGTAATTTAACATCTTAATTCAAAACAAAACTCAAACAGAAATGGCAAAGATTATAAAATATGACACAGAGGCACGTGAGCTTCTGAAGAGTGGCGTTGACCAGCTGGCTGACGCAGTGAAGGTTACGCTTGGTCCTAAGGGACGTAATGTTGTAATCGAGAAGAAGTTTGGTGCACCGCAGATTACAAAGGACGGTGTTACTGTTGCCAAGGAAATCGAACTTGAGGACAAATTCGAGAACACTGGCGCACAGCTCGTGAAGAGTGTTGCCTCGAAGACGGGTGACGACGCTGGTGACGGCACCACGACCGCAACCATCCTCACGCAGGCCATTGTGAACGAAGGCTTGAAGAACGTTACAGCTGGTGCCAACCCGATGGACTTGAAGAAAGGCATCGACAAGGCGGTGGCAAAGGTTGTGGACTACATCAAGGCAAACGCTGAACAGGTAGGCGACAACTACGACAAGATAGAGCAGGTGGCTACTGTCTCGGCAAACAACGACCCGGAGATTGGCAAGTTGCTCGCTGATGCCATGCGCAAGGTGTCGAAAGACGGTGTGATAACCGTTGAGGACAGCAAGACCCGCGATACGTCTATTGGTGTGACAGAGGGTATGCAGTTCGACCGCGGCTATCTGTCGGGCTACTTTGTGACCGATACCGACAAGATGGAATGCGTTATGGATGACCCGTATATCCTTATCTACGACAAGAAGATAAGCAATCTCAAGGAATTTTTGCCTATCCTGCAGCCAGCCGCCGAGAGTGGCCGTCCGTTGCTCGTCATCGCTGAGGATGTTGACTCTGAGGCTCTGACAACTCTCGTTGTCAACCGCCTGCGTGGCAGTTTGAAGATTTGCGCTGTCAAGGCTCCTGGCTTTGGCGACCGTCGCAAGGCAATGCTTGAGGATATTGCTGTGCTCACTGGTGGTGTTGTCATCAGCGAGGAGAAAGGCTTGAAGCTTGAGCAGGCTACGTTGGAAATGCTTGGCACAGCCAAGAAGGTAACCGTTACCAAGGACAACACTACCATCGTTGGTGGTGCTGGCGCAAAGGAGAACATCCATGAGCGCGTGAACCAGATAAAGAACGAGATAGCCAACACCAAGAGCTCGTATGACAAAGAGAAGCTTCAGGAGCGTCTCGCCAAACTTGCTGGCGGTGTTGCTGTGCTGTATGTTGGTGCCAACTCAGAGGTTGAGATGAAGGAGAAGAAAGACCGTGTTGACGATGCCCTTTGCGCTACACGCGCTGCAACTGAGGAGGGCGTTGTAGTAGGCGGCGGTACTACCTACATTCGTGCCCAGAAAGAGCTTGACGATTTGCAGGGTGACAATGCCGACGAGCAGACTGGCATCAACATCGTGCGTCGTGCTATAGAGGAGCCTCTGCGCCAGATTGTGGAGAATGCTGGTGGGGAAGGAGCTGTCGTGGTTGACAAAGTGCGCCAAGGCGAAGGCGACTACGGCTACAATGCACGCACCGATAC
>CAZTUD010000133.1:0-7903 GCA_964616945.1 uncultured Prevotella sp. | reverse complement strand
GGCGCGTGATGGCGGCAAGACCCGCACCTTCCCGCCATTCACGTTCAAGGTGCGCAAGCTGCCCGACCCTACGCCATACATTGCCGTGGGCGACAACCGCTACAAGGGCGGCAACCTGAGCAAGGCGGGACTTATGGGCGCAAGCCAGCTCAACGCAGCCATCGACGACGGCATACTCGACATCCAGTTCCGTGTTACGGGTTTCTCAACCGTGTTCTACGACAACATGGGCAATGCCGTGCAGATGGCTTCTCAGGGAGCCAACTTCACCGACCGTATGCGTGAGCAGTTCCGCCGCCTGTCGCGTGGCCGCCGCTTCTACATAACCGAGGTTCACGCCGTGGGCCCCGATGGCATAGCGAGGACGCTGCCAGGGGCGATGGAGGTGAAGGTGAGGTAATCAATTCAAAATTTAAAATTCAAAATTCAAAATTTGATGGTTAAGAGGTTTTTATTCTTTATGATAATAAGCAGTCTTGGCATTGCGCTTGCCAACGCCCAGCCACAGGCGCGGCGGCAGGAGCAACAGCAGGCGGCGCAGAAGAGCAATCGCAACAACATGACGCTGCGGGCGCAAATATCGTTCCCCACCGAGCAGGCAATGGACGAGGACGTGGTGTGGCGACGTGATGTTTACCGTGAGCTTGACTTGGATGAGGATGCCAACGCCGCGCTCTATTATCCCACCGAGCCTCTCGGCACGCAGATGAACCTCTTCACGTTGATGTTCAAGCTCATCATGGCAGGTCCTAACCACGGTGGCATTGCTGCCTACAGCTACGATGTCAACTCTGGTAGCGAGCGGTTTGAGGAGTCGCTGAGGGTGAAACCGCTGAAGTTTCTCGACGACTACCACATCTTCTACGAACGTACCGACCGTGGCATACACATCGACGACAGCGACATACCGTCGGCGGAGGTGAAGGCTTACTACATAAAGGAGAGCAGCTACTACGACCAGAACACCGCGTCGTTCCATACCAAGGTGCAGGCGTTGTGCCCGGTGATGTTCCGCGACGACGACTTCGGCGACGGCGTAACCAAATACCCCCTCTTCTGGGTGCGCTACGACGACCTCGCGCCATTCCTCGCCAAGCAGACCATAATGACCAGCAACCTCAACAATGCCGCCACTATGAGCATCGACGACTATTTCACGATGAACTGCTACAAGGGCAAAATCTACAAGACCAACAACATGCTTGGCAAGACGCTCGCCCAGGTGGTGGGCAACGATTCCACAAAGCTCTCCAACGAGCAACAGCGCATCGACAAGGAGATTGCCGCCTTCGAGAGCCGCATCTGGGGCGATCAGGCAAAGAAGGACTCCTTGGACTCCATAGCCAAGCTCGACCCTAAGCAGAAGCGTGCCATGCAGAAGGGTTTGCGCAACCGCCGCTCAACCACGAAGACGGCAAAGGTGAAAAACCGCCGTGTGCGCACCGACAGCTCATCGTTGTCGGGAGCCGCAAGGGTTACGGTAAGGAGGCAGAGGCATTGAAGCTGAAAGCCCACCAAAAGAAATACCCCAAGCCGTAGGCCTACCCCAAGCCCCTCCCGAAGGGAGGGGATGTTGGTATGGTAAAAGAACATTAAGTCAAAAATAACAAGAGTAACATTAAAGAGTAACATTAAGGAGTAATATTAATATGAATATATCAGGTACAGTTTTCAGTAATCAACATCCCCTCCCTTTGGGAGGGGCTTGGGGTAGGCTTGGAACTTTGGGTCGGCTTTGCCTTTCATTAGTTTTCTTGGTGTTGTCAGTCTTTCCCTCGTCTGCCCAGATAAAGTTCGGCATCAAGGGTGGCGTTGACGTAACGCACATGAGCCTGAGTCGCGATGTCCTCGACAACAGCAACCGCGCGGGTTTCTACATCGGTCCGACGGTGAAGCTGACGCTGCTCGACACAGGCTTCGGCTTGGATGCCTCGGCTCTTTACGACCAGCGCTCGGCAAATGTCGATTTATACTATGGCTCCGAACAGATAACCAAGAACGAATATGCCGTAAACCAGAAGCAGATAGCCGTGCCAATCAACATTCGCTATGCCATTGGCATTGGTGATGCCGCAAACGTATTCTTCTTCGCTGGGCCGCAGTTCGGCTTCAACGTTGGCAGCAACAAGGACGACATCAACTGGAAGTGGCGCGACTCCAACTTCAGCGTCAACCTCGGTGCGGGCTTCACAGTCCTCAGCCACTTGCAGTTCAACGTCAACTACAACATTGTCTGTGGCAAGACTGGTGAATTGAAAGCTTCCGAGCTTGTCCACGATGTCGATGGCAATGTGCGCAGCCGCTACAATGCCTGGCAGATAGGCATGGCATACTACTTCTAATGGACCACAGAGGACGCGGACGTGATTGACCACGGGTGACACTGATGTGAGCCTGACGATGGATGACACTGATGTGAGCTTGACCACGGGTGACACTGATGGTATGGATGTGAGCCTGAAAGGCTCATCGCTTTAGTAGCCCCCACTCATCCCGCGAAAGCGGGTGAGTGGGGGTATATATGTGGGCGATAGTGCCAGCCCGTGTAGGGCTGCCGCTGGTGATAACTTCGTATTGATATGTTTCCAGCGGCGACCCTCCACGGGTCGATGCCTCCGCCATACGTCAAACCCCGCCTCACCGTGCTTTCGCACGGATGAGACGGGGTTATCGCAGCGATGAGCCCGCTGGGCTCACGTCCATGTATTCGTTTCCTCGGTGGTTAGGCTCACGTCCATGTATCTGTGTCCAGACCCATGTCCGTGTCTTCCGTGTCATCAGTGGTCAAAAAAGTAGAAGCCGGGACAAAGGGGTACCCGGCTTCTTTTTTAAGTTTCATCACTGGGGCTCAAGGCCCCTGGTCGTGATAGCTGATAGTGTTGAATGTGTAATAAATAAATGTTATATGTGTTTTATTGTGTTGCCAATGTTTGTCAGTCCCAGTCAGTCCACGGGTTGTAGCCGCCTTTCTTGGCGTCCGACACGTATTCGTTGTCGTCATTGTAGCCACCCCAGCGGAAGTCGGCCTGGTCGTTTACGGGCGTGGTCTCATTGGGCTTTGTAACCGTGCCAGTGACGTACAGGCTGTCGTCCAACATTTGTTGCGGTTCCAGCTTGAATGAGTACACGGCGGGGGCTTCGTATCTATTCTTCTTCATTGCTTGTTTCTTCCTCCTTACATTTTATTTCTTGATGAATTTCTTGCCTCCCTGTATGTACATACCCCTTGGCAGATCTGAGCGCGACGTGCCCACGAGTCGGCCGCTGAGGTCGTAGATGTTGATGTCGAAAGTAGGCTGTTCCTCTGTCTTCACGCCGTTGATGCCGGTAACGGCAGGCATGAACCTCTTTGCCGAGCTCACCTGCACTTCCTGCCCTGCCAGCTTCGTGCCGTTGTCCGTGATGTTCCACAGGCAGCTGTAGCGACCCTTATAGCCACTCTGACCCGTGACGCGCGCCCCGCGGAACTGTCCGTAGCTCTTGGTGTGGTCAGTGGAGTTTGTTACCCACTGGAAAGAGAAGTCGCCCGCGCTGAACGGTATTGGCACTGCCAAGCCCACCATGACTGCTTTCTCGCCAGTCTCTGCGCCGTTCACCTTCACTGGCACCGAGACATTGTAGCGCTTGGTGTAGAATGTGCGGAAATCCTCACTCTGTGCAACGGTAGTGCCAAGGTCGTACATCTGGTGCGTAACGGTCTTGTTGTCAACGTAAATCATCAACGGGGTCTTCGCCGGGATGTCGCTGCTGATGGTCTCAAACCAGAAGCTGTAGTGCTTGCTGTCGGTTGACTCCTTTGTGCAGCCTGTGAACTGTGCCACCAAGGCGTCATCGCCAAATTCGCTCTTGAACTCGCTTTGCGTCATCGACTTATAGAATATCACCGACTGCCACTTGTAGGGGCCGAACGTCTTCTGGTATTGCTCTTGGTTATCTTCTGTCGGCCACACTATGCGGTTGTAGGCGGGGTTTGGGATTGTGCTTGTAGTGCCGTCAGAATATGTTATTGTTGTATAATCGTTCAAATCTACATTGTCTGCAGATTGTTGTGAGCCGTTAAATCCTGGTTGGTCATTTGCGCCGCCATACACCTTATACCACGTGTTGCTTGTGGACAGATAGTTGTCAGTTGTGGCATACGCCTCCGAAATGTGGAAGGTGCAGTTGTTTACGCCATAGACAGCAGGCGTTACCGTGGTGCTCTCGCCGTAGAAGGAATAGCTGCTGCCATCGTCTGATGCAAGTGTAGCGGCACTGCCCATCAGGTAAACATCACGCATGTTCTCGCATCCGTGCAGGAAAGCGCCAGATATGGAGGTGACGCTTGACGGCAAGTAGAATTGCGTGAGGCTTAGCGCACGGCAGAGGAAATGGGATCCGATGGTGGTGAGCGTGCTGGGCAGCGAAATCTCTTTCAGGCTCCAGCAATCCTGCAGGGCATAATCGCCAATATATGTCACTCCCTCCGGGATGTCAAGGCTCTCCAATGAGTTGCACATGTAGAAGCAGTTCCACGGAAGGTAGGTGATGCCCGCTTTCTGGGTGGTGATGCCTGTCGTCGCGTCTGTTGATTCCGTTGTCTGAAACTCTATCGATTTAGTGTATATGCAATATGTGAATGCATTGTCGAAAATTTCGGTGACACTGCTCGGTATCACTATCGACTTAAGATTGATGCAACCTTGGAATGCGCCAATGCCTATTTGGGTGATTTGCGAATTGTCGGCGAATGTCACGCTCTCGAGGTTCGGGTTGTAGTAACCACTCCGCGATGAGAGTGGAGTAAACGTATAACTTTTTGTCTCAGAGGCGGTTGGCGCTTTGTAGCTTTGAGAAGGATTGAACGTGAATGTCCAATTGTAAGCGGGGTTAGTGCCGTTATTACTCGTAGTGAAACCATAGTCTACAATATATTTTACATTCTTGACCCTTATATATCGTGTGCCATCAACCCAATAGACAACCTTGACTGTGGACGGTATTCTTACGCTTGTCTTGGGAGACTGTGCAGTTTCCTTATACGTACCCGCCAAACCGACAGCGCAATCCGAATATTGTTCTGCATTACTGGACAATGAAGTAAATCTATATATAAGTCCAGTATTAGTATCGGTAACAGATGCTGCGTAAGATGTTCCTACGTTATTGACATTGTATGTACCGCTTGTTGTAGACCTGGTGCCGTTTGTTCCAATAATGATTACATCCTGGTTCTCATCGTCTTGGGTTGTAGTGGTATTGTCAGCCCTTGCCCCGCTTGTAAGCAGGCAAAGCAGGGCAGTAAAAAGTAGCTTGACTCCTTTCATGTAAAAATCCCCCATGTTTTAATTATTTTTTCGTTTAATACATTCACTTATTATAAGTGCTACTTGCAAAGTTAGAGGAAAAATATAAGACCGACAATGAATAAATCTTAAAATATCGATTTACCCCCCCCGTTTTTAACAAAGTTTATATTAAAGTAAAAATACCTTACGGAAATTGGGATAAAAAAGGTTAAGAAAAGCCTTATGCTGACCCCACCCCCGGCTCCATACCGTCAGGGCAGGGGGAAGCCTCCCCCACAGGGGGGAGTGTCAAAAGGTTCTGCAGATTAGGGCATACACGGGGGTATGCCCCTACATAGCGGTGAGATACTAAACCTGTGGGCGAGCCTGGAGGCTCACGTCCGCACCCTCCATATCCTCCGTGGTCAAGTGCGTTTTTCTGGGTCGTTTCACTGCGTGCTGATAGTCGGTGTATAAACGGCGAAACCGAAAATCCTTGGAATCTTTAATATCCGTGTGAGAAAATAATCATTGTTTCGAGTGAATCGCAATGTGCTTTTGTAAAATTCTTTTCCGTGCAACCCTCTCTGTGAGCGCGTTATTTTCAGCCAACCAAAGAATATTTTCGTACAGCGCAATGGCGGGCGAAGTTGTCAAGTCGTTGTAAATCAACGATGTAACAATTTTTAAGTTTCCCGTCTGCCGCTAACAGCCCTTCTTCGCGGCGGCAAGGAGCCTTCTTCGCGCCGCCAAGAAGCCTTCCCTGCGCCGCGAAGAAGGCTCCTTGGCGGCGTAAAGCAGGAGACCTTACGCCGTAAGGCACAGGCTCGTGCGCCGCATGAGGTCTGCGGAGGTGCCGCAAGAGGCGTTTTTCGCTTGTAGAATGCCAAGTCCCCGTTGTCCTAACTTTTTACTTTTTGTGAATTTATTTCATGTTTTTATTACGGGAAACCACAAAAAGCATTATCTTTGCAATCGGTATGAGATATGTTGACGTGATATTGCCAGTGCCCCTCGACGGCACGTTCACCTACAGCCTCGACGACAGCTTAGCCGCGCTTTTTCCGCATGTGGCGGGTGAGACGGTGGCGGGATTTGGCATGAGGGTGCTCGTGCCTTTCGGCAAGAGCAAGACATACGCGGGCATCGTGGTGCGCCTGCACGGCGACAAGCCGGCGTTGGCGGATGACAAGATAAAGCCAGTGCTTGCCGTGCTCGACCCGTCGCCTGTGTTGCTGCCCCGTCAGCTGAGGCTTTGGCGGTGGATAGCGTCTTACTATATGTGTCCTCTCGGCGACGTGATGACCGCCGCCCTGCCCGCCGGGCTGAAGGCGGACACCGCATACCGCCCCAAGACGGTAATGATGGTGAGGCTTGGGGAAAGGTTCGCCACGGCGCAGGGCGTTGCCATTGCGCAGGAGATGCTCAGGCGAAGCCCCAAGCAGTGGGAGATGCTGAGGGTGGTGATAGCCCCCCCCAAGGGGGGGGGTGTGGATTACGTAAAGAGCAATCCAATGACCCGTGAGGAACTTCTCAACGAGGCTCACGGCACGATGGCTGTTTTGAAAAGCCTTGTCAGCAAGGGGATTTTGCAAACATATGAGCAGGAGGAGGCAACGTATAATTCAAAATTCAAAATTCAAAATTCAAAATTTCTTTCCCTCCCGCTCCAAAATTTGACGGATGCACAGGCTGAAGCCAAAAGACGGATTGAGGAGCAATGGGGGCAGAAGAACGTTGTGCTGCTGCATGGCGTAACGTCGAGCGGAAAGACGGAAATCTATATCCATCTTATCAAGGAAGCCATAGAGAGGGGGCAGCAGGTGCTTTACCTCTTGCCGGAGATAGCCCTCACCGTGCAGATGACGCAGCGGCTGCAAAGGGTGTTCGGTGAGCGGCTTGGCATATACCACTCCAAGTACAGCGACGCGGAGCGTGTCGCCATCTGGCGCAGGCAGCTGTCCGACACGCCCTACGACGTGATACTTGGCGCGCGCTCTGCGGTGTTCCTGCCTTTCCAGCGGCTCGGGCTGGTGATAGTGGACGAGGAGCACGTGCAGAGCTTCAAGCAGCAGGACCCCGCCCCGCGCTACCATGCCCGCTCGGTGGCGATAGTGCTGGCGCAGATGTATGGGGCGAAGACGCTTCTCGGCACGGCAACGCCGTCGGCAGAGAGCTGGCATAACGGGTCAACGGGCAAATACGGCATGACGACACTCAACCGCCGGTATCAGGACATGCAGCTGCCAGACATAGAGGTGGTTGACATAAAGGACCTGCGCCGCCGCAAGATGATGAGCGGCCCGTTCTCGCCGCGCCTGTTGTCAGCCATGCGCGATGCCCTTGCCGACGGCAAGCAGGTGATACTCTTCCAGAACCGCCGCGGCTTCGCGCCGGTGGTGTCGTGCAATGTCTGCGGGTGGACACCGAAATGCCCCAACTGCGATGTCGCCCTCACCTACCACAAGCGGCTCAACATGCTTGTGTGCCACTATTGCGGACATGCCGAAAAGGTGCCTGACGCGTGCCCCAACTGCGGCAACACCCACCTCTCCGACCGTGGCTACGGCACGGAGAAGATAGAGGACTTGGTGAGGGCCACTTTCCCCGACGCGCGCGTGGCACGCATGGATCTC
>CAZTUD010000132.1:0-8020 GCA_964616945.1 uncultured Prevotella sp. | reverse complement strand
AGGCTTCAGCCTGCAGCACGCCACCTATGATGGGCTGTCGGTGGAGGCATACGACATGGCGTTGGCATACCCGTGGCTGCACACCGTGAGCGCCGCCAACCAGATAAACCGCGACGGCGTGTGGGGACCCGCGTCGGCATGGAGCCTCATGTCGTGGCTCGGGCGCGCCGCCTACAACTTCCACGACCGCTACCTGCTCACCGTGAACTTCCGCGCCGACGGCAGCTCACGCTTCGCGCCTGGACACCGCTGGGGCTACTTCCCGTCGGTGTCGGCAGGATGGCGCATCTCTGAGGAGCCGTTCTTCAAGTCCGCCAAAAAGGTGGTCGACGACCTGAAGCTGCGCGTGGGATGGGGCATGAACGGCAACCAGGGCGGCATAGGCAACTATTCCTACCTTGCCAGCATGATGGTGAGCCGCGTCAACCCGACCACCGACAACCTCTATCCCGGCATGTCGATACGCCCCAACTCGGCTGCCAACAGTGAGCTTACGTGGGAGAAGACCACGCAGATGAATGTGGGTCTCGACCTGGCGTTGCTCAACTTCCGCCTCATATTCTCCGCCGACGCCTACTACAAGAAGACACGCGACTTGTTGCTCACCGTCAGCCTGCCCGACTACGTGAACCTGCCAGGCGGCATAACGCGCAACGACGGCGAGATGGTGAACAAGGGCTTTGAGTTTGAGGTTACAAGCCACAACTTCACCGGGGCGTTCAAGTGGGACACCGAGTTCAACATCTCGTTCAACCACAACGAGCTCACCAAGCTCGGCCTGAACAAGGTGTATTATTACGCCGACACCTACGAGATGCACGAGCCGGCCATCATCCTCAAGGAGGGCTTGTCGCTCGGCACGTTCTTCGGCTACATCTCGGAGGGTGTGGACCCGGAGACTGGCAACATCATCTACAAGGACCTCAACAACAATGGCAGCCTTGATCCGGGCGACCGTACCACGCTTGGCAACGCGCAGCCCGACTTCATATACGGCATGACCAACACGCTGTCGTGGCGCGGATGGGGGCTGAGCGTCTTCCTGCAAGGCAGCCAGGGCAACAAGATTTTCAACGAGAGTCGCATAGACATGGAAGGCATGACCGACTTCCGCAACCAGTCGCACGTGGTGGTGGATCGCTGGCGCAGGCCGGGCATGATAACCGACATCCCAAGGGCGGGCAACACCGAGAACAACCACAACTCGTCGCGCTTTGTCGAAGATGGCTCATATCTCCGTCTGAAGAGCCTCACGCTGAGCTACGACTTCAGCGGCAAATGGATGAAGAAACTCTCGCTGAGCCGCCTACAGCTCTATGCCACCGCCCAGAACCTCCTCACGCTGACCAAGTACAAGGGCTTCGACCCAGAGGTGAACGCCTTCGGCTCAAGCTCGGTGGAGCTGGGCGTGGACTACGGCACCTACCCGCAGTCGAAAGCCTGGATATTCGGGCTGAACGTGAACTTCTAACCAATTCAAAATCCAACATTCCAGATTATGACAATCCATAACAACCAAAGAGGAAAAAGGCTTGGCGCACGCGCCTCCTTGCCTTCTTGCCTTATTGCCTTATTGCTTTTCACAGGCTGCGGCGACTTCCTCGACGAGCAGCCGAAGTCTGACTTCACCAACGAGGCGACGGCCACCGACAGCCTCGTGTCGAAGTACAAGACGCTCGACGACGCCAGCGCGGAGCTGCAGGGTGCCTACGAGGACTACAAGACCGACACCTACCAGTTTGAGATATTCCGCATCGGCGACGTGCAGTCGGACAATTGCTTCATCGGCGGCGACGGCGTGCCCGACAGCCAGTACGACCTGCTGGCCATGACATCCACCAACTCGTGTGTCTCCCTCGTGTGGAGCAACCTCTACGCCTTGGCGGGCAGCGCGACCAACGTCATAGAGAACCTCAAGCTCATGAGCGGGAGCAACATCGACAACGAACGGCGCAACGAGATGATTGCCGAGGCGAAGTTCATGCGCGCCTGGGCCTATTTCGACATCGTGCGTTTGTGGGGCGACGCGCCGATGGTGTTGCAGCTCATACCAAGCATCACGTCGGACAATGTCGACGAGTATTACCCTGTCATGTACCCGTCGCGCACGCCTGCGGCCGACATCTACCGGCAGATAATCAGCGACCTCGACGAGAACAACACCATAGCCTTGCTGCCGTCGAAAAACCACGGGGCTTTTCAGGCCACCAAGGGCGCGGCCTACGGACTGCTGGCAAAGGTATGGGCGACGATGAGTAAGCCCGAGGACAGGGACTACGACAAGGTGATAAGCTATTGCGACAAGGTTACGGCGGAGGGTTACCAGCTCGTCGACGACTTCGACGCGCTGTGGCAACCCGACAACAAATTCACCTCGGAGAGCATTTTCGAGGTGGAATATACCGAGACGGGCAGCAATTGGGCCTACTGGGTGCTGCTGAAAGAGGGCGACGGCACCGTTACGTGGCGGCGCTACTGTACGCCTACGCAGGATCTCGTGGCGAAGTTCGACAAGCAGAATGACAAGCGTTATCCCGCGAGCATCATCTGGAAGGAAGCCCCCTACAGCGTCTATTGGCCCGCAACCAACTACCCGTTCGCCTACAAGATACGAGAGAAGAACTCCGACATCATACTGATGCGCTACGCCGACATCCTGCTCATCAAGGCTGAGGCTGAGGCTGAGAAGGGCAACGTGGCTGAGGCGATGGGCATAGTGAACAGAATACGCCAGCGCGCCGGCGTGGCGGCTCTTGCGACTGGCATAACCGCCGAACAGGCGTTGAGGGCCGTGGAGGACGAGCGGCAGCTTGAGCTGTTCATGGAAGGGCAGCGGTGGTTCGACCTCATACGCACGGACGAGTGGCGGCAGGTGATGTCCTCGACCCACGACGAAAACGGCAACATCATGTTCCCCAACCTGCAGGACTACCGGCAGCTGTGGCCGATACCGCAGTCGGAATGCGACATGAACACCAACATGACCCAAAACGAAGGATATTGATTATGAAGACGATTATAAACAAACGCCCGGCCATGGCGATAGCGTCAGCCCTGCTGGCGACATGTGCCTTTTTCTCATCGTGCGAGGACGAGCTGGGAAGGGTTCACTATCCCGACTCTACACCCGAGATAAGCTCGTTTAGCGTGCAGCCCTCGCAGGGCGTTACGGCGGGCGACTCGCTCTATGTGAGCGTGCAACTGAAAGACGAGGCCACGCCCCTTTCCACCATGAGGTTGCAGGTGGCGTCGCCGTCGGATACCATCGTGGAAACGATACGCACCAAGGGCAACGACTTCACCCTCGGCAGACACGGCGTCTATATACCGTTTGTCGTGAACATGCAGCCTGGCGAGAGGGCCATGGTAAGCATCACAGTTACCAATGTGGAGGGCGGCACTGCCGATGCCTCCACCGACATCGCCGTCAACCGCCCGACAATACCCTCAACCTTATACTTCGTGGCTGGCTTGCAGGCCATAGAGCTGCACCAGTCGGCTGACAACCCCTTTGAGTATGAGTCGGAGGATGGCATCTACGACAACCGCTATTCGGGCAAGATTGCCACCACGCCCGCCATTGACGGCTCGACGGTCATCTTCGGCGGCAGCGAGGACGGCGAAGCCAACACGGCTGTGCCAGTGGCAAGCGCCGACGCGCCCAACCTGACGTTTAGCTTCCCGGTGCTCTTGGTGACAAAGATAAAGTTCAACGTGCTGACGTTTCTCCTCGACGCCGAGGGCCTGAGCGACTCCTACCTCGTGAACGGCGTGCAACTCAAGCCACAGGGCGAGCTTTACGCAGCCGAGGTGAGCTTCACCGAGGGCGATGAAGTTACGCTGGCGGGCTTCAGCGACGTGGAACACGCATGGAACCGCGACTTCTTCGACTACGATGCCGACAACGGTACGTTCACCTTCCTCCGCGCCACAGGCACGTGGAACGTGTATTACTCGAAGACGTTCAACTACATCTGGATTTGCCGCGATGACGACACAGCGCCCGACTGCTTCTGGATGGTGGGCCACGGCTTCACGTGCGCGCCGGTGTGGAACGACTTCTACACCAACTCTGGCGGCTGGGACATGGAGGACATCACGCAGGAGGCGTACATTGTGAAGACGGGTGACAACCAGTACCAGTGCACCGTCTATCTAAACAACCACCACATTTGGGACTCGTTTGAGGCTGAGTTCTATTCCGACCGTGAGTGGGGCAAAGACAATGGCATGCTCATCCACCAGGAGAACATTTCAGGCGACGCCACTGGCATCGTGGAGTCAAGCTCAAATGGCATCACGTCAGGCGACGGCTTCGTGCCGGGCTACTACCGCCTCACGTTCGACACGTCGGGCGGTGTTGGCAACGAGAAGCTTTCCATTGAACGCATAGGAGACTGATGAAAGGCTTGATGAACATTATAAGGAAGAGGAGCAAAGGCCCGTTGCTGCTTTTGTGCGGCATGGGCATTTGCCTCACCACCTGCGGCGGCAACAACGACAGCCCGGGCGAACAACCAACAGAAAACAACAAGGCGCAGGTGGAGGCGGCGTTGGCGGGTATAGTGCCCACACCCGCCGCCACGGAGGCTGGCGACGGCTTCGTGCAGCGTCCACAGTCGCTCACGGTGTCGTCGCAGTTGTGCGAGGGCGGCAGGGTCGTTCTCCAGGCGGCTGCGTCGTCGGCAGGCATCGGCTATGAGGAGGCGGGCAGCGGGGCTTTCGTGAGATACAGCAGCGACGCGTCGCTCGCCGACGAGGCCTACCGCCTCACCATTGGTGTCGACGGCGTGGAGATAGCGTCGTCGTCCGATCGTGGCACGGTGTGGGCGGTGCAGTCGCTCGCGCAGTTGCTCAAGCTGTCGTCGCTGCCCAAGGGCACGATAAACGACAGCCCGAAGGCGGCATGGCGCACCTACCACCTCGACGTGGCGCGACACATGTTCGGCATTGCCACGCTGCAGAAGATAGTCGACGAACTGTCGGCATGCAAGATTTCGAGGTTCGTGCTCCAGCTGAGTGACGACCAGGGCTGGCGCATGGAGATGAGCCGCCACCCGGAGCTGACCACCGTCGGAGCCTACCGCGAGCCCGACCAGTACGACCGCCAGTGCATGGAGATGGCGGAGAGCGACGCGGCCTACACCATCGACCCCACCTATATGCGCAGCGGCATCTACGGCGGCTACTACACCAAGGCGCAGCTTTCGCAGCTCGTCAGCTACGCCGCGCTGAGGGGTGTGGACATCGTGCCGGAGATTGACATGCCGGGGCATTTCGGCGCGGGCATACGCACCTGTCCTTGGCTCGCGTGCGGAGGCAAGCTTGAGACTTCCAACGACAACGACCATTTCACCTATCCCATCTGCGTGAGCAAGGACTCGACATGGACGTTCATAAAGGATGTGCTCGACGAGCTGATGGGGGTGTTCTCGTCTGAATACATACACGTCGGCGGCGACGAGTTCACGTCAGACAACGGCTCGTCGGCGGTGAACGGCTGGCACGACTGCCCGTCGTGCCAGCGGCTCAAGAACGAGCTGGGCTATACGTCCGACCGCAAGCTGCAGACGTGGTTCATGCAGAGGGTGACGCAATATCTCGCCCAGAACGGCAGGAAGGTCGTGGCATGGGACGACGCTTTCGACAGCGCCAACCACGACGACGTGGTGTATACTTTCTGGCGCGACTGGAAGAACACGCAGCCAGGCTCCATTACGCAGACAGGGCACAAGATGGTGTGCGGCGACTGGAGCACGTTCTACCTGAGCGCGTCGCAGAGCGACCAGAGTCGCGAGCAGCTATACAACTACAGCATGGCGAGCCGCTACCAGGGCATCATCTCGTCGCAGCTCATCGGCTACCAGGCGAGCACGTTCACCGAGACCATTCCCAACGCCACCATCCTCTACCGCCATTTCTTCCCGTCGATACTGGTGTTCGGCGAGAGGGCGTGGGCGGGAACGCACAACTGGACGACGTTCAAGGCATGGCTTGACAAGCAGACCAATTGGTGAGGAGCAAACGCTGAGACCTACTGGAATACAAGAAAAGGGTGCGGCGTCATTTGTGCCGTCCCCTTTTCTTGTATTCCAATGGTGTCATGCCCATGTATGCGCGGAATTGGCGGGCGAGGTTCTTGGGGTCGTACAACCCCACCTGCGCGGCAAGCTCGTCCATAGGCTCGTCCGACGAGATGAGCAGCCGCACGAAACGCTGTATGCGCAAGGTGGTGACGTATTTGTGGATTGACAGCCCCGTGGCGTTCTTGAATCGCATCTCGAGCAGACGGCGCGAGAGTGGCACGAGGCGGATGAGCGACGGCGTGTCCAAGGGTGCTGCGAGGTGGCTGTGTATGTATTCCAGCACTTGGAGCATATAGGGGTCGTCGGTGGCGAACATCTCCGTGGACATGCGCTCCTCTATGGCGAGGAAAGGCACGTTGATGTCCCTTGTGCCCGTCTCCTCTCCTTTCAGGGTGCTGTCGATGTATTCAGCCGCGTCATAGCCCGCATGAAACACGTCGGTGCTGATGCTTGACAGTTCGGGGTAGGAGAGGTGGCAGATTACTTCGTCGTTGTCAACGCCGAGGACGGCGATGTCTTTCGGCACGCGTAGCCCGGCGATTTGGCAGGCTTCTATTATCTTGTTCGCTCGCGTGTCGTCGCACGCCATCAATGCCGTTTTGGGGGGTAGTTGCCTGAGCCAGCCTACGAGCGAGTGCATGTCGTAGTGCCACGGAGTGTCTATCGACTCCTTGTTGAAGACGCTTACGTCGTCAGCGCCCAATGCGGCGAGCGTGTCCTTGAAGCCTTGGCATCGTTCATCCGACCACACGGCGTCGCCATATCCATAGAAGGCGAAGTGGTGGAAACCCCTGCCGAGGAAGAAGTCGGCGGCCTGCCGCCCTTGGTAGTAATAGTCGCTGGTGATATTGGGGATGGTGGTGAATCGTTGCTTGTAGTCTTGCGCTATGGCGATGATGCCGTTTCTCTTGAAAATCTCCACGTCGTCCTCTGGGTTGAACTGCCCTATCACGGCGTCGGCGTTCCATTCTTTCGCCCACTTCACCATGCCGTCCAGCCCTTGCTCCTTCTTGAAAGATATGGGCATTCGGCACAACGCCCACGGCTGCCCCGTCTTGTGTGAGTAGGCAAGGATGCCCTTGGTGAGGTTGGTGGCGTAGTTCTCGGTGAAGTCGGAGTTCACAATGAGCTTAACCATCCTTTTGTTGCGCCATTTGTGGCTGTTCCTCCTTGGTGACGTAGCGTTTCCAGTAGGCTATGATGAGTGTCGTCAGCGGCAGGGCTATGATGAGGCCTATGAAGCCGAGCACCGCTCCCCACACCGAGAGCGAGAGGAGCAGGATGGCGGGGTTGAGGCCCATTGCCTTGCCCATGATTTTGGGTGTCACTATCATGTCGGTTATGATTTGCCCCACTATGAACAGCCCCACCGCCATGCCGAATATCACCCAGAAGTTCTGCCCCGTGTCGGCGGCCTTGAGCATGGCGAGGAACGCCGTGGGGATGAGGGCGAAGGTGTGGAGGTAGGGCACGAGGTCGAGAATGCCTATCAGTATGCCAAGGCTTATCGCCATCGGGAAGTCCATGATGGTGAAGCCTATGCAGAACATCACCGCCATGCAGAACGCCACCGACCCTTGCCCACGGATGTAATTGTTAAGCTCGCGCTCCACATCTTGCGCCAGCTCGTGCCAGAAGGGGCGGTTCTTCTTCGGGAAAATCCTTATCCAATTGTTGGTGAGGAACTCGTAGTCGAGCAGTATGAAGAACGTGTAGAGCAGCGTGATGAGCGAGGCTATGATGCTTATCACCACGTTGGCCGTCTGCCCCAGCACGTTGAACACCTTGGGGGCGGCGGTCTTCAGCGCGTCGGTGAAGTCGCGGCTCTTCAGGAAGCCCTGTATCGTCTCCTGGTTCTCCATTATGCGGTCGGACAGCCACGCCGTGAGGTCGTTGGTGTGGGTGGTGCGTTTCAGCCAGTGGGTGAGTATGTC
>CAZTUD010000131.1:0-8030 GCA_964616945.1 uncultured Prevotella sp. | reverse complement strand
AGGCTCCGCAGTGGGACAAGTTCCGCGAGTATCTGCTCGGTGAGGTTCGCTTCTCGTCGTTGAAGAAGGCCGACCCGGAGGAGGCTGAGTCGCTGTACGCAGAGACTGAGAAGAGCGCGAAGCGCCGTTACCAGTCATACGTGCGCAAGAGTCAGGAAGACTGGAGCGAAATCATCTAATCGAAAGATTTTGAGACTGATAAACAAGGGGGAGCCATTTGGCTCCCCTTTTTTTGACGGGGTGAATGGGGTTCATCATCCCCCATCACTTCCCATTTTTCCCAAATCCCCTGTACAATGCGCGAGTCTGTCGGCAGCGAGGGTCATCATACGGCCATTGTTGGAGATTGCGCATGCGCAGATAGTCCTCATAGTCGAGGAGCAGCTCGTGCAGGCTTGCGCGGTTTACATTTACAAGCTTTATCATCATCTGTTCTGACTATCGGCACTTGTTCTTGTTGCCAAAAACCAAAATGTGACCAAGCTATGCCCAAGCTACTGTCATGTTAATAATTCGTAAAAAACAATGGGGCTTGGAACAAGCGCACAGTTAAAGCAGTACCTTTGCACACGACTTTAAGGCATGGGCTAACTGTGCCCGAGAAAATCAACATAAAGTCTAACTTTATTAATTATTTAACAACTTATTAATTTATTATGTCAAATTACGACGACATCAAGAACGTGAAGCCATTGGACAACTTCGACTGGGACGAGTTTGAGAATGGCACTACATCCGGCGTTAGCAAGGCCGACCAGGAGAAAGCCTATGACACCACGCTGAGCAAAATCCAGGACCACGAGGTGGTCGAGGGAACCGTAATCTCCATCGACAAGAAAGAGGTGGTGGTGAACATCGGCTACAAGAGCGACGGCATCATCCCATCATCTGAGTTCCGCTACAATCCCGACCTGAAGGTTGGCGATAAGGTGGATGTCTATGTCGAGGACCAGGAAGACAAGAAAGGGCAGCTCGTGCTGTCGCACAAGAAGGCTCGCTTGGCTAAGAGCTGGGAGAAAATCAACCAAGCTATGGAGAACGACGAGGTCATCCAGGGCTACATCAAGTGCCGCACTAAGGGTGGCATGATTGTTGACATCTTCGGCATCGAGGCGTTCCTGCCAGGCTCACAGATTGATGTCCATCCAATACGCGACTACGACGTGTTCGTAGGCAAGACAATGGAGTTCAAGGTTGTCAAGATCAATCAGGAGTTCCGCAACGTCGTCGTCTCCCACAAGGCCCTCATCGAGGCAGAGTTGGAGGCGCAGAAGAGAGAAATCATATCGCATCTCGAAAAAGGACAGGTGCTCGAGGGCACTGTCAAGAACATCACCTCCTACGGCGTGTTCGTGGATTTGGGCGGCGTGGACGGACTTGTCCACATCACCGACCTTTCCTGGGGTCGTGTCAGCGACCCGCACGAGGTTGTGCAGCTTGACCAGAAGATTAAGGTCGTCATCCTCGACTTCGACGAGGAGAAGAAGCGCATAGCCCTCGGCGTGAAGCAGCTAACCCCGCATCCGTGGGACAGCCTCGACCCGAACCTCAAGGTGGGCGACCACGTGAAGGGCAAGGTCGTCGTCATTGCCGACTATGGTGCATTCGTGGAGATACAGCCAGGCGTGGAGGGCCTTATCCACGTCAGCGAGATGTCGTGGAGCCAGCACTTGCGTTCGGCTCAGGAGTTCCTGCACGTCGGCGACGAGGTGGAGGCAGTCATCCTGTCGCTCGACCGCCAAGAGCGCAAGATGTCGCTTGGCATCAAGCAGCTCAAGGAAGACCCGTGGGAGAACATCGAGAAGAAATATCCTGTCGGCTCCGTGCATACCGCAAAGGTGCGCAATTTCACCAACTTCGGCATCTTCGTTGAGCTTGAGGAAGGTGTTGACGGCCTCATCCACATCTCCGACCTCAGCTGGACTAAGAAGGTGAAGCATCCTTCAGAGTTTACAACTGTAGGTGCCGACATCGATGTCATAGTGCTTGAGATTGACAAGGAGAACCGCCGCCTGAGCCTTGGCCACAAGCAGCTCGAGCAGAATCCTTGGGACAAGTACGCTGGCATCTACGAACCTGGTACCATCCACAACGGCAAGATTACCGAGATGATGGACAAGGGCGCGGTCATTACGCTCGACGAGGGCGGCGAGGGCTTCGCAACGCCCAAGCACCTGACCAAGCAGGATGGCTCACAGGCCAAGCTTGGCGAGGAGCTGCCGTTCAAGGTGATTGAGTTCAACAAGGACTCCCACCGCATCATCCTCTCCCACAGCCGCACCTTCGAGGAGGGCAAGGACGAGCCGCGCCAGCGCCGCCACAGCAATAGTGCCAACCGCCGCCAGAGCGAGGCACCAGTCATCAACAATGTTCAGGCTGGCACATCTCTCGGCGACCTCGACGTGCTCGCGAAGCTCAAGGCCGACATGGAGAAAGGCAAGTAAGATTTGATTGAGCACGTGAGCCTAAGTGACTCACAAAGGTAATACATGAGCCTGAAAGGCTCACCGCACTAATAACCCCGCTTCATCCTGCCGAAAGGCAGGTGAGGCGGGGTTTACTGTGTGGTGGTGTCAGCGACCCTGACGGGGTCGTCACTTGTGTCGCTTCATCTTTTTCCAGCTTCCAGCCTCACTTTTGATGCTCTTTACTGCCGCGCGGCTCCAGCCTCTTTTTATCCTTTGCTGCCAAACGGTGAGCCGAAAATTTTTCGACGGCGTTTATGGGCAAAAATCAATTTTTGCCCATTTCATCGAGGGTGGGGATGAAGCGGAAATGAAAAATGTAAAAATCTGCAAGAACTTTGTAAAATTTTGCAAGGCCACTTTGCGAATATCTTCTTAATTTTGCAGCACAAACAACATGACGGAAGCGACAGACAACAATGACGGAAGCGACAGACAACAATGATTTAAGCGACAGACAACAATGACTGAAACGACAAATCAACAAATCAGCATATCAACATAATCTAATATTTAATGTTTAATGTTTAATTTTTAATTGTTAATTACCATGAGAGCCAACTCTACTCCCAAGCTGCCACAATCACCTTGTGGCACGAGTGTAAAGCAACACTCCCTGTGCGCGACGCGCGAAAGACACCACCGCGCGCTGCTGACCCTGCTGCTCGCCCTCTTCGCGGGCCTGCTGCTACCCTCTACGGCTTCAGCCGCCACCTACTATGGCTTCAAGCTGGGCAACGTGAAGGTGACGTCAGACAACTACAACCTCATCACCGGCACCTACATCACCAGGAAGTACGGCGGGGTAGCCACTTACGACCCTGAGACCAAAACGCTATTCCTAAGCGACGTGACCATTGACGTAGGCAGCAAGGACTGCTATGCCATACAGAACGAAAGCTGCGACGGACTGACCATCAAGGCACAGAATGTGGATTTCTTATGCCAGAAAAGGGCGTGCGGACGCTTCGACGCCAATACCACCATCAGTTCTGACGCGGTTGATTACGAAGTAAGCTTCAAGTGTACGAACCAGGAAGGCATCAGCATCAGCAATGGCGCGACACTGACATTAGACAACGTATACATGAATGTCATGTCAGACAACGACAATCCCATGAACGGTATCAAGGGAACGGAAAGCCTGGTTTTAAAAAACGGGACGGTGTTAAGTATTATGGCCTATTCTACAGGCAAGAGCATAAAGAACATCGCCACGCTTGAAATGGACAACTCTACTCTTGCGGCAAACGGTATGCATTTCGCACTCACGGCAGACTTCACCAATGTCAGCCTTAGCAACATCGGCAACAAACACAAATATTACATTGACTACATGCTGGGCTGGCTCAAGGCGATGCCCAACCTGAAGACACTCTCCTGGAGCGGCAACGACCTCACCACCATCGACCTCTCCGCCAACACCAAGCTGGAAAGTATATCCATCAACAACAACAACTTCACCACCATCGACCTCTCCGCCAACACCAAGCTGGGAAGTATATCCATTTATAACAACAACATCAACGGCACCAACGCCGACAACTTCATCACCAATCTGCCAACGGTAAGTCAATACAAACCCCTATACTTCCATAACGGCACGTTGACCGAGAAAAACATGCTTACGGAAAGCCAGGTGAACGCCTGCAAGGCCAAAGGATGGCTGCCGAGGCTCTACGGTTCATCAACATCCAGTTGCGAAGGTGCAAAGGCTGCCGCAGTGGTCAGCGATGACAATAAAGTAGTAAGCATAAAGAAAGTAGAGGGTGCGCTCATTGACAACGAAACAGTCTTTTATCCATGGCCGGAAACATCCTATACAAAACCAACATGGCATACTGCCGATGTTCAGTCGTCTTGCACCGGTATCGCCATCGACAATAGCCTCAATGGTGAGGCTACGTCATACATAAAAAATGTATTCAGTGGCCTTGGCAGTCTCAAAACCATCGAAGGTCTGCAGTATCTTAACACTTCCAGTGAGACCGACATGAGCTATATGTTTATGAACTGTAGCAGCCTCGAGTTCGTTTACTTAAACGGACTGAATACATCGAATGTTACGACGATGGAAGGTATGTTCGACAATTGCACAAGCTTTAAAGGCCTTGACTTGAGCGGCTTCGACACGAAGAACGTCACTACGATGGCAAAAATGTTTAGGTACTGCAGCAGCCTTACAAGCGTTGACGTGAGCAGCTTCGACACGCAGAACGTCACTACGATGGATGCAATGTTTATGCAATGCAGCAGCCTTACAAGCCTCGACGTGGGCGGCTTTGACACGCAGAATGTAACAAATATGAACGCCATGTTCGAGTACTGCAGCAGCCTTGCAAGCCTCGACATAAGCAACTTCACCATCGGCTCCGGCACGGAGGTGACATTCATGTTCATCGGCGATACCTCATTAAAATCGCTGAACGTGGGAACCAACGTTTTCAGCAAAGGTAACTATACAACGTTCCAAAATGTTGGCACCTCATCTGCCCCTTGTACCCTCTACTATTCCAAAGGCTTTGACAAGTCTGTGCTCGGTGAGAAACAGTCGGGCGGATATTATAAATGGTATAATGGCTATTTCACCCTTGCGAGCGAAATCCCCGTCGCCATTCTCTCCACCAACAGCGACGGCACCACCAAGACCCTGACCTTCACCATGGGCACCATCGACGATGCCACGGCGACTGGCGGCGCCGACGGCACCTACCAGCTCAACACGGGCACTGACCGTCCGGGATGGTTTACGTCGTTCGCCCAAGACGAGCCGGTGACAAAGGTAACCACGGTGGTGTTCAAGTCCGACTTCGCCGACGTGCGGCCCACCAGCATGGCCTACTGGTTCGCCAACATGCGGCAGCTGACCACCTTCGAGGGCATGAGCTATCTGAACACCTCTGAGGTGACAAAGATGAACTACACCTTCAGCAACTGCTGGCTCCTGAAAAGCTTGGACTTGAGCAACTTCAATACAGAGAAGGTAACCGGCATGAGTCGTATGTTCTCTACTTGCACATACCTGACAAGCCTTGACCTGTCAAGCTTCAACACTGCCAATGTAAAACGCATGGAAGGTATGTTCAGCTTGTGTTCTAGGTTGGAAAGCGTCAATTTGAGCAGCTTCGACACGGAAAATGTACAAAGCATGGCTACAATGTTCAGTGATTGTAGTGCGCTGACAGAGGTGGACCTGAGCAACTTCAACACGGAGAATGTAACAAATATGTACTCCATGTTCTATGGATGCAGCAGTCTTACGACGCTCAACCTTGCCAGCCTCAATACCGACAATGTTGCCTCGGCCAAGAGTATGCTGAAAGGCTGTAGCGGCCTGACCAGCCTCTATGTCGGCGGCAACGACTTCAAAAACCTCTCCGATGACAGCAAGACGGAGATGTTCTCAGGCGTAGGCACGGCAAACAGCGGCTGCCGGCTCTATTACGACTACTACTTCGATACGTCGGTGCTCGGCGACGACGTAAGCAAGATAGGCAACGGCTCAACGGTTTTCCAGTGGAACGACGGCTACTTCTATATGGCCCTCGTGACGGGCGTGAAGGTGCTAAAAGATGGCGACGACCTCACCATGAATTTCACATATATATGCCCGGGTGGCAGCTATTACACCACCGCCAAGAACGAGGGCGAGGGACAGTACAGCATGGGTGGCTCAAAGTCGCGAAACTATTATCCGGGATGGTACGACACCGACAACAGTAAAACTTTGATTCCCAATGTCACCAGGGCTGTGTTTACCAAGGAATTCACCGACAACTGGGCCGGCACCGTTACACAAGGATGGTTTAACGGCTTGACCAAGCTGAAAACCATAGAGAACCTCGACAAGCTGAATACGTCGAACGTCACTAATATGGGCGCAATGTTCCGTAACTGCTCCAACCTGACATACATCGACGTGAGCGGCTTCAACACCTCGGCGGTAACCAACATGAGTTATATGTTCTATGGTTGCTCCGCATTGCAGGACATTAATTTGTCGAGCTTCAACACATCGGAAGTCAGGAATATGAATTACATGTTCTACAACTGCTCGTCGCTTACGAGACTCGACCTGAGCGGCTTCAACTTCGGCTGGGCAGATTACATAAACCATCTGCTCGATGGCTGCACCGGCCTGACGGAGCTTACAGTTGGCACGAACAGCATCATCAACAGCGTGAGCCACAATACCTCTGCCTTCAACGGCGTTGGCACGGAGAGCAATCCCTGCCAGCTGAACATCGAAGACGGTTTCGACCAGACAGTGCTCGGCGAGGAGCAGAGCGGCGGCTACTACCAGTGGCTCGAAGGCTACTTCTCGGTATATAAGGAGCCCACGGTGCCCGTTGCTGTACTCAGCGACAACGGCGACGGCACCAATACGCTGACCTTCACATACGCCAAACTGTCTGCCGCCACGGCAGAGGACGGCGCACTGGGCACATACCTGCTCAACGACGAGGACGAAACGCCGGGATGGACGACGGCCAACAGCTCTGTCTCCAAAGTGGTGTTCAACGACGACTTTGCCAGCGCACGCCCGACAAGCACCTATTACTGGTTCGGATGTGAAAGCGGAACAAGCAGCGTGTCAACCATCGAAGGCATCGCAAACCTGAATACCTCGGAAGTTACCACAATGGCGTATATGTTCGGTAGCTGCACATCATTGGAGAGTGTCGACGTGAGCGGCTTCGACACGCGTAATGTCACCAACATGGGGTCCATGTTTTATAGGACTGGACTTACGGCGCTCGACATCAGCAACTTCGTCATCAACGATGACACTGACATCTCCTATTTTGCAGTCAGCAGCAACAAGCTCGAGAAACTGAATGTTGGCAGCAACGATTTCAGCAAGAACACTTCTGTGGCAAGCGCACAACACGCGTTTGGAGGTGTAGGCACCGCTGACAACCCCTGCGAGCTTACTTTCACTGAAGGCTTCGACTATACCGTCCTCGGCGAACTGCAAAATGACAGCTACTACAAGTGGCTCTACGGCTACTTCAAGCTCTCCCCCGCAGCCGCCACTGGCATCAACGCCATCGGCATGGATGCCGACGATGACGCGCCGCGCTACAACATGGCTGGTCAGCGCGTGGACAAGAACTACAAGGGTGTGGTGATTGTCCGTGGAAAGAAGATGATCGTAAAGTAAGACAGAACCAAAAGCCTCTTGGGGGGCAAGAGGTCATAGCCTCTACGAGGCAAAGTGGAGTGTAGTGCCAATGACCCATTAAACCAACGGAGTGGCGTTTGCTTCCCAGCAAACGCCACTCCTTTCAATAGGCATTAGCCTAATTAAGGTAAAAAAAGATTGTATTCAGGATAACACTCGCAAAGTTAATTATTTTTTTACAAATGCGCAAGCCATCACGCATTTTTTTCAAAGAAAAAAGCCATCATCAAGCTTAATATAATGGAAAATGACTACCTTTGCAATATAATACATACAACAGACATGGAAACACAGGAAAACAACGCAAAGGAGGAAAAGCGGAGCTTGAGCTTCGTCGAGCAATTCATAGAAGAAGACTTGGCAGCCGGCAAGAACGGCGG
>CAZTUD010000130.1:0-8080 GCA_964616945.1 uncultured Prevotella sp. | reverse complement strand
GTCGTTCTCCGCGAAAAGCTTGTCAAGGAGTTTGCGGTCGCGAATGTCGCCCTTTACGAAGAAGCAACGCTCGTTGTCAATGTCTTCCTTGATGGTACCGAGGTTGCCGGCGTAGGTGAGTGCGTCGAGCACTATGACTTTGATGTCTTCGTTGACATATTTCTTATGTAGTAGATACTTGATATAATTGGAGCCAATGAAGCCGGCGGCTCCGGTTACGAGATAAGTCTTCATATATTAAAGCGTTTTCTTATGAATTCAGCAATGAATTTCTCAGTCTCCTCTATGCCAAGTAGGCTTGAGTTTATGCACAAGTCGTAGCTTTCGGAGTGTCCCCACTTCTTGCCAGTATAATAGTTGTAGTATGATGCGCGGTTGTCTTCTTTCGAATGAATGTATTTTCTCGCTGTCGCCCGGTCGAAGCCATGCCGTTTGCACACGCGCTGTATGCGGTGGTCGAGGTTGGCGGTTATGAACACGCTCACGGTGTTTTTGTAGTCGCGCAGCACGTAGTCGGCGGTGCGCCCTACGAAGACGCAGCTGCCCTCATTGGCGGCCTTGCGTATGGCATCGCACTGAAACTGGTAGAGCGAGTCTTGCGAGAAGTTGTTCTTATAGAAATTGTGCTCGCCCATAATTGGCACACGCACATGGAACATGGATTTCAGGAAGCCTTTCTGCTCGTCGTTTTGCTCAAAAAACTTTTCGTTGAAACCACTTTCCTTGGCGGCAAGGTTGAGCAACTCCTTGTCGTAGAACTTGCATCCGAACTCGTCGGCAAGCATCTTGGCGATGACCCGTCCTCCCGAGCCTATCTGTCGGCCTACGTTTATTATTATCTTATCCATTTTTCTGGGCTTTAATCTGTTTCCTGAATTTCCTCATATATGATACCATAATTATTGCTGTCACTATGGAAGCCGTAAAATCTGATGACGGAAGAGAATACCACACTCCGTCTATTCCGAAAAACAATGGCAACACATACAGGAATGGCAAGAGGAAAAGCAACTGCCTTGACAGCGACAAGAATATGCTTATTTTGACCTTGCCTATGCACTGGAAGAAGTTTGTTACGACCATTTGGAAGCCAATCATCGGGAACATGAGCATGTTTATCCTTATGGCTTTTATCGACATCTCTATTAGTGTGGTGTCGGTGGTGAAAATGCGTGCAAGGTAGTAGGGGAAAGCCATTGCTATGACCCAGCCGAGAGTCATGATTATGGTTGCCGTTATGACGGCAAGGTTGAGTACTTTCAACAGCCGGTCTATTTTCTGTGCTCCGAAGTTGTAGCCCGCTATGGGCTGCATGCCTTGGTTCAGGCCTATTACGAACATTGCGAACACTGTGCCTATCGCCGAGGCAATGCCATAGGAACCTACCGACAGGTCGCCACCGTAGCGCACGAACTGGTTGTTCATGAATATGACGATGATACACGTGCACACGTTCATCAAGAAAGGCGATATGCCGATGGCAACAATTTTTTTCACCAAAGCGGCCTTTAGCCTATAGATACCACTCTTCAGATGCAGCAGCTCGTTCTTGTTCATAAAGAGCTTAATTTGATAAACGAGGGCCATGCTTTGAGACAGCACCGTGGCGAGAGCCGCTCCACGAATGCCCCATCCCCACCACAGTATGAAGACGACATCGAGCAGGATGTTCATCGCCACAGTGAAGATGGTGGCGTTCATTGCCTGGCGTGGCTTGCTGGCGGCGCGCAGCACGGCGTTCATGCCGAAATACATGTGGGTTATGGGATTGCCTATCAAGATTACTTGCATGAAGTCGCGTGCGTAGGGGATGGTCTCCTTGCTCGCGCCAAAAAAGTAGAGGATAGGGTCGAGGAAAGCAAGGCACAGCACTGCAAACGCCACTCCTATGAGCAGGTTGAGCGTTACGGTATTGCCAAGCAACTCCTCGGCGGTCTTGTAGTCTTTCTGCCCGAGCTTCACCGATATGGCGGTGGAGGCACCCACGCCGACCGCCGCGCCGAACGCTCCCGAGAGGTTCATGAACGGGAACGTGATGGCAAGGCCCGATATTGCGAGCGGCCCCACCACTTGGCCGATGAAGGCGCGGTCAATGATGTTGTAAAGCGACGATGCTACCTGCGCAATGATTGCGGGCATGGCATATTGCGCCAGCAGCTTGCCTACGGGCTGCGTGCCAAGGGCTAATGTTGCTTTCTTGTTGTCATAATTCATTGGCATGGTGCAAAGATAGTGCAAACGAACGAGAAGACAAAAAGAAAACGCAATTTTCTTTTTGTCTTTTCTGAGTGCAGCCTATTTTATTTGAAAGTAATGGAAATAATCGTGGCGGCAACACTTCATCTAAACAAAATCAGTGGTTGCACATTAATTAATCTTAAATATGCCATGATGGGAGTACCAGTATATAAATGGTTTTGTAACTTTGTGTTAAATTATAATATAATTTAGACAAAATGGGGGAAAACAAAATGAAACGGATGTTTCTTGTAGCCGTATGCTGCTTGTTTTTGACGATGACTGTTGATGCCTCAAACGTTCTGGTGCTACATTGGGCATCAGGCGCGACGACAACATTTGTTCTCATTGATGACAAGCCAAGACTTACATTCAACGGAGACAGCATATTTGTGGCTACAGAAAACAGTGAGAGCCATATAAGCATGAACGAGATTAATGGTTTCAGCTATATGCTTGACAGCCCGGCAACAGCAATCAACAATGTACAGTCCAGGCAGGGCATTAGCCTCAAGGACAACCGTTTGGATATATGTGGACTTCCCGGCGGTTCGGAGGTGAGCGTATACGACACTTCAGGTAGGCAGTATAAAAGCATAAAGGCTGGTGATGACGGCCAATGTTCGTTGTCAATCGACAGTCTTCCAAAGGGCGTGTACATTATACATGCTCTCAATTTCACGACTAAGATTACAAGGAGGTAAGGATATGAACAATATCAAGCGTATGTTGATGGCCGCCGTTGTCTTATTGATGTCGGTGCCATCGTTGTTGCGAGCTCAGAGCGGAGGCAACATTCTTATCTACAAGACAGCTGGCACGGTCGATACCCTGTCTTTGTCGTTGGTACGTGACATTCACCATTCGAGATACGATTCGGCAGGTGTGCAGCAAAACGATGACGTGACGCTCCGCATCGCCACGGTCGGTGGGTCGGAAATTGTTTACCCGCTGTCGTCCATTGACAGCGTCATAACGCCGAAGAGCTGCCGCATTGTCACGTTCACTGGCAAGTCATCATCAGTAACCGGCCAAGATGCCGATGGGTCGCAAAGCTCCAACGAAGGCAAACCTTTCAAGTATCTTTGGGTCAAAGGCGACAATATATTCCTGTCAAACGGCCTTTGTGGTTCTGCCGACAGAGACGGCGAGACCACATGTTTCACCTTTGCCTCCGACACCACCACTGCGAGTGCATACGATGTGTTTTATTATGGCAATGGCACTGGCAAAACCGACAGCCGCCAATTCACAATCCCGAAAGAGAGAAAGCAAACAGTAGCCAACGACTGTACGACACTGTGGCATGACGGCGATGCGGCCACTGCTGAGGCAGTGCGCGACAGCATGGGCAACTATTCTTTCACGCTCAACCATCAGACAGCCATACTGCTCCTTGCGCCGAGCGTCGACACCCTGAAGTCTGTAGAGATAGACACGGTAACCATAGCTGCCGAAGGAGGCAAGCACATTGCCGGCACTTACAACCTTGCAAAAGGCAGTGTTTCGCTGACAAGCGGTACGGGGACTGACAAAATAAAGATAACTACGCAGGACTTGAAAACCGACCCGGCTACCAACAGAAAGAGGAATGTGGGCTTCCATGTCCCGAACGATGCGGCAACGGCACAGGACAGTGCTGGCATTTTCGCGGTTGTGGCGCCACAGTCTTCGGCAACGGTTTTCAACCTTCTCTACAACGTTTACGACACGGTGCTTAACCGTAAAAGCATCGTTATGACCAAGCCTGTAGGCATAGGCACTGTCAGGGCCGGTTACCAATATACGCTTTACGACAAGCTTCCAGCCAGGGTGCTCAAAGGCGTGAAGACCGACAGCGTGCATTGCGACATGGACGAAGAACACCCTGCCGCCACGCTTTATGGCAGGGTCAATTTCAAGCCTGTAGAGGCAGGGTTTGTCTGGGGATATAATGAAGATGCACTGTCTCTCAACGACGGCGAACACACAGGCTGCCAGAAGATAGACGGAGACATCAGCAGTACGCGACTGGTGTTGTCGCCAGAGACGTTGCAGGATGTTGACCAAAGACTCTATTATTTTCGGGCCTATGCCAAGGATGCAGACAGCACCTATTATGGCGAGACAGGCCACTTCGGAAGGGAGTTGAGGAAAGTTGACTTCCACTTGAAGTCGGGACTGAAGTGGGCCAACATCAACATTGGCGCGTCAACACCTGCCGACTGGGGCTATCGTTTCAACTGGGGCAGGTCGGAGGTTACGACCGACTCTCTTATAACGACAAGTTCCACAGTGGATTCTGAAATCCGTAAGGTTACATGGGACATAGCGGGCGACCCACGATACGATGTCGCCACCAAGAGATTGCGTGGATGCTGGCGTATGCCTACACGCGACGACGCGAAGGAAATGATTGCCGCAACCAACTACTCAAAAGACGCTGTGGTCTTTGACAACAAGACGCACCGTGGCAGCACCTACCATTTCTTCCCCAAGGACACGACCATCAAGGACACGCTGACGTTCTCTGCCTTTGCATGGACCAGCTCGCCTACGGCCACCACGTCGCGCGACGACCAGCTGTTCTGGACATCGACACCTGTCAATGGCAATATGGCTTACTCCATACAATTCAATTCGGGAAGCTTGAATACCAACCACCAGGCCACCAAGGGCGACTGGACAATGGTGCGCCCGGTGTATGAGACAAACTGCACGCTCGACGGCACCGACCTCTTCATCCGTACTGACCAAGCTATTAGCAACGCTGACAGCGTAGCTTTCAAGGGCACCATGCGCGGCATGACGGGCATGACACGCAACCTGCAGCAGGGCTTCGTGGTGGGTACTGCGGAGGATGTCTCTTTGGCCTCCAACGATGGTATAGTGCTGAATGTCAGCCAGGCTGCCCCTGACAACGGCTCGTATTACATCAAGCTCGGCGACGGACAAAAGTCGAAACTGGCTGATGGCACGACTTATTATGTGCGTGCGTATGTAACCTACAACGGCGAGACCGCATACGGCGTGGCTGTCTCCTTTACAAAATAACATTTTAAGCATAAAGGCTTCACATGCAAGAACGACATGCGCTTACTCTCTTTGAGCTAAACTCGATGGTGCGGGAGGTTATCGAGACTGCCATCGACCGCGCCTACTGGGTTGAGGCGGAGCTGTCGGAGGCGCACGAGGTGCGTGGCCACTGCTACATGGAACTTGTCCAGAAAGACATGTTCTCGCCAACGCCAGTGGCGCGTGCTTCGGCAAAATGCTGGCGCACCACATGGCTCAGGCTCAAGCCAAAGTTTGAGCGTGCCACGGGGCAGCAGCTTCATGCGGGCATGAAAGTGATGCTGCTCGTCACAGCCAATTTCCATGAGGCCTACGGCTTCTCATGGATTGTGCAGGACATTGACCCAGCTTATACGCTCGGCGACATGGCACGCAAGCGGCTTGAGATTGTGAGGCAGCTGAAGGCGGAGGGCGTATTCGACCTGCAAAAGGAGCTGAAGATACCGATGTTCGCGCAGCGGGTGGCCGTCATTTCCAGCGAAAACGCCGCCGGGTATGGCGATTTCCGCAACCAACTGCTTGGCAACGACTACGGTTTCAGCTTCAAGGCCGAACTTTTCCCCGCCGTGATGCAAGGCGACCAAGTGGAGGCTTCGGTCATAAATGCGCTCAACGACATTTATGGGCGGCAGGACGAGTTCGATGTGGTGGTCATAATACGCGGAGGCGGAGCCACTGCCGACATGAGCGGCTTCGACACGCTCGCCTTGGCGGAGAACGTGGCCAACTTCCCCCTGCCCATCATCACAGGCATAGGGCATGACCGCGACGAGAGCGTGCTCGACATGGTATCGAACACCCGCGTGAAGACACCCACAGCCGCTGCGGCTTTACTTGTCGACAATCTCGCCCAAGTCTGGGGCTTGATAACCGACTGCCAAAACCGCATTTTAAACAATGTAAGCCACCGCATGGACTTGGAGCACGCCCGACTGCGCCGACTGTCAGAGCATGTCCCAATCATGTTCTCGCTTGTAAAGGAAAGGCAGGACGCGCGCCTTGACCGACTTTCGTCGGCAATAGCCAATTTGATGAAAGAAAAGGTATCACGGGCGCAGCACCACCTTATTATTTTGTCAAACAACATTCCACCTTTGGCCGACCGCCTGATGACGCACGAGAAGACCCGCATAGAGCAACTGCAGCTCCGCGCCAACGCCTTCGACCCGCAGCGGCTGTTGAAGCGTGGATACAGCATCACCCTGCTTGGCGGCAAGGCCGTGCATGACCCCGCCATGTTGAGAAAGGGCGACGAGATAGAGACGAGGGTGGAGAAAGGCCGTGTAAGGTCAGTGGTAATCTGAGGATTTTGACATTAAGGATGTGGCTCCGCAGCCATGTGGCAAACCGTTGGCGGTTATTTTTATCTCTCTCCACGCTTTTATCGCAGTGCGACAACGCTTTAATCGGCCCACGTTGACGATTGCCTCGCAATTTTGTTGCAATATTGCAACGTTGCACGTTGCATTAAGGTCGGTCACACCACAGAACTTACGACCTTACATCTTACATTAAGGATAAGGAATTTCAACATCAAGAAATAGAGAAAAGTAATAATAATATACTACTAATAATATATAATATATTAATATATAATATATTATAATAATATAATATAAAGATATTTTACCCAATATCTCATTTCCTCATTATGAATCGCCGAATGTGCTACCACCTTAATGCAACGTGCAACGTTGCAACATTGCAACATTTTCAGGATTGTGTTCTATTTTGAGTGAGTTGTCGTCCTATTCCTTTTATCTTTTCATTGATATTGACAAATAAATAATAAAAAACAGTGTCGCGTGAAGAAAAAGCCGTAACTTTGCACCAAGACAAAAAGACTATGGAAAAGAACATGAAATATGAGGAGGCCGTCAGCGAGCTGGAAAGCATCGTGAAGCGGCTGGAAAACAACGAGATGGACATCGACGAACTGTCAGCAGAACTGACGAAAGCGCAGCAGCTCATCAAGCTTTGCAAGGACAAGCTGACAAAAACCGACGACGAAATCAAGAAAATATTAGAGAAAGGATAAAAAGTCTTTGTTTTTATTGCAGTTGATAATTATTATTGCTAATTTTGCACCGAATTATAATTTAAGGTAATAGACAAGGCAAATTTAGGATAATTTTTAAAAATAATAGTATGAAAGACTTGGATTGGGGGAATTTGACTTTCGGCTATCGTAAGACCGATTACAACGTGCGTTGTTACTACCATGATGGCAAGTGGGGTGAGATAGAGGTATGTTCCGACGAATACATACACATGCACATGGCAGCCACGTGTTTGCACTATGGTCAGGAGGCGTTCGAGGGCTTGAAGGCTTACCGTTGTCCTGACGGCAAGGTGCGTATATTCCGCGTCAAGGACAATGCCGAGCGGCTGCAGAGCACTTGCGACGGCATCGTCATGCCAAAGGTTTCCACAGAGATGTTCGTCGAGATGGTGAAGAAGGTTGTGCGCCTCAACCAGGAATGGATCCCTACCTACGAGAGCGGAGCCACGCTTTACATCCGCCCGCTGCTCATCGGCATTACGCCTCAGGTGGGCGTGCATCCTGCAAAGGATTATCTGTTCCTCATCTTCGTAACGCCAGTGGGACCTTACTTCAAAGGCGGCTTCGCGTGCAACAAGTACGCCATCGTGCGCCAGTGGGACCGCTCGGCGCCGCTCGGTACGGGCATCTACAAGGTGGGCGGCAACTACGCTGCCTCGTTGCGCGCCCACACGGATGCAGCCGAGAGAGGCTACAACTCAGAGTTCTACCTCGACGCAAAAGAGA
>CAZTUD010000129.1:4436-8094 GCA_964616945.1 uncultured Prevotella sp. | reverse complement strand
ATGTAGAGAGTGAAGTAGGCGGCTGTCTTACCGAACACGATGCGGAAGATGCCGTTGTAGTGCTTGGATATTGGCACAAGATTTTGGAATTTGTTCCGCTCTCTTGCCGTTCCCGCCGACAGTCCGATGCCGAGCAGAAGCGTTTGCTGAAGTATAAGTATCAGCACTCCTGGCAGGATGGCGTTGCCGTAGCCAGTGGTTGTGTTGAATATTGGCACTTCGTCGAAATCGAGGGGCTTGGTAGTTATCTCGTTGTCGCGTTTGGTGAAGTCGGTCGCACTTTGGCTTATTTGTATTTCCGAGTTTATTTTTGATGCCACGGCCTGTGCGCTTTGGTAGATGGCCTTGTAGGTGAGCATGAGACTCATGTCGCAAAACACGCTCACCGTTGCCTGTTCGCCTCTCCTTAGTCGCTTCTCGAAATCGACGGGGAAGAATAGCGTGCCGTGGACTTGCTGTTTGCCTGTCAGTTCTTTGGCCTCGTCAAGTGAGGAGCAATAGTAGGCAACCTTGGTGTCGGGGCTGCCGTCAAACATGCGTATGAATTGACGCGAGGCATGGGAGTGTGACATGTCAACAACAGCCACGGGCACGTCGCGCACCACCTCGTTGTTGTAAATCCACGAATAAAGCAGGGGATAGAACAATGGCACGAGGACGCAGAAGATGAGCAAGCCCTCGTCGTGGAACTCGTTCTTCATCTCCGCCACCATTATGTAGCAAGTGTCGTAGATGCCTTCCTTTATTCTGTATAAGAAGCTGCCTCTTTTCATGCGTTATGGAATATAAACATATTTGAGCATTGCCGTCTTGATGTGCCTGATGGTGAAAGCCGGCAGACAGGCGAACAGCAGCAGGGCCATGATATTGAACCATGCGTAGGTCAATGGGTAGCCGTTGAAGATGCACATTTGATAAATCATGTAGTAATGTCGCAATGGGAAAAGCTGCGCCATAGACTGTATCATCGAGTCCATTGCAAACACGGGGAAAGTCGCGCCGCACGCCGAGAAACTTACTACTGACCAAAGGGAGCAAATCGACATCGACATCCTAAGCGAAGGCATCAGCCCGAAGGCGAATATGCCAAAGCCTTGACAGGCGATTACTGAAAGGAAGCCGAGAAGGAGTATTGGAGCAAGGCCGCCAGGGTGGGGGAATTGAAGCCCGTAGAAAATATAAAATTCGAAAAGCCACATCATGAGCGTGAAGATTACTGTCTGTGGCAGTATTTTTCCGGCAATGGCTATATGGATGTTGTTGTTCGCCATCTTCATCCATTGCTTTGACCGATGGAATTTCAATTCCGTGCCTATGGAGTAAGGGACGAGCATAAACATGAATATCATTAATACGCCCGGCACCATTGCCGTGCTGAGATACACATTGTAGTTGGACCAAGGATTGCCAATCATGTGCAGGTCGATGGCTATGGGCTGCAGGAATGTCCTAATTTCGTCGCCCGTCTTTCCCAATGCTGACAGTTTGGCCGAACCCACGGCGGCAGAGCCAAGCGACGCAATCGTCTTGAGGTCGCGGAAAAGGAGCGAGCCAGCCACGAGCGTTACGTTGCTGTAGTAGAAAGAAATCTTTGGCTGGTGGTTGGAAAGCAACTTGTCGGTGGTGCCCTTGGGGATGAGCAGGAAAGCGTATATTTTGTTGCGTTGCACGGCTTCGCGCGCATCGTTCATGTTGGCGTAATGCCCTACGACATGGGTTGTCTGGAATGCGTCGAGCTGGCGAATCATGGCGCGTGTGACGTGCGTGTTGTCCTGGTCAACCACTCCAACAGGCATTTCCACGGGTTCGCCCCCGTTCATCAGGGAGGTGAAAAAAGCAATGATGACGATGGGAAACACCACGGTGCAAAACCCGTATATAGGGTTTCTCCACATGATGTACAGTTCGCGTACAAAAATGCGGTATATCCGTTTTATGACTTCAACAATTCCCAACTCCCAATTCCTAACTTCAAACTCCAAACTCCAAGCACCTACTTCTTGACTATCAACGACATTCCTGGCCTTAACCCGTCAATTTTTGTCATGGGGCGTGCTTTCACCTCGAATGTCTTGAGGTCGTATTGGCCGTTTGTCTTTGTGGCTTTCCACACGGCGTAGGAACCTTCGTCTTTTATCTCATAGACTTTCAGCTTGAGCGTCTTGTTGAAAGCGGGTGAGAATGCCGTGAACGTGTCGCCTACCTTGAGGCCGTTGAGCTGATCCTCACGAACGTTGAATGTTCCCCAAAGGTCATTCATTATTGATATGCTCATGATTGGCGACCCCATGCCCACGAGTTCGCCCACCTTGGGGTAGATGTCGGTAACCTCGCCATCTACCGTTGCCACCTGCACAGTCTCTTTAAGTACTGACTTCACCACATCCACTGCGCTCCTTGCGGCATCCACGTTTTTCTGGGCGGCTATTTTCTGTTGTTCGCGCGACCCGTTTCGTGCAAGGTCGTATTGGCTTTTCATTGAGTTTTCGTGGGCTTTGGCAACTTTATAGGTTGCGAGAGCCTCGTCGCGCTTTTGCGCACTTATCACGCCCTCGTCATAAAGGTTTTGCATACGGTTGTAAGTCTTTTCCGCTACGTCCGATGCGGCCTTTGCCTGCTCATAGAGCTGGAAGGCACTTTGTATGGCTTCCTGTCGTGAGCCTTCTTCAGTCATTTTGCTTATAGCCTCCGACGCGCCCTGCGTGGCTTTAGCCACCTGCTCCTGTGCGCTCATTTCTGGCACTTCGAGCAAGGCGAGAGTGTCGCCTTTGTGGACGTAGTCGCCCTCTTGCACACGTATTTCTACGACACGGGCTGGCACCTTGCAGCTAACCCTGTATTCGGAAACTTCCACTTCGCCTTGGATAATCTCGTCGGTTTTGCCAAGGGTGAAGAAGCCAATCAATGCCACTATTGCCACGGCTATTGAAAAGCCAAGCACGGCAAGCAATATATTTTGATGTTGAGATTTGGCTGACATGGTTTTTTGTTAAGCATTAAGAATTATTTTAGTATTCCGAGAGCTTTCTCAAGGTTCACTTGGGCAAGCTTCACGTCCACTTGTGCGTCAATCTTCTGGCTTTGCGCTTGTTGCCAAGCCGTTTGGGCTGCCATGACGTCGGTTGTTTCCATGACTCCCTCCTTGAACCCCACTTGTGCGCAACGCAGGTTCTCCTCCGCGCTTGTGATGTTTTTCTCTGCCATTGAGAGCTTCTTGTGCGCCTCCTTCAGCTTGAAGCGGCCTTGGGTTACTTGCAGGTCTATCTTCTCCTGCACGTCGGCAAGTTCCATGCGGGCCATGCTTGTGGCCGCTTTCGACGCGCGTATTTTGTATTTGCCGTCGAACCAGTTCCATACAGGTACCTGAAGCAGTACGCCAACATTCCACACGCCTGAGAATTTCTTCTGGAAGCCGTTGAAGACATTGGGGTTAGTGATTGAATACCCGCCCGTCAAGGCGAGGTGGGGCAGGTAGGCGGCGCGGACGAGCTTGGTGTTTTGCTCGCCAAGGCTTATCGTGTTTTGCAGGATGCGAACCTCCGGGCGACTGCTGAAGCCGTTGCTCGGCGCGAATGTCTCAGCTTCAGATGCCTCCGACGTGTCAATGCCATCCTTGTCCTCGTCAGTAAGCGTTATTTGTTCGTCCATTGGCAGGCCG
>CAZTUD010000129.1:0-4426 GCA_964616945.1 uncultured Prevotella sp. | reverse complement strand
GTCCACTTGGGTTATTTGCATGTCAGCCTCGTTCACGCGGACGTTCACTTTCAGGCCGTCGGCACGTGTCGCCACACCCTCCTTTATCATCTTGGCAACGTCGTCGTCGAGCTTTTTC
Organism: uncultured Prevotella sp.; assembly: GCA_964616945.1. Taxonomy (GTDB): domain Bacteria; phylum Bacteroidota; class Bacteroidia; order Bacteroidales; family Bacteroidaceae; genus Prevotella. Next base: position 4,308 of record CAZTUD010000129.1, on the reverse strand, counting down.
ACCAAGTCGCGAAAGCTGTAGGCAAGTCTCTGCTTCTGCTTTAGCGACACAACTGTCCAATAAGCCTGGTCTATATTATATAATGTGGACTGGTTTTTCAGCGTTATGTTGTCGTCGGCAATGTCGCTGGTGATGTCGGCCATGCGGTTGGCTGCCGTTATTGCGCCGCCCATGTACAGAGGCTGGCGCACGAATATGGAGCCGCCAAACATGTTGTGTGTGTCAGTATGTAGCGCGTCCACCACCTTCTGCCCGATGGTATTGCCCAGTCCTGCGGCATACTGCGCCACTGGACCGTTGGCAAACTGGTTCATGAAGCCGCCGAGTTGCTGCGCCTGGGCGGCAGTGAGCGTGCCCTGCTGCACCATGCTGGTGAGCTGCTCGTTGATGCCAGTGCTGAGGTCGCCGCTCACTTGCTGCACGCCCGTGGTGCCGATGTTGCTCAATGCGCTTTTCTGGCTTTTGCTCAACAGGTTGATTTCACGGCTGAAGTATTCGTAGCCTGCCACGGCATCCACTTTTGGCAGGTATTGCGTGCGCGCCGACTTGCGGCTGTATTCTGCCATCTCCTTGTTGATGCGCGACACCTGTAGCTGCTTGTTGTTGATGAGTGCCAGCGCACGGCAGCTGTCAAGGGTCAACACGCGCTGTGCGTGGGCGTTGGCGAGGCAGCCTAAAAAAAGAAAAACTACAACAAACTTCCTCATCTGTTTTTATTCTATCAATTCCCGTTATTCAAAGCTGAAGCTTCGGCTTCCTATCATGTTGCCGTCGGCGAATATGCTTACGTTGAAAGTCCCTCCCTGCAATGTCTGGTCAATGTTGCAGAAGAGGCTTATGGGTGTCTCCTTGCCCGTGTACTCTATGGTGCGTTTCATGGAGCATGGCAGTGTGCGGTTTTCATAGCTGAAGCTGCCCGCGTTGCCGAGCAGTGCTCCTGTGGGCGTGGTGATACGCACATAGATGGTCTTCATGCCGCTTGCCGCAGTTACGTTGCGGGCAAGACTGAAGCTCACTTGGAACGACTTCGCCTTCTTGAGCTTGTTGGTGCTCTTGCCCTTTTTGTTGAGCGCGGTCATGCTTATGCCTGTGGCGTCGAGCTGGGCGGCTATGGCAACCTTTTCCGAGAGACTGGCTTTCTCGGTGTTCAATCCTTCTATCTGCTTGTTCGCCTCCTCGTATTGTCCTTTTATGCGTGTGTTTTCAGCCGTGAGATTTTGGTTGAGGCGGTTTAGGGAATCTATTTCGAGGACGTAGCTCCTCAGCACGGCTCTCACCGTGGCAAGTTCTTTCTTTAGCCTCGCTATCTCCCGCGCGTCATTGCTTTTGGTCTGGCGAAGCTCCGCAAGCAGGCGTTGTGTCTTTTCTTGTTCTTGGGTGAGTTGCGCAACGATGGAGTCGTTGTTTATCTGCGTCTTCATCTCGCTGTATTGGTTGGCGAACTGCTGGTACTCGTTCTCCATTTCTTTCTTGTCGAGTTCGGCGAGCTGCTCCATTTCCTTGTTTTCCTTCTTTTGCTTGTCGAGGTTTATGTACAAATATGTCGCGCCCCCAAGCAAGAGCAAGATTAAGATAATGAGTGGGATGAGAATTTTCTTGTTCATGTTCTGTATTTAATATTTCTTGCAAAATTAGTCTTTTTATCTAATTCGGCAAAATAAATTCCCCTTTACAATGTTTTAATTATCTAAAAAATAATATTTTTACGGAAGTTTGGGAGAAAATACAGTCTTATTTTGTACTTTTACAACCAAAACGAAACGGATTGTTCATTATGAGAAAACTTCTGTTCATTCTTGCGTCGCTTGGTCTTCACCTATCGGTGATGGCTCAGGTGGATTCCCTTGTTGTCAATACCGATTCCTCTGCGGTGCGCCATCAAGTGCTTTTGCAAACAAGCATGGGGGACGTTGTGGTAGAGCTTTACAATGACACTCCACGCCACAGGGACAATTTCCTGAAGCTCGTGCGCGAGGGTTATTATGATGGAAATCTTTGGCATCGTGTCATAGCCGATTTCATGATACAGACGGGCGATTCCGCCACCCGCCATGCGAAGCCAGGGGAAGAGGTAGGCGACCATGACCTTGGCTACCGCATACCAGCTGAAATCCAGTTCCCCAAATATTTCCACAAGCGTGGGGCTTTGGCGGCGGCGCGTGAGGGAGATGCCGAAAACCCAGAACGGCAATCGTCGGCATCGCAGTTTTATATTATCTGGGGCTTTCCGTATGGTCCAAAGGCAATGGCGAAGTTTCAGGCACGGCTCGACTCAACCACAAACGGGGCTGTGAAGTTTCCGCCAGAGATGTGCGATTATTATTGGTCGCATGGCGGAGCACCGTGGCTCGACGGCCAATACACTGTTTTTGGCGAGGTTGTGAAAGGTTTGGATGTTGTCGGCGACATTCAGGCTGTCAAGACTGATGACAACGACCGCCCGCTTGAAGACATCCGCATTATAAAGGCAACAATTATCAAATAGTTTCTTCGCTCTAAAGTGTCTATACCGTCTAAAGTGCCTATACAGTCCAAGGGATTCAAAGTGCCTGTACTGCCTAAAGTCTGCGATTGCCTCCTTAGGTTCTCGCTTCTGCTTTTTGCCTTGCTGTCTTGCGTCACTCGCATACAGGCCAAGGTGTGGTCAGCCGACGACATCCCAATGGTTCACTTGCAGGACCGCAACCGTTATGTGTGCGACCCGGATGGTCTCATGTCTGTCGCCGACCGTGATTCGGCTGACTTTTATCTGCGCAAGTTGCAGACGGAGTGTGGCATACAGACTGTGTTCATTGTGGTGAACAATGTGAAGAATGCCGACTGCTTCAGGATGGCGGAGGACGTGGGCAACAAGTATGGGGTAGGCGACAAGAAGAACCGTCGCGGCCTTGTTGTTGTCATGGCGGTTAAGGACAGGCGTTATTTCATAGCCCCGGGCAAAGGTCTTGAAACTGACCTTACGGATGTGGAGTGCGATGACATAGCGAGGATGTGCATCGTCAAGAACATGAAGCTCAACGACACAGACGAGGCAGTAATCTCCACGGTAAAAGCATTCTACAGCAAGTTCAAGGCAGGCAGTACGGGGCTTGGCTACGACGACCCCTCCGAAGACATGGGCGATGACTCCATTTTCGCTGTGGTTGTAGTGCTGCTTTTGTGTTTTGGATACCCGCTCTATCTTATTATCCGGAGCTTGCTTGAATCCCTTGGCGTGGTGAAGCCAAGGAAGAAGCAGGCGCATCATAGACGGCGCGACGATGACGACTGGTTTCCGCCATTCATTCTGGGTGGAGGCGGAGGCTTCAGTGGCGGAGGTGGTTTCAGCGGCGGAAGTTTCGGAGGGGGAAGCTTCGGCGGAGGGGGTGCTGGCGGAGGATGGTAAGCATTCTATGGCAATAATTATAAAGGTAAACATAATATGGAAAACAGTTACATTGGCTCGGCAAAAAAGCTGGGCAAAGGGAAAATCGTGTGGATTGTTGTTGTGGCTATAGTCGTGATAGTCTGTATTGGTGGCTGCAACGCATACAATGGCATGGTCAATAACCAAGAGGCGGCGACCACGGCTCTTGCCGACGTGCAGGCCACTTACCAGCGGCGTGCCGACCTCATTCCCAATCTCGCCAAGACGGTGCAGGCATACGCCAAGCATGAGAAATCTACTTTCGAGGAGGTTACCAAGGCTCGCGCCGCCGTCTCGCAGATAAAAATCGATGCCGACAATCTCACGCCGGAGAAGTTGCAGCAGTTTGAGAAGGCACAGGGCGACCTCACGCAGGCTCTTGGCAAGCTGATGGTTGTGGCGGAAAACTACCCTGAACTGAAGGCGAGCGAGAATTTTCGCAGCTTGCAGGTGCAGCTTGAGGGCACGGAAAACAGGATTAACGAGGCGCGGCAGAAATACAATGCGGCTGTACAGACGTACAATCAAGGCATACGCCGTTTCCCCAATGTCATCTTCGCGGGCATGTTCGGCTTCGACCGCATGACGAAGTTCGAGGCTTCGGCTGGCGCAGAAGCCGCCCCTCAGCTCAATTTCGACGACAATATATAGTAATGCGTCTGCCTTGAAATCGGCGTATTAACAATGGGCGGCGAACGCCACTGATATGAGCGACGAACGCCACTGGTATGAGTGGCGAACGTCGCTCATTGTCGTAAAGGCTAAAACATGGCGTGATTTCATCGAGCAGGATGGAAATTTTAGTCGCTTTTTAAAAAAGTGCGTTAAAAATTTGCACGGTTGCAATATTCTTTCTACCTTTGCATCCGCTTTCGGCCAAAAAGCCGGGGGCGCATGAAAGG
>CAZTUD010000128.1:0-8232 GCA_964616945.1 uncultured Prevotella sp. | reverse complement strand
ATCGGCGAGGCGAAAGACCTCGGCGTCGACCTCTTCCTGCTCGACGACGGATGGTTCGGCAACAAATATCCGCGCCAGAGCGACCACACCTCGCTCGGCGACTGGCAGCCCAACAAGCAGAAGTTGCCCCACGGCGTGCCTTGTCTCGTAAAGGCGGCAGCCGACCGTGGCCTGGGCTTCGGCATCTGGATAGAGCCGGAGATGGTGAGCCCCAAGAGCGAGCTTGCCGAGAAGCATCCCGACTGGATATTGCGCCTGCCCAACCGCGAAACCTACTACTTCCGCAACCAGCTCGTGCTCGACCTCTCCAACCCCAAGGTGCAGGATTTCGTGTTCTCGGTGGTTGACAACCTGATGCAGGAAAACCCCGACCTGCGGTATCTCAAGTGGGACTGCAACAGCCCCATCACCAACACCTATTCTTATTACGAGAAAGACAAGCAGGGCAACCTCTACGTCGATTATGTGCGCGGCCTTTACAGCGTGCTGGAGCGCATACAGCAGAAATACCCCCGTCTCTACATGATGATGTGCTCGGGCGGTGGCGGACGCTGCGACTTCGGCGGACTGAAATATTTCACCGAGTTCTGGTGCTCCGACAACACCGACCCCGTGGAGCGGCTGTTCATACAGTGGGGATTCTCGCAGTTCATGCCGTCGAAGGTGATGTGCGCCCACGTAACCGACTGGAACCGCCGCGCGAGCGTCAAGTTCCGCACCGACGTGGCTTTCCCCTGTAAGCTGGGCTTCGACATCGACTTTGCCACCCTCGACCCTGCCGACAAGGAATATTGCCGGCAGGCGGTGAGCGAGCACAACCGCTTGGAGAGCGTCATCTATTCGTCGCTGCTCTACCGTCTCGTCTCGCCCTACGACACCAACCACTGCGTCATGCAGCGCACGGCGGAGGACGGCTCGAAGACGCTTGTCTATGCCTACGACATCCATCCGCGCTATGGCGAGCAGCTGCTGCCCGTGCGCTTGAAAGGCCTCGATGGCGGCGCAAGCTATCTTGTCAAGGAAATATTGCTCATGCCAGGGCAGAAAAGCGACCTCTCATGCAATAATAAGGTCTTTTCGGGCGATTATCTTATGAAGGTCGGGCTGAAGCTGCTCACGGGCAGCGACATGTCGAGCCGCATAGTGGAAATAACAAAACAATAAAGTGTAAAGATGAGAAACCATAAATTTGCAATCGCCGCCCTTGCGGCAGCCGCGCTTCTTCTTGCGCCCGTCCATGTGGCGGAGGGCAAGGTGAGGTTGCTGCCCATGTTCTCTGACAACATGGTGCTGCAGCAACAGGCCGACGCGCCGATATGGGGCGAGGCAAAGCCGGGCAAGACAGTAAGCGTCGTCACCTCGTGGGACGGCCGGAAGTACACCACCAAAGCTGGCAGCGACGGCCGGTGGAAGCTGTCGGTGGCTACGCCGAAGGCTGGCGGCCCCTACGACATAACCATCAGCGACGGCGCGAAGCTCACGCTGCGCAACGTGCTCATTGGCGAGGTGTGGCTCTGCACGGGGCAGTCGAACATGGAGATGCCCATGCAGGGCTGGGACGTTAAGATGAACGCCGACGAGATAGCCCGTTCGGGCAAGTACTCCAACATCCGCCTGCTGCAAGTGGACAAGCAGGCGAGCCCGAAGCCCGAGGGCAGCCTCACCGTGAAGAATGGCGGATGGATGACGTGCAGCCCGGAGACGGTTAAGGACTTCTCCGCCACGGGTTTCTTCTTCGGCAAGAACATCAACGAGACGGTTGGCGTGCCAGTGGGGCTCATAATGACCTGCTGGGGCGGCACCGTGGCCGAGGCGTGGACGAGCGGCGAGGCATTGCGCCCGATGAAGGCGTTCGACAGCCAGCTCGAGCCGTTGGAGAGGCAGCCCGACGACAAGGGTGAGCGACAGCGGCAATACCAGGACGACCTGAAGGCGTGGGAGACGAAGATGGCGGCGCGCTCGGGCAGCTACGACGCTTCGGGACGATGCGTCTTCGCCCAGCCTACCTACGACGACTCCTCGTGGCGCAACATGACGCTGCCCACACAGATAGAGAAGGCGGGGCTGCCGGGCTATGACGGCTACCTGTGGTTCCGCAAGACGATAGACATTCCCGCCGAGTGGGCGGGACACGACCTTGACCTGCGCCTTGCCATGATTGACGACAACGACATCACCTATTTCAACGGCGTGGAGATAGGGCGCACCGAGGGCTACAACGTGCAGCGCCACTACGTAGTGCCCGCCCGCCTCGTCAAGGCTGGCAAGGCGGTGATAACCGTGCTCGACTGCGACAACGGCGGCGAGGGCGGCATCTGGGGCGAGGCTAAGGACATGAGCCTCACCATGCGCGGCTCGGCAAGGATAAAGAGCCTCGCGGGCGAGTGGAAGGTCAACCCCACGACCGACCTGCGCAAGGTGGAGCCGAAGCCCGTGGACTACAGCGGCAACCCCAACGTGGCGAGCGTGCTCTTCAACGCCATGATAAACCCGCTCGTGCCGTACTCCGTCGCCGGGGCTATATGGTATCAGGGCGAGGCCAACGTGGGGCGTGCCAAGCAGTACCGCGACTTGCTCGAGGTGATGATAAGCGACTGGCGCAGACGCTGGGGCAAGCAGTTCCCGTTCTACATCATGCAGCTTGCCAACTTCATGGACAGGCACGACGAGCCAGTGGAGAGCGGATGGGCGGATCTGCGCGAGGCGCAGAGGCTCGTGGCGAGCGACGTGGAGGGGGCTGGCATGGCGGTGAACATCGACATCGGCAACCCGAAGGACATCCATCCCACCACAAAGGACGAGGTGGGCCGCCGCCTTGCGCTCCTCGCCGAGGCCCACACCTACGGCATGCCCGTGGCGTGGACGGGACCGCAGTATGAAGGCTACAGCATAGAGGGCAACAAAATCCGTCTGCGTTTCAGCCACGCCGACGGAATGAAAGCCAAGGACGGGCAGAGCCTTGCGGGCTTCGCCATTGCCGGCCCTGACCACAAGTTCCACTGGGCTGAGGCTCGCATCGATGGCTCCACCGTCGTGGTGTCGGCAAAGGATGTCGTCTGCCCGCTTGCCGTGCGCTATGCGTGGGACGACAACCCCGCCTGCAACCTCACCAACGCTTCCGGCCTCCCCACCTCCCCATTCCGCACCGACAGCTGGTAGGCTTCACGTCCTCCTAAATTTAGTCCCGCAGATTTTTTCTCAATATCACGATTGCATCCTGCTTGGTATTGAGAAAAATCTGCGGGATTTGCGAAATCTGCGAGGCAACATTTATTCAGCGAGAGTGATTTTTTTTTTGTAAAATTCTTTTCTGTGCAACCCCCTCTGTGAGCGCGTTATTTTCAACCAGACAAAGATTATTTCCGTACAGCGCAATGGTGAGTGAGGTTGTTAAATGGTTGCAAATCAGCAATGTAACAAAATTTAAGCTTTCTGACAGCCGCAAGCCACCCACCTTCGCGGCGGCGAGGTGCCTTCTTCGCGCCGCCAAGAAGCCTTCCCTGCGCCGCGAAGAAGGCATCTCGGCGGCGTAAGGCAGGAGACCTTACGCCGTAAGGTACATGCCCAAGCTCTGCTGGAGGTCAGCAAAGGCATCTGAAGAGGCATTTCCCGCTTCTGGAATGCCCATTTCCCGTTGTCCTGATTTTTTACTTTTTGTTGATTTCTTTCATGTTTTTGTCGCAAAGAGTTGGTGGTGTGGTAGGAAATCACTATATTTGCATTTTGTTAAGCTACTAAACTGGCCGTAGCAGGCGGACAGGAGAATGAATGCTATATGAAGACAGAGAAACAACAGCGTGCGGCGGCAGAAGAGTTCGCCCGCCGATGGCAAGGCAGGGGCTACGAGAAGGGCGAGAGCCAAAGGTTTTGGCTCGACCTTTTGGAGAACGTCTATGGGGTGGAGCGGCCTACAGAGTTTGTCCGCTTCGAGGAGCAGGTGCGGCTCGACGCCACGTCGTTCATCGATGCCGTGCTGCCCGCCACGCACGTGATGATAGAGCAGAAGAGCCTCGGCAAGGACCTGCGCAAGCCCATTGCGCAGAGCGACGGCCGTCGGCTCACGCCTTTCCAGCAGGCGCAACGCTACTCGGCTGCTTTGCCCTACTCGGAGCGGCCGCGCTGGATAGTGGCGTGCAACTTTGCCGAGTTCGACGTATATGACATGGAGAACCCCAACGCCGAGCCGCAGCGCATACTGCTCAAGGATCTTGGCAAGGACTACTACCGCCTGCAGTTCCTCGTAGATACGGGCTCGGAGCACCTGCGCAAGGAGATGGAAGTATCGATGAAGGCCGGCGAGCTCGTAGGGCGCATCTACGACTCGCTCGTCAAACAGTACGACAAGAACGACCCGAAATCGTTGCGATACCTCAATATATTGTGCGTGCGCCTCGTGTTCTGCCTTTATGCCGAGGACGCGGGCATCTTCGGCCGCCACGACATGTTCCACGACTACATGGAACAATACAAGACAAAGGACATGCGCTCCGCGCTGATACGTTTGTTCCATGAACTTAATACTCCTTACGACAAGCGTGACAAGTACGACGACCCTGACCTCGCGGCATTCCCCTATACCAACGGCGGGTTGTTTGCCGAGGAGATAGAGATTCCGCAATTCACCGACGAGATACGTGCCACGCTGTTGCTCCATGCCTCGTTGGACTTCGACTGGTCTGAGATTTCGCCGACCATCTTCGGCGGCGTGTTCGAGAGCACGCTCAACCCCGACACGCGTCGCACGGGTGGGATGCACTACACGAGCATTGAGAACATCCACAAGCTTATCGACCCGCTGTTCATGGACGGCCTCAAACGTGAGTGCGCGGAGATAATGGAGGAGACCAACGTGAAAGTACGCCTGAAAAAGCTCCGCGCCTTCCAGGACAAGCTCGCCTCGCTCACGTTCCTCGACCCCGCCTGCGGCTCGGGCAACTTCCTAACAGAGACTTACCTCTCATTGCGTCGTTTGGAGAACAAAGTGATACAGGCAATCTACAGCGTAGAGCCGCTCGACGCCTTCGCCAATCCCATAAAGGTGAGCATCGGCCAGTTCTATGGCATAGAGATAAACGACTTCGCCGTAACAGTAGCAACAACCGCCTTGTGGATTTCGGAGAGTCAGATGATGGCGGAGACGGAGCACATCGTCCACCACGACATCGACTTCCTGCCGTTGCACAGCTACGCCAATATTAGAGAGGGAAATGCGCTGAGAATGGAGTGGGACACCATCGAGCGCCCCGCCGACATCCCTACAATCCACGCACGGAAAACATACGTCATCCTTGAGCAAGAACCGGAGATGGTCGGCGAGCCGACGAGGGGGTATGACGAAATAAACCTCGTTACTTCCGACTATAAGTCAGGGCCAAAGCCGCCAGAGAAGACGGTGGTGCGTTATGACTACATCATGGGCAACCCGCCGTTTGTGGGAGCAAGCATGATGTCAAAAGGACAAAAGAGAGACATATCCAATCTTTTCCCCAAAAACCGATTGGCTGGTGTCTTGGATTATGTCTCTGGCTGGTACGCAAAGGCTGTACGAGTAATTCAACACACGGACACTCACTGTGCGTTTGTCTCCACTAATTCAATATGCCAAGGCGAACAAGTAGCAGCCTTATGGAAAGGTCTTGTTGAGAAATACAATTTGCAAATTGACTTTTGCCACCGCACTTTCCGCTGGGACAGCGAGTCGAACCTGAAAGCGCATGTCCATTGTGTCGTAATAGGTTTTTCGTGCAATGCGGCGGATAACGTGGCGGCACGCCCCAAAATCATCTTTGATGGGGGACAACAAATTGCGGCTACCCACATCAATCCATACCTTATTGACGCACCCGATGTGTTCGTCTCCAGAAGGAGCAAGCCTCTGTGTGGTGTGCCGCAGTGTACAAGAGGAAACCAGCCTACAGATGGTGGCAACTTGATAATAGAGGCTAAGGATTTGGACGATTTCATAACGAGAGAACCAAAGTCAAGAAAGTTTATCAAACGGCTGATTGGGGCAACGGAATTCATCAACAACAAGAAAAGATATTGCCTGTGGCTTGTTGGCGCAAGTCCTGCCGAATTGAGGTCTATGCCGCTTGTCATGGACAGGATTCACAAGGTAAGGGAGATGCGGCTGGCAAGCTCATTCGGCCCGACACGCGAACTTGCCAACATGCCCTATAGGTTTAGGGAGACATGGAATCCTGAAACATACGTGGTAATACCACGTGTGTCCTCTGAAAGGAGACGCTATGTGCCGATGGGATTTCTTGACAAGTCAATTATACCAACCGATTCGGTAATCATAATCCCCTCCGCCACCCTCTACCATTTCGGTGTGTTGCAGAGCAACGTCCACATGGCGTGGATGCGGGTTGTGTGCGGACGGTTGAAGAGCGACTACCGCTACAGCAAGGACATTGTGTATAACAATTTCCCGTGGCCGGGCGCGCTTTCTCCCTCTCCTTTGGAGAGGGCTGGGGTGAGGCTAATTGAGCAGACCGCGCAAGCCATCCTTGACGCGCGGGCGAAATACCCCGACAGCAGTCTGGCCGACCTCTACGACCCAACGACCATGCCCTACGACCTCTTGGAGGCCCACCGCCAGAACGACCGCGCCGTGATGGCGGCCTACGGCTTCCCCACGAGGATGACCGAGGCCGAGTGCGTGGCACGGCTATTGGAGATGTACGCGGAGATGACGAAGAAATAATTGCTGATTTGGGCTTTGTATTTAAAAACCTTTTGCTATCTTTGCAAATGAAATATTAATATTAGAAAAGTTATGGCAACTTTGACATTAAAAGTGGACAATGACACTGTATTCAACAACTTGAAGAACGTATTAAAGTTGATAAAGGGCGTAACCATCTTGCCGACTGCTTCTATGGAAACCAATAGGCCTGCTACAAGGGTAAAGGACATATCGGGCATTGGTGGTGCTTGGGCTTCAGAAGATTTCCCCACTTCCGATGATATTTATTCTATGAGAAAGTCAAGCCATAAGATAGCCGAACTATGAGATACATTCTTGACACAAATGTATGTATAACAGTCCTAAGAGGTTTGCTCAACTATGAGGAGATATTGAAGAATATAGCGAAAAGAGATTGCTATATATCAGAGATAACCCTTTATGAGCTGAAAGCAGGCGAATCCTTGGCACGTCAAAAACAAACAGGTTTTAAAAATCAAGGTTTAGACAAGTTGCTTAATCTCTTTAGGGTACTTCCAATCACTGAGTGTATTGACTTCGCAGCTGATGAAAAGGCAAGACTTCAATTGGCTGGAACACCGTTAGACGATGATTTTGATTTGCTCATTGGCTGCACTTCCGTTGTCTATGGCATGACGATGGTAACCGAGAACATCAGGCATTTCAAGAACATAAAGGGTATCAAAATAGAGAATTGGGTTAAAAGGTATTGTAAAGGTTAAACGGATTATGACACACGAACAAGTTATAAAGGCAATGGGCGACAAGTTGCGTTCCATAGACCCGAATGTCAAGGCCTATCTATTCGGATCACGTGCCCGTGGGGACGCACGTGATGACAGCGACTGGGACAAGCGAAGTGATTGGGATGTCTTGATACTGCTTGACAAACCCAGAGTAACACTTGATGATTACGGAAAATATTCATATCCTTTGGAGGAAATGGGATGGGATATTAACGAGATGATAAATCCCGTACTGTTCTCAAAAAAGGAATGGGAAGATAACCATTTCACTTTGTTCCATCATAATGTAGAAGCAGACGCCATAGCAATATGAACAAGCCAACTTTAAGTGACGAGGACAGAAGGGAAGTTGTACTCTATAGACTGGAAAAGGCAGAGCGCACTTACAATGAGGCGGTGGACATCATTGGGAAAGGATATACCGAGATTGTCGCAAACCGCCTATATTATGCTGCGTATTATGCTGTTACCGCTTTACTGATTGCAAATGGCATAACTGTCAAATCTCATAGTGGAGTGAAAGGAATGTTTTCCCTTAACTTCATAAAGACAAAGTTGTTGGATAAGAGGTTCGGAATCTTATTCAGTACGCTATTCTCTTTGCGAATGACTGGTGATTATGAAGACCGCAGGATCCTTGACATGGAGCAGGATGTAAAGCCACTCGTAAAACCTGCCAAAGAACTTATTGACAAGGTTTCGGAAATGGCAAGGGAAAAGATAAATTGAGCCGTGCCGGGGATTTCAAAACTAAGAATTTTTATGATCGGTTGT
>CAZTUD010000127.1:0-8266 GCA_964616945.1 uncultured Prevotella sp. | reverse complement strand
CGACAGCATTTCGAGGCTTATGCTGCCCGTGCCTGCGAACAGGTCGAGTGCCGCAGCCCCGTCAAAGTCAATATATCCATTCAAGACATTGAATATGTTCTCCTTGGCGAAATCTGTCGTCGGACGCGCCTTGAACGTCCGTGGTATCTCAAAATGTCGCCCCTTGTATTGTCCTGTTATTACCCGCATGATTTCTAATTCTTCACTCCTAACTCAAATAAGTTGTTATCAAGTCAAACGTGATGCCCTTTATCTGTGTCAACGGCGCACGGTTGAAATTCGCCGACGGGTTCATGACTATGACAACAGACACATACACCCGCAACACCGCGAGCAGGTTGTCCTTGTCGGGAATGTCGCCGACAAGGAAAAGCTCGTCGCGCATCTGGTCAAGGGCCAGCTGCTTCCACACGAACAAGATGAAATATACCGCGTCCTTGGTGTGGCGTGCGTAGTAGCGGTTGCAGAAGACGAAGCGGTTGCGCTCATAGCTGAACAGCTCCAGCACGCCGTCGTGGAAATAAGCGTAGAGCTTGCGGCGGTTGCCGATGAAGCTGCGGTGGTGCAAGTAGTCCCACACCGAGCGCATGAGGCACGTGTAGCGCACGTCCTGATAATGGTCCTCGACTACGAGCTTCAAGTCGCGGTTCAAGGCAAACAAAGCAACGCAGTTGAGCTCCGGCATCACGTTGCTCACCACATTGCACCCCACCGTGTCGGGGAAGCTGTGCATGTAGAGAGCTTCGCCATCCTCTTCCACGTACTCCTCTATGGGAACAATGACAGATGGCGTGTCGATGAGGACACGCGCGCGTGAGACAGGCTTCTGCAGCAAGGCCGATGTCTTGAAAGCCTCGCGCAGGTTTGCCGCCATCGACACGCCGCTTTTCGCCACGTATGACTCAAAGTCTATCTGCCTGTCGTTGAGACGGTCGGCAAAGGCAAAAGCCAACGACCCTTTCGCCACACGTATGGTCATCCGCTGCATTTCATCATTCATAATTCAATATTCAAAATTCAACACCCAACATCTACCATCCCTCGCCCAATTCTATCTTCAATCCAGGATAACGCCCGGCCGCGTTGGCCTCGTCAGTGAGACTGGCAACCGAGCTTTCGTCAAGTCCATTGAGATATTGCGAATATTCGGCTCCGCACTCCATCAACGGTATCGTCCTTCCGCCCTTGCTTTCCCTCACAGTTGCCTGGAGCGAGAAACGCTGCTTGTCGGAGAAAGGAATATAGCTCAACGAATCTGGCAAAAGCCCTGCCTTCGCAAGCTCGTCAAAAGAACCGGCGTATGCGCCATGCCGTGCAAGATACTTTGCCTCAGCCGCCCTTATCTTCATCAGCCGCCGCTTCACCACGACCTCGCGCTTCTCCCGCTGCCGCTCGAAGCTCATCGGCGAGCCGATGCTCAGGAAGCACAGCAGCACGAGCACCGCCACGCACACGGCGAGCAACACGTTGCTCGCCCTTGTCTTTCCAAGCCTCAGCCTCTTCATGTCGTCCTTATAATTGTATGATTGCAAAGTTACGCAAAAATGTTGACTTTGCCAACACCGCGTGTTGTTTTTGTGGCATGACACGCATAAAAAGCATTTCCTGCTCCCACAATGTCGTAAAATTATTTTGCCAAAACAGTTGGCGGGTAACAAATCTTTTCGTAACTTTGCAAATGGAGACATTCCCTGAAAAAGGAAGGCTTGCCAAGCGTGGCTCGCCGATAGTGTCCTCAGACATATACATAAAAGGCGTAACTGTGCGCTTTGGTTTTGACATGTTAGAACTTCGCAACTTCAAACAGGAAGTCAAAAGCAAGGCAACGGGTGCGCCCTATGAGGTGTATAGTATATTGCCGTTGGCTGTTGGTCCGCACAGGGCTGTGGCCAAGGGGTGTTTATATATGCATCCGCGTGGGGCCATCTTCGTTGCTCGTTTCGACTTCCTGGGCATTGCGAAGGCCTTAACATGTGGAACGAGCGACAGAGTTGGCTCCACGTTTTCTGTGTACATGCCCACCATCTACATTTTTAATAACCGCAAGCTGGAGCCACTTGCATAGAAAGTGAGTGTATATGGTCAACATTGACAGCGACGGGGTGTTGAAACTCCAAGAGTGTTTTACCACAGAAAGTTCTGATGGCATCAAAGGTCTCACCTATCGGCTCGAAGCCCTGGGAGATAGTGCTTTTGATTCTTTGTACGATTTGCGGGAGCTTCATGTTCCCGCGTCTGTAATTCACATTGGTTGGAGCTTTTACCACTGCTCCAATCTCAGGGCAATATATGTTGCCGATTCCAACCCGTGCTATTGCTCAGTTGACGGGGTGCTGTTCAGCAAGAACAAGTCTGAGCTTGTTGCCTACCCCAATGCGCATGGCAATGAATACCATGTGCCAGATGGCACGACGAGCGTCGCGCACTTTGCCTTCAAGTCGTGTGGCATCAAAACCATCTATCTGCCAAAGTCTGTGAACAGCGTAGGCAAAAATGCTTTCTACGAGTGTGGCAGACTTGAAAGGGTTTACGTGGTGAGGCTCGACGTAAGGATAGAGCATTCCACAGACAACTGGACGGACAGGTACGTAATCAACTACAACGGCAAGGACTATTCCTTAGACGAATACATTAGCCTGACAAGGTAAAACTGGACATGTGGTGTTGGCACGGGCAGCGTTTGTTGTCTGTGTCAACACCGTTTGCTTCGATTATGGCATAAACGCCCTTAACAACATTCAACAAACAAGAAAACAAGACAATTATGAAAAGGCTTCTATCTACCCTTGCAGTCATCATGGTGATGGCAAGTATGTATGCCACTGGCTACGAAACCATTAATGGTTTACGTTTTTTTATCAACACAGATGCCCAAACAGCTACTTTGGTAGCTGGTACAGTGGAATACTCTGGCGACATAGTTGTACCTAAAAAAGTCACACTCGCTGGGATTGAATATCCCGTGGTAGCATTTTCTAACAAATGCTTCTACGACTGTGATTCGCTAACATCTGTAGTAATCCCATCTTCGGTAACAAGCTTAGGCGAGTATTGTTTTTGGGGCTGTAATAATCTTATTTCCGTTAATATTCCTTCATCTATCAAACAGTTAAGGAAATCTTGCTTTAGGTATTGCAGCTCCCTTGCTTCTGTTATTATTCCATCTTCTGTGACAAGCTTAGATGAATTTTGCTTTTCTGACTGTACGTCTCTAAAATCAATAGTAATACCTTCTTCTGTGAAAAGTGTAGGCGGTTGGTGCTTTCTACAGTGTAGTGCTCTTGAAACGGTTATTATACCATCCTCAGTTACCAGTTTAGGATATTCTTGCTTTAAGGGTTGCCGTTCTATTCACTCTTTAACATTACCCTCATCTATGACAAAAATTGGTTACCAAAGTTTTACTGGATGCTATAGTCTTGATACACTCTACTGCTATGCACAATTGCCTCCTGAAGTCGAATCAGCAGTATCAAACCATACTTTAGGTATAAACAGTAGAACCAAGATATATGTTCCTTACTCTTCTATAGAAGCATATAGCCAAGCGGAAGGTTGGAATGAATATGTTCTGTATTATGCCATCAATGGAACGAAACCAGAAAAGGGAAAGTGTATAGCACCTTATATAACATATACCAATGGTAAGTTGCACTTTGAAAGTCCCACCCCTGACGCAAGCTATCATTATGCCATAAGCTCTACAGATATGACCGATGATAACTATTCAGATGATGGGGAGGTAACTCTTGTGGGTGCCTACAACATCACGGCATACGCCACTGCCGACAACTATTCCCCATCCGACAAGGCAACTGCTACGCTCTACTGGATTGACGGGAGTTTGGAAACAACAAACATCAATGCCGCAAAGATGCGTGGTATTCTTGCCTCTTCGCAAGACGGGATAGTGACTATTTCGGGACTGAATAACGGCGAACTCGTTTCGTTCTACTCCACAGATGGAAAGATGATTGGCAAGTCAGTATCCGTAAACGGCTGTGCGAGCTACGCCATCAGCAATATTCCTTTGGTGATAGTTAGGATTGGTGCGTCAAGTATAAAGGTGATGGTGAAATAATAGTTCAATTATATCAAAGACTGAAAAATAAATCCTTGCGTTGCCGTGCCTTCCATGATTGCCTTCATAGGCAGTTATCGTAACTACAGTGAAAAGAGTTAAGCATTAACGAAGTTCAATGACAATAATACAAACATAAATGTTATTGGAGTGGTTACTGAAATAGGCTTAGATATTTCATCCCATAATAAAAATTTTGGATGCCCATCTTCATCCAAGTGTAGTGGCCGTGCCCTATGCCAGCCACTACACTTGGATATTTGGCGGATACCCATATAAAATTTATGTCGGATTCAAATAAGCAAATACAAAGAGAATGATGAACTTTTAAGCCGCCGCAAATTCTTCCACAATGTGGCAATAACCGTCACAGCAGCGGGCTGAGGAGGCGGACGATGCTTGCCCAGAGCCTGCGGCGCAGCGGCTCGGCCATTGCGCCGTGAACGCGGCTGGGAGGCGTGTTGTGACCCGCCCACTCCGCCGAATGCGGCTCAACCCCCGACAAACTTCCGAGCGGGCAAATGGTTGTGGCTAAGAGGCTTAAAGGGTGCGGCCAAAATTTTGTAAGGCTCCGTCAGGGCAAAGCCCTTGCAACATTGAAAACTTCTTCCTATCTTTGCACCGTAAAACAGAATCACTATGGAAATATCTCATATCTCACAAGAGTACATACAGGCGGTAAAGGACATCAAGAACGCAATCTTGAAGAGCCGCTACATGGCCGCAAAGAAAGCCAACCAAGAGTTGCTGAAATTGTACTACTCCGTCGGCGGTTACGTCTCCACCCATAGCCGTGATGGTTATTGGGGTAGCAACGCCATTGAAACCATATCCAAAGGCTTGCAGCAAGAGTTGCCTGGGCTGCGTGGATTCTCGGCGACTAATATCAAAAACATGCGAATATTCTATGAGCAGTGGTGTCCATATTTAAATCGTCAGTCAATGTCTGACGATTTGATAGACATGGCTATATTGTCTGTATTTTCAATTCGTCAGACACTGTCTGACGAATTTCCTATAGACGATTTCATGTCTGTCGGATTTTCTCAGCACATGGAAATAATATTCAAGACAAGCACTTTGGAGGAGAGACTGTTTTATATTCACAGATGCGCCATTGAGTTTTGGGGTTATAGAGAACTGAAAAGACAGATAAAATCAGACCTTTACCATAAGGAAGGCTCCATCAAGCAGACTAACTTCAACAAGACCATCAGCGACAATGATTTCAAGCGCAAGGCATTGCAGTCGTTCAAGGACGAGTATCTGCTTGATTTTGTGAACATTGAAGACCCAGAAGAAGTGGACGAGCGCATCATTGAACAGACAATGGGCGTTGCCACATACCGCACATCAAGCGAACTGCCAAAGGAACTGCGAGAAGCACTGCCTGACATAGAAGACTTGAAAAAGTTATTGTAACACTATATGCCGCGCGATATCCCCGCACAAACGTTCTTAGAAATCATGACAAAAGGCCCGCAAAACTCACACGGCTCACAGCAGCGGGCTGAGGAGGCGGACGATGCTTGCCCAAAGCCGTTTGAGGAATGGGAAATGGGTGTCGCCAAATACATCATCGAAGAGCTTGCTGTGCGCTTGGTCGTCCATGAAGACTTTCTTGAGGCGCAACGCCATGCCCTCGTCATAGAAAAAGATGTTCGACTCAAAGTCGTGGTCGAAGCTGCGGAAGTCAACGTTGGTGCTGCCACAGGTGGCGATGCTGTCGTCGCTGACAAGAAACTTGGAGTGGTTGAAGCCAGCGTCGTAGAGATAGACCTTCACGCCCGCCTCAAGCGTCTCCATGACGTAGCTCACGCTCGCCCACTCCACTATCTTCGAGTCGCCGTGCATTGGTATCATCAGCCTCACGTCAACGCCGGCGAGGGCTGCCGTGCGCATGGCAAACAGCACCGTCTCGGTAGGCAGGAAATAGGGTGTCTCCATATAGACGTAGCGACGCGCCTCAAGCAGTATGCGCACATATCCCTGCATAATGTCGGGCCACTCTGTTATGGGGCTACTCGTCACCACCTGCGCCAGGCAGTTGTTGCTCACCATCGGATCCAGCGGTGGATAATAGCGGCGGTCGGTGATAAGCGTGCGGTCAACGAAATACCAGTCGATGAGGAATGCCCGCTGTATGCCATACACGGCCCCTCCCTTTATGCGCAGCATGGTGTCGCGCCACGGCTGTGTCCCATCGTCCGCCCCTCTCAAATGCGAGAGGGGCTTTTTTATGCCTTTTACGTAGCGTGTGGCAATGTTCATGCCGCCGATGAACGCCTCCCTGCCATCTATGACAATGAGCTTGCGGTGGTTGCGGTAGTTGGCCTTTGAGGTGAACATGGGGAACTTCACCGGCATGAAAGGATGCACGTCGATGCCAGCGTCGCGCATACGCTCAAAGAAAGCATTGCGCACGCTCCAACTACCCACGTCGTCGTATATCACGCGCACCTCCACGCCCTCCTTTGCCTTGGCTATGAGGGCATCGGCTATGAGGCTTCCAAGCTCGTCGTCGTTGAAAATGAATATGTCAATGTGTATGTGCTCCCTTGCCCTGCTGATGGACTGGAGCAAGGCGGGAAAGAAGTCATAGCCCGTCGTGAAGATTTCCACCTCGTTGTCCTTGAAAGGCAACGCCATGCTCTGGTTCTTGAACAGCTGCATCAGCGGGCGGTGCGCCTCTGGCAGCCGCAGGTCTTTCTGCTCGGCAAACTCAAGCATCGACCGCTTGGTGAGCTGGTCGAGCGACCGCTGGCTTATGAGCCGCTCCTTGCGCGTGTTCTGTCCGAAGAAGAAATAGAGCACTATGCCCACCAACGGCAACGCCCACAGCACGAGAAGCCACGCCATAGTCTTGGCGGGCTGGCGGTTGTCCATCAGCACCTTCAGCATCACGCCAACGACAATGAGCACGTAGATGCCATACCAAAGCCAGTGGACTAATTCAAAATTCATAATTCAAAATTCAATATTGTACTGACGAGTGGGCTGCTGGATGGTTAGAGAGACTGCTTATTTGAACCCGACGAGCTTGTGCGTCTGCAAAGACAACCGCCACCCTGGATGCCGCTTTATGTAGTCCACACAGGCGGCGGTTATTTCCTTGTTGCGTTCGATGTCGCCCGTGTCCATAGGTTGCAAGTAGTAATGCCCAGCCCCTCCCCAGCCCTCCCCCAACGGGAGGGAAATCTGGCGGTCTCCGTCGAAAAGTATTTTCAGCTCGTTGCAGTGGCTTACCACGACCTTTGCTCCTTGCTTGGGCGATACCGTCAGCCAGTCGAGGTTTTGTGGCGGCTCCTTGGTGCCGTTGCTCTCCATCGCCACAAACGAAAAGTCCGCTTGGTGCAGTTTGTCTATCAATTCCTTGTCTGCTTGCAATGTTGGCTCGCCGCCCGTAAGCACCACCATAGGGAGAGGGGACACCTTGCCAACTACAGCTTTCATGTTGTAGCAAATCTCCTCTGCCGTCATCTCCTCATACTGCGAGAAGTCGGTGTCGCAGAACGGGCATCGCAGGTTGCAGCCGCTGAAGCGCACGAACACCGCCGCCCTGCCCGCGTTGTGTCCCTCGCCCTGCAAACTGTAGAAGATGTCGTTTATCCTATACACTTCATTAACACTTGGCGTAACCACTCCCCTCCCCTTCTGGGGAGGGGTCGGGGGTGAGGCTATACACCGCCACGTTGCTTGCCGTCTCCGCCACGCGAGCCTTGTAGCAATGGGGTATCTGCTCCACTATCCAGTGGGCGATGTTCTCAGCCGTGGGGTTGAAAGGCAGCACCTTGTTAAGGTCCTGATGGTCAAGCTTGCCGTGTATGCGCTGCTTGATGAGCGTGAAGTCAACCACCATGCCGTCGGCGTCAAGCTCCTCCGACTTGCAATAGACGGTTATCTGCCAGTTGTGGCCATGCACGTTCTCGCACTTGCTGCCGTGCGAGAGCAGCAGATGGTGACTTGCCGATATTTCGAACGATTTTTGGATGTAGTACATTTCCTTATTTCTTCTTTTGTATGTATGCCAACTCGTTGAGCGCGAAGTCGCTGTTGTCGGGGTCGTCGAGCAGCTTCTTCAACATGCGCTCAGCCTCGTCGTAACGGCCGAGGTTGACGAGCAGGTATGCCTTGCGCCGCTTCACGAAGTTTATGAAGTCTTGCAGCTGCGCCTTTTCAGGCATT
>CAZTUD010000126.1:0-8279 GCA_964616945.1 uncultured Prevotella sp. | reverse complement strand
GTGTCGCGGGCGATGACAATCTCCTCGTCGGTAGGTATCATCACCACCTTCACCTTGGAGTCATCGGCAGAGAGAATTTTCTCCTTCGAGCGCACGTGGTTGCGCTCCTTGTCCATCTTCACGCCGAGGTAGTCAAGCCCCTCGCAGCTGTCCCAGCGCAAGCCCTCCTGATTCTCGCCTACTCCTGCCGTCCAGACGATGATGTCAACGCCGTTCATGGCTGCGGCATACGCGCCAATGTACTTCTTTATGCGGTAGGCGTACATAGCCAGTGCCAGCTGCGCCATCTTGTTGCCTTCCAAGGCAGCTGTCTCATTGTCGCGCATGTCGCTGGAGATGCCGGCAATGCCCAGCACGCCGCTCTTCTTGTTGAGGTATTCCGACATCTCATGGGGTGTCATACCGCTCTTCTGCATCATGTAGGTAACAGCCGACGGGTCGATGTCGCCTGAGCGCGAGCCCATCATCAAACCTGCCAACGGGGTGAGTCCCATAGATGTGTCGATTACCTTGCCGTACTTGACGGCTGCCACGCTTGCGCCGTTGCCGATGTGGCAGGTGATGATTTTCTGCGTCTTGATGTCAACGCCGAGGAACTCGCACACGCGGTGCGACACGTAGCGGTGCGATGTGCCGTGGAAGCCATAGCGGCGCACGTGATATTTCGAATACCACTCGTAGGGAATGGCATAGAGGTAGGCGTAGTCGGGCATGGTGGAGTGGAAAGCGTTGTCGAACACCGTCACCTGCGGCACATTGGGCATCAGCTCGTCAACGGCCTTGATGCCGGCGAGATGTCCCTTGTTGTGCACTGGTGCAAGCTCTATGAGGCTCTCTATGCCGTCCTCCACTTGTGGGGTAACGATGCAGCTCTTCTCGAAGAGGTCACCACCCTGCACGATGCGGTGGCCCACGGCCCCAATCTCGTCGAGGCTCTTGATGGCCCCGAACTCGGGGTCGAGCAGGCACTTGAACACGAGCTGCACGCCCTCCTTGTGGGTGGGCAGCGGCTCGTCAATCTGCTTCTTCGAGCCGTCCTTCATCTTCACCTTGATGAACGAGCCGTCAATACCAATGCGCTCCACGCCACCGGCGGCAAGCACCTTCTCGCCGTCCATGTCGTATAGTTTGTACTTGATGCTTGAACTGCCACAGTTCAGTACTAAAATTTTCATATCTTTTGCTTTGTTGGTTTTATTATTGTAATCATTCCCCCCTTCGGGGAGGGTGTAGGGGTGAGGCTACTGCTTCTTCGCGTCCTGTGCCTGGCAACTTGTTATTGCCACCATATAATATATGTCATCGACAGAGCAGCCACGGCTGAGGTCGTTCACAGGACGGGCTATGCCCTGGAGGATGGGGCCTATGGCGGTGGCTCCGCCGAGACGCTCCACGAGTTTGTAGCCTATGTTGCCCACCTCAAGGTTGGGCACGATGAGCACGTCGGCACGACCGGCAATGTTGCTTCCAGGAGCCTTGCGGTGGCCCACCGACGGCACGAGGGCTGCGTCAGCCTGAAGCTCGCCGTCAACAAGCAGCGTTGGAAACTTCTCACGCGCAATCTTCACTGCGTCAACCACCTTGTCTATCACATAGACACTCTTGCCAGTGTTCTTGTCGATGGCATCCTTGGCGGAGCCCTTGGTCGAATAACTCAGCATTGCCACGTGCGGCTCACTGATGCCAGCTATTGCCTTTGCGGTCTGCGCCGTGGTGTAAGCTATCTGGGCCAGCTGGTCGGCTGTGGGCTGCGGCGTTACGGCCACGTCGCCCATCAGCACTATGCCGTCCTTGCCATAGGGCGACTTGGTGACAAGCAGCATGGCACCGCTGACGCATGTTATGCCAGGAGCGCACTTGATGATTTGCAAGGCAGGGCGCAGCGTGTCGCCAGTGGTTGACAGCGCACCGCTAATCTGGCCGTCGGCATCGCCCTCCTTGATAATCATGCAGCCGAGGTAGAGATTGTTGTGGGTTACAAGCTCGCGCGCCTGCTCAATGGTCATGCCCTTCTTCTTGCGCAGCTCTGCAAGCTTGGTGGCATACTCCTCCGTCTTGTCAAAGTGTAGCGGATCCACGATGCGGGCCTTTCCTATATGGGCGAGCCCCCACTCTGCGGCCTCCTCCTTGATGTGTGCGGGATTGCCGATAAGGATGATGTCGGCAATGTCGTCAGCCAAGACGCGGTCGGCAGCTTTTAAGGTACGTTCTTCCTCTGCTTCGGGAAGCACAATGCGCTGCTTGTCAGCCTTGGCACGCGCAATGATTTCGTCTAATAAACTCATTTTTCAGCTATTTTATGGTGTTATTCGATTGTTCTCAAGCGTACTTTGCAAAATTACAAAAAAATATTCATGCAGCATTATGCCCCGCAAATATTTTTTTATGATGAGATGAAACTGCAAAGCTTATCTTGTACATGAATAAGAGGGCGTATCAAAAATGAGGTTCCCTCATTTTTGATACGCCCTCCATAAATTCTCAAATTGGGCAAGGAAAATTCTCAAATCTCCATCTGGAAATTCTCAAATCTTCCTCTTGATGGCACAAGCAGGGATGCCAAGACTATGGCAAAACCACCTTCTTGCCGTTGCGGACGAATATGCCGTGGGCGGGATGCGCCACGCGACGACCCATGAGGTCGAACCACAGGCCGTCATCACTGTCAGGACCAACGCCAATGTCGGTAATGCCTGTCGTTGCGCCACCAAACGACAACGTCAGCATGGCGGGCTTGGCACTGTTGCCCTTGGCGTATTTATAGTAAGCCTTGTTGTTTGCGATTGCCATTTCGCCGCTATTGTTTGCGCCAAGATAATAGAATGCCACATGACCGTCTTTCTTGCCAAGCAGATAGTAGATGTTGCCGTCGCTGTCGCCCGTGCTTTCCTTGTAGTCTGTAAAGACATGCCTTCCAAGGGTGCCCGCAAAACCAGTGTTTCCGTCAGCCTCCTGCGCAGCTGTGGGCTTGAAGCATATTGTCTTCGTCGCCATGCCATCGCCCTTTGCGCCACTCGTCCGCAACAGCACAGGTGTTTCGCGTGGTATCACACTGCCAGTGCCTCCCGTGGCAAACTCCTCAATGTCAACGGCTGTATTGGCTTTTGAGGACAGTCCGTTTATCTTGTATGCTGTAACGCCAGCAGGCAGGCTTGCTGTAAACGGCAGGTGGAGCGTAGCGTAGCAGTCGTAGCCCTCGCCCGTGGCGGCTACGCCGTCGTCGTTGCGTGCGAATTTCACGCTGAAGCCGTGGTGCATAGCGTCGTCGAGCGTGCCGCAGCCCTCTCCACCCTTTACGTATGGCACCTTGTTGAAGACGAATAATGTGGTATAGCTGCTTGTACAAGCCACTTTCGTGTTTCTATCAAAAGTTCCACTTGTAGATACATACACATATCTGCTTCCCCCGTCATTAGGCAATGAGTATTTTAAATAATAACCTTCTATTTTTTCTTGAGAGCTGTTACTACCAGGCTTGGAACCTCCTCCTTGATTGGAGCTTGAAGAAACCGTAGTCTTCTGAATATCACCTTTCAAGACATCGCTGAAATCAGTAACAAATGCAGCGTTGCCACTACTTAAACCTATATAGCCCGACCCGTCAAGCGACGAGAAATAATACGTGCCGTCAGAAGCTTTTGAGCACACCCAAAGATAACTTTCGTTGACAGTGACGCTGGATTCATCTGCAACAGGGTTGACGCTCAGCGTGCCGTTGTTGTTATAGACATAAAGCGGATTGCCACTCGAAAGCTTCGCATAGAAAACATACACGCCGCCATCTTCGGGATTTGCGTTTCCCTCCATTGTCTCTTCCTTAATGGTGTATGTGGCGGTCGCTATGTCGCTTCTTGTTTCTTCTTTTATGGCTATAGCTCTCAGCGTAGTTGTCTCGCTAATGCTTATCGATTCAGTATATACTGTGCTTGCATCGGTTGGCTCGCTGCCGTCAGTGGTGTAGTAGATTGTTGCCCCATCAGTGCCACACGTAAGGCTTACTGTCTGTGGCTCGCTGTAGGTGCCGCCCGATGGTGAAAACTTTGGGGTTGCCACCCACACTGAGCCATCGTCATACCTATATTTCCCGTCGGTGATTACGTCAAGTGAAAGCGACACAAAAACAATATCATAGCCATGACTTGACACCCTATTTCCGCCCTCGTATAAAAAGGCAACATTATTGTTTTGATCAAGCACCATTGTCGAATAAGCTGATTCGCCACTATAAACTTCGTAATAGTCCCATCCACTAATAAAATCAGAAGAAGAGTCATAGTCTGCTTCAGAAGACAATACCTTATAGTTTATCCATTGTCCTTTTCTTACAGGATAATCAGCCGACTGCAAAAGTATATGTACTTTATTACCGTCTTCATCTTTTGCCTGAACTACTATAACTTCTCCGTCAGACGTTCTCCCTTTTACTTGACCTGCTCCGTCTTCAAACCAGGACTGCTGTAATTCATCCCAGTTTCCCGCTGACCATGTATTAATGTCAGTATAAGTAAACAGGTTATAATACCGTCCTTCCTGTGGGGCTTCCGAAGTACCAAGCCCACGACAACTTAAAATAACATTGCCATTAGGCAATTCCTCTATTTTACATTCACTACCTTTCTCTGCTGGGTAAACATTACCGCCCAGCCTGCTCCAAGTAATGCCAAAGTCATCGCTATAAACAACTAAGGCACCCGTATAACCTCCAGAAGAAAGAGTGGAATACGATGCTATTACAACATAGATGCGATGATAATCTCCTACCTTAATTTTACTGCTTTGGCAAACATGCCCACTTGTGAAGAAACCGCCCTTGTTCAACTCTGGGCAGGCACTTCTGATGGCATTTGAAACATTTGAGGATGTCCATGTGGTGCCATTGTCTTTACTGACAGTTCTTATAAATTGCACACTGTTACTTGCTGCATTTACACTCTCAGCACCTGCTACACATAGCAACAAAATTTCACCAGTTTCGCAATCTACCACAGTTGCGGGGTCTCCGTATGCATAGTAATCGCTACTATTCCCCGTTCCCTTTAAAACTGTACTGCGTTCTTCCCATGTACTTCCATTATCAGTCGAGATTTTTGCGACGATGTCGCAAACTCCACTTCCCAAATCGCCATCGCCATGACTATAGCGGTTGTCACAGAACGCCATGAGATTGCCGTTAGACAATTTCACGATAGAAGGAATGCGGTAGTCAGTGTTGTCTTTGCTTCGTTCGAACACTGTTATATGATTCGGCTCTGTGGTCTGTGCCGCAATGCCAGTGGAGGCAAGGGAGAAAAGGGTGAGGAGTGTTAGTGTAAGGATGTTTTTCATGTCGGTATTGTTTTAGGGAGGTTAGTCTATGTTGTCATCATCCCACTTTGTCCAAATGTTTGGATTTGCGGGAACGATGTCGGCACAGGGAGTTTCGGAAGCGAAGTCATTGTCAATGGAAAACTCCTTCGACAGCTGTTCTTCTTCGCCTATTCCGCCGTCGCCTGTATTGATGACGCCGCTGCCGTTTGTCTCGGAGCTGCTCAGCAAGGGAGTTTCTATGTATTGGTGGATGATGTCTATGTGGGGCGGCTTATATACTTGCGTGGTTGCCATTTGTTTCTTACAGTTTAAAGTTGCTGGTAATAAACTTAAAAAAGCCTTATGCGCGCTTCACAGCGAGCATAAGGGAAAATAATAATGAATGTATATGAAAAAATAAAAAAAGTTACTTGTTGTAGCTGCCTTTAATCGCTCCAAAGGCTTTTGATTGCCTCGCCACCGATGGGCGCGAAGCCTGTCGCCGGGTCTTCATCCTCAAACTCGGTGAAGTCGTTCTTCTTGCTATCCGCCCACGCATCCTCATCCTCGGAAGTGGTCAGCAGGGCCACAGCTTCATCCAGCTTTATAATGCCTATATTCGGTTTCAAATAATTCTTTTTCATGGTTAAGGTCCTCCTTGCTTTTTATTTCACTATCACTTTCATGCCGTTCACGATGTACACGCCTTGCGGCACATTGTATCTCGCGGTCTCGCCCTGCGCAAGGCTGCCGCCCGCCACCTGTTGGCCGCCCGTGGTGAACGCCCTCACCGCAGTGGCTCTGCCAGCGGTTACGCTGAACCAGCCGTGCCCTGTGCGGATGTCCAAGCCGCCGTCAATCCTTGTGTCGCCAATGCCAGTAACAATGTCGTCAAAGTCGGTTACCACGGCAAACATGTTTGTCTTGGCTGCATTGCTGTCAGTCGTGTCGAACCAGGCGCGGAATGGGAGCACGTAGGCAACGTTGTTTTCCACCTGTGCGCCAGTCTTGCGGAAGTATTCGCTGGCGAATATGAAACGCTGGTTGCCATTGTCAGGGGTAGCGCCAGCGAATGTGCCGTATGCCTTCCACGTAGAGCCGTTGTCGGCAAGGGAAGCCTCAACTCCTTCTGTAGTGCCAGGGGTCTTGACAAATGCAGCTCCCTCTATATTGAGCGTGAAGCCTCCGTCTTCAATGTCTGTCGTAACGTGATAAGGCGTGTTCGCCTCTGCCTTGCCACCCGCAAGCTTTTCGGCTGCCACGACATAGGCATAATCCTTGCCTCCAAGCGAGCCCTTCAATGTACCAGACCCAGTGATAGTGCGGAAAGTGATGCTTTCGTCCTTGGTGTCTGACGCGGTATGCGGATGCCCGTTCTCGTCAAGCTTAATCTCGAACGGCAGCACGCAGCTCATTTGCGTTACCTTGGCCTTGCCATGCGTGCCTTCGCGCTCATAGCTGACAGCATAAGTGCCAGTAGTGAAGTCGTAAGGCGTGAAGAACGGCTGTTGGTCATAAACTTTTATGTTGCTGGAAGCCTCAAAGGCATCACCGCCCGCCTGCTTGGTAATCACGTTCAGGCTGCCATCCTGTGCCTTGTAACCAGGATACATGAAGTAGAGGCAGTTGTCGGCGGTCTGCTGGTTGAAGCTTACGAGGCGGTCGTTGTCAGAGCTTTTCAGCTTGCTCATGTCAAGGTAAAGGATGCCGCGCAGCGGGTCGCTCGAACCAAAGCCACAATAGTTGCCATAGTCCTTGAGAGCATTCTTAATGGCATTTTCAATGTCTTCACTGGCAAGCACACCCTCGCCGTCATCCAGAGTGGGACCATCCTCAATCTTGGCCCTTACCGTTATGCCAACGTACTTGTGGCTGCTATCCAAAGCATCATCGCGCGTCAGCGTGCTGCTTTCCTTGTGGGGCACGCCTTTCAGCGTGGAGTTATAGATGAGTATGTTGTCAACTTCCACGACTGGTGTCATCCTGCCAATGACTTGCACGGTGATGTCGTAATAGCGGAAGTCGATGTGCTTGGTGCCACTGCCTTCCGGCATGATGTTGAACGTGGGCTGGTCGGCAGTATATATGTACACCGTCGTCGGGTCGCTTTGCGTTGTCGTGCCTCCTACATTCTTGAGCTGTAGTTTCAGCTTGGCATCACTAATCACTGCCTTTGTTTTGCTGAAGTCGTTGTACTCAAGATACTCAGGATTTCCTGTAGTTGCAGTACGGTCAAAGTCGCCAATGTTTGTGAAATCAAGCTTGTTCTCACCAGCCACCGTTGCGAACACTCGGTCTTGGGGATAGGTGCCTGCACCAACGTTAAGTGCAACATTCTCGGTTCCGCCATTGTCGGCAGTGCTGCCCACGAGAAAGTAGTTGGAATAGCCGTCATTGTCTTTTGAGCCGTCGGCGTACCACTTTGTGCGCTGCGCGTTGTATGCGTCAGTGAATGCAATCTGGCATTCCATGGCGTTTGTTTTAGGAGCAATGACGTATGCGGTCTGCGAGTCGTTTGTAGCCAGCACAAAGTTCTCGGCATCAACAGTTGTCTTGCCCACCACCTCGTTGTTGGCATCAAGGCATCCCACGCTGAGGCTTTGCATCTCCGGGTCGAGAGGCATAAGCTGCAAGTTGACATTATAGAGTGCCTTGCCACCTTTTATGTCGCTTATATTGAAATGTATGGCGTCGTTGTTGAAGCTGGCAAGCCCGACAGACAACTCGCCACTTATACTCTCACTTTCCTTTTCTGTTTTCCCGTCACGATCATACACTATGGCTGTGAAGCCATTTCCGCTTACCTCTTGATAAAGGACAATATCATCAGAAGAGCTGGAAGCTGTCCAACCGTTGCTATAACAAAGATAACCAGTTGACTTACCCCAACCACTTCCAAAACTTTGACTTAAATTACCTGAAGAGTATGTCCAAGTTGATGATGACGTGGAAGCTTGAAGAGAATAAGAATAAGAAAACCAGTCCTCTGAGCG
>CAZTUD010000125.1:0-8310 GCA_964616945.1 uncultured Prevotella sp. | reverse complement strand
TCCTCGGCAAGCACGACGCCACGCGCGACGATGTCGTCACCTTCATGAACAAGATTTACAAGGACGACATCACCAACATGAACTGGCATGTAGGCAACGACTTGAAGATAGACAAGAAGGAAATTGGCGACGAGGAGTATGAATACACCGTGAACTTCTCCGCCACACAGGACATTGAGCGCACCGACCCCGACAAAGAGAAGCACGCCAACTACAAGATTACCGCAAAGATAAACCCCGACGGGCTTATCACCGCCATGTCGATGACTAAAATATTGGAATAAGGTTAATAAAGAGTTAGCAAGACAATGGAAATAAAGACCGTAGGGTTGGCCAGCGACCACGCCGGCTTTGCCCTCAAACAGTTTGTCAAGCAATATCTTGACGAAAAGCACATACCTTACAAAGACTACGGCTGCTACACCGACGAGCGGTGCGACTACCCCGACTTCGGCCACGCCCTTGGCTATGGCATTGAGAACGGCGAGGTATATCCTGGCATCGGCATCTGTGGCTCAGGACAAGGCATCGCCATGACGCTCAACAAGCACCCCAAGGTGCGTGCCGGGCTGTGCTGGATGCCGGAGATGGCAAGGCTCACGCGCCTGCACAACGACGCAAACGTGCTGGTCATGCCAGGCCGCTTCATCGACAACGATATGGCGCGAAAGATAATGGACATTTTCTTCTCCACCGACTTCGAGGGCGGACGCCATGTAGCAAGGATAAAGAAAATCCCACTTTAGACTTCAAAAGACCATAAAAAGCCCTCGAGGAGGGCTTTTTATATCACCAATATCTCGGCAGGACTGCCTACAAGCGTGGTGGCTCCATGCTCAAGCAGGAAATCCTTGTCGCGGAAGCCCCATAACACGCTGATGCACGGCATGTGGCTGTTGCGTGCCGTGTCAATGTCAACGTCGCTGTCGCCAATGTAAACCGCCGTCGAGCGAGGCACGCCAAGCTGACGCAACGCTTCGTTGACGGTGTCGGGGGCGGGCTTCTTCCTTATGTCGGGCCGCTCGCCGATGGCCACCTTGATTTCATCACCAAAGAAATGCCTGACAAGTGCACGTGTGGCTTCATAAAACTTGTTGCTCACCACTGCAATGTGCCTGCCGTTGGCATTCAAGGAGCCTATCATCTCCATTATGCCAGGATATGGAGCAGTGGTGTCGAGGTTGTGGTGCATATAATGGTTGCGGAAAATTTCGTAAGCTTCCTCAAAGCGGGGGTTGTGCTCACCGTTAGGTATAGCCCTTGTCATCAGCAGCCTTACGCCATTGCCCACGAAGCGGCGCACATCGTCGACGCTGTGCTCTGGCATGTCGCACGAGCGCAACGCATAGTTGCAACTGGCGGCAAGGTCGCCCAGCGTGTTGAGCAACGTGCCGTCCAGGTCGAAAATATAACTTTCATATTTCATGCGTGCAAAGTTACATATTTTGAAAAAGAAAACGCCAAACTTTTTTGCCATATCCACAAATAAGGCTATCTTTGCAGACGTTTCTTAACTCACATGAAAAGATGAAAAAGCAACTGAGCAAGAAGTACCTCATCCCTGCGGGAGCATGCATAGTCATGCTTTTGGGCATGGCTTATTTCTACTTCTTCACACCGTTCACAGGCAAGACCGACACCGCGTATATATATGTAGATCAAGACGACAGCTACGACTCGCTGATGGTCAAGCTCAAGCCCGTGGCAAAGAAACATTGTCTTGATGCCTTCTGCATACTCTCACGCCACAGCGACCTGACAAGCCACGTGCGCACTGGCCGCTACGCCATCAAGCCCACGATGGGAGCCTACAATGTCTTCCGCCATTTCAAGAACGGTATGCAGGAACCACTCAACGTGGTCGTGCCAAGCGTGCGCACCATGCAGGACATGGCAGGAGCGTTGGGCAAAAAGCTCATGGTTGACAGCACGGCGATAGAGAAAGCCTTGACCGACGAGGACGTGTGCCGCAAATATGGTTATGACACGACAACAATAGCAGCCCTTTTCATTCCAAACACCTACGACTTCTATTGGGACACGTCGATAAAGGGCCTGCTCGACCGTATGCAGAAAGAAAACCATAGGTTCTGGGACTCTGAGCGGCTGGCAAAAGCCTCAAAGCTCAATCTGACACCCATACAGGTGACGACCCTCGCCAGCATAGTAGACGAGGAAACCTCCAACAACGACGAGAAGCCCATGATTGCCGGCATGTACTACAACAGACTTGTGCTGCGCAACGCCGAATACCCAGAAGGAATGCCCCTGCAGGCAGACCCGACAATAAAGTTCGCGCTCAAGGACTTCTCGCTCAAGCGCATTTACCACAACATGCTTCTCACCAAGAGCCCTTACAACACCTACACCAATCCAGGGCTGCCACCAGGCCCAATACGCGTGCCGTCGATAGCAGGCATTGACGCTGTGCTGAACATGGTGCACCACAACTATATATATATGTGCGCCAAGCCCGACTTCAGCGGCACCCACGACTTTGCCTCAACCTACGAAGAGCATATCGCAAACGCACGACGCTACGCCAAAGCCCTGAACGAACGGGGCATCAAATAACCAAGGCGGGATGGGCTTGGGGAAAATGGGTGCAATCTGCCACGTTTTACCTTGATTTCCTTTGCAAATTAAAACTATTATCGTAACTTTGCAACAGAATACAAACAACAGACGCATAAAAAAGCTTCGTATACATACTTTCTTATGGCACAAAATATTTTCAAGGGGCTTGGCATAGCGCTAATAACCCCATTCACCCCCGAAGGAGAAGTTGACTACAAGACACTGGCACGCCTTGTGGAGTATCAAATATCCAACAATGCCGACTTCCTGTGCATTTTGGCTACCACCGCCGAGACACCGTGTCTCACACGCGAGGAGAAAGACAAAATCACCACAATCATCAAGGATGTCAACAAGGGGCGCGTGCCAATACTGAAATATTGTGGCGGAAACAATACTCGTGCCGTCATAGACGAGATGGAAAGCATCGACTGGAGTGGCATAGACGGCATTCTGAGCATTTGCCCCTACTATAACAAACCGTCACAGGAGGGTCTCTACCAGCACTTCAAGGCAATAGCCGCCAAGAGCCCACTGCCATTAGTGATGTACAATGTCCCCGGTCGCACGGGCGTAAACATGAAGGCCTCCACAACCGTGAGGCTTGCCAAAGACTGCCCGAACATTGTCGCCATAAAGGAGGCAAGCGGCAGTCTTGAGCAAATTGACGAGATACTGAAGAACAAGCCCAAGAACTTCGAGGTGATAAGTGGCGACGATGCCTTGACGTTCTCAATGATTGCGAGTGGCGCGGTGGGCGTAATATCCGTCATTGGCAACGCTCTGCCCAAGGAGTTCTCAAGGATGATCCGCTTAGAGTTCAACGGCGAATATGAGGCGGCACGGAAGATACACCACAAGTTCACCGAACTCTACAAGCTGCTTTTCGTTGACGGCAATCCGGCTGGCGTAAAGGCACTGCTCAACGACATGGGCTTCATAGAGAACGTGCTCCGTCTGCCACTCGTGCCCACAAAAATTGAGACAAAGCAGAAAATGGCAGACATACTCAAGGATCTCAGGATATAAGAGGAGACGCTATTTCTTATTGACAAGAGCTTTTCCCTACAACTTTGCTTGTATCATTGCGTCTATCTTGTGATAGCGAGCCTCAATGTCAGGGAAACGTCTTTGTTGTGACTTCACGTCTATCAACATCACAGGAGGCACTTCTCCATTGCCATTGTAGGCATCCCACTGTGGCAGTCCCAGACCATTGGGATTGCCAGTCTTGACGAAGTTGACATACATTTGCTGGAAAATCTCAGACACGGCATGGTCGTCTTTATGCCATTTGTATCCTGTGCCTGTTGACAGATTTCCCATCGCATATTCTATGTCAACGGCATGGATTGCCCCTGGTTCTTTTCTGGAGTTGTCGTGTACCTTGGGGCGCGGATGGCAGAAGATGTAGCGGTAAACTGGCTGCTTGCTTGTCAGCCGAACCATGTCGGCCCACTTCCAAGTGGCATAGGCTATGAACATGTCGCCACCCAACTGATAGCCTTGCAGCCTATACAAGTCGCTGTCGGAATGGATGCCATACAAGTCGTATATCTCCTTGGCATCCACACCGAAATATTTCTCAACTCCAGGCGCAACATTCTCAAGTGTGGCATTTTTGCTCCCGTCAGACGCATAAACGGCACTCTCGGCATTGTTGTTGCCAAGCAGACATGGCACCTGCGCCTGCCTGCCATCGGCAATTACCTTGTCGGGGGTTTCGGTTAGGAATATGCCATCTATGCACTTGGTTGCCTCGCCAAATACACCATCCCACATTTTCAGCAAATCAGCCGCAGGAATTTTGCGCATGTCATCAAGCTTTTTATAACCATTCTTCTTAGCCCATGTCTCCCCTATTTTCTCCGACTGTGCCAAGGTTACTGGCGAAGCGTTGGAGACAATGGAGCCACTGGAACACATATAACCTGCGATGAGGCCTTTTGACAACGGCGACACCGTATGCGCACATACCGATTGTGCCCCAGCAGACTCGCCGTTAATGGTAATTCGCTCCGGGTCGCCGCCAAAGGCGGATATGTTGTCTCTCACCCATTTGATGGCTGCCGCCTGATCGAGCCATCCCTGGTTGCCATTGCACCCACCCTCCTTGGTGAGCTGAGGATGCGAGAAGAAGCCAAAAATGTTCTCGCGATAGTTTGCCGTTACCACTATTATGCCACGCCTCGCAAGGCGCAGCCCCTGATAACGCGGTTCTGACCCACTGCCACAAATCAGCCCACCACCATTGAAGTATATCAGCACGGGCAGCTTTTCGCTCATGGCCTTTGCTGGTGTCCACACATTAAGGTAAAGACAGTCCTCGCTCATGCCCTTGCCCTCAAGTCCCATGTCGCCATAGACGGCATACTGCATGGGATCGTTGCCAAAAGCCTTTGCCATGCGCACTCCCTGCCAAGCCACCACGGGTTGGGGAGCTTTCCACCGTAACTCGCCAACTGGTGGCGAGGCGAACGGAATGCCAAGAAATATTTTCACGCCCGACGAATCTATGCCCTCGATAATTCCACTTTCCACCTTAACCCGTGGAGCTTGCGCCATAGCCGACATGCATAGCATGAACACGCACAGAGATAACAACAACTTTCTCATATAGTATAGTTTAAAATGTCTTCCTACTAATGAGCCATCTTGAATGGCACACGGTAGTCGCATCCTTCCTTCCAACGGGAGCAACCATATGCTGTCTTGCCCTTTATGATGCGCCCCTTATGACATTTGGGGCAAATGTCGCCCACCTTTACGGAAGTTGGATCTTTCGGTTTCACTGGCTGCCCTGTGGTGTCTGCAATGCCACGCCCTGTGTTGTCGCGCAATACATCACGGACGATGCGGGTAACTTGTTCTTTCAGCTCGTTGACAAACTGCCTCGCATCATACTTGTGATGCTCTATGTCGCGCAACTTCTTCTCCCACATTCCCGTCAGCTCCACGCTCGTGAGCAGCTTCTCGTGAATGGTATCGATGAGTTGCGTGCCAGTAGGTGTCGCAAGCAAGTTCTTGCGTTCACGACGGATGTAGTGCCGCTTGAAAAGTGTCTCTATAATGCCCGCCCGCGACGACGGCCGCCCTATGCCATTGGCTTTCATTGCCTCGCGTAGCTCCTCATCATCAACGAGCTTGCCTGCCGTCTCCATAGCCCTGAGCAGTGTAGCCTCGGTGTAATGCTTGGGCGGAGTGGTCATCTTCTCGGTAAGTGTCGGCTTGTGAGGCCCCGACTCACCTTTCTTGAATGCTGGCAATGTATTCTCCTCACTTCCGCTCTTTTGCCCCGCCTCAACTTGCTCATCCTCAGAATAGACAGCACGCCAGCCCTTGTCAAGAATTTCCTTGCCAGTTGCCTTAAAGCCGACTTTTTCCTTATCTCCTGCCACTTCCCCCATAACCGTTGTTGTGGAAAACTTGCAGTCGGGGTAGAAAGCAGCTATGAAGCGCCGCGCCACAAGGTCATAAACATTCCGCTCCACGTCGGTAAGACCAGCAGGAGTCTGCCCAGTGGGTATTATGGCGTGGTGGTCGGTAACTTTCGACGTGTCGAACACCCGCTTCGACTTTGGCAATGTCTTACTTATGGAAGCCAAGTCCTTAATAATCTGTAAGT
This sequence comes from uncultured Prevotella sp., assembly GCA_964616945.1. Lineage (GTDB taxonomy): Bacteria > Bacteroidota > Bacteroidia > Bacteroidales > Bacteroidaceae > Prevotella. The sequence goes on along the minus strand of CAZTUD010000125.1, from coordinate 2,108 downwards.
ATGGCTTCCTGCCCGATACATAATATTGGCTCACGCCATTTAGTATTCCAGGGCATTTTGGATAGATGTCACCAGAAAGGTATTGAGTGTCAACACGCGGATATGTGGTAAGCTTTTTCTCATAAAGACTTTGAATGAGCTTCAACGTCATGTCGGCGGAGAAACCGAACTTGCGGTTGCAGTCCACCTGCAACGATGTAAGGTCATAAAGCTGCCGCGGTGCTTCCTTGCCCTGCTTCTTCTGCACGTCCGTTATCACAAATGGCCTGTCCTCAATAGTCGCGAAAGCCTTTTCGCCGTCTTCCTTGGACATGAATTTCCCCGATGTAGCCGTGAAAAGCGTGTCCCGATAAATTGTAGAAAGCACCCAGTAAGGCTCAGGCTTGAAGTTGGCAATCTCCTTGTCGCGGTTCACTATCAAGGCGAGCGTAGGTGTCTGCACGCGCCCTATTGACAGCACTTGCCCACGCGCACGGCGATACATCAACGTGTACAGGCGCGTGCAATTCATTCCCAACAGCCAGTCGCCAATGGCACGGCTCAGCCCGGCAAGGTACAGGCTTTCATAATCGCCTTGGTCCTTGAGATGGGCGAAGCCATCACGTATAGCCTCGTCGGTCATCGACGAAATCCACAGCCGTTTTACTGGACACTTCACCTTTGCCATCTGCATGACCCAACGCTGTATCAGTTCACCTTCCTGACCAGCATCACCACAGTTGACTATCTCGTCTGCTTCGCCGTACAGTTTGGCTATCGTCTTGAACTGCTTTTCTATGCCCTGCTCGGGAATGAGCTTTATGCCAAACCGTCTTGGTATCATGGGCAGAGCCGCAAGCGTCCAGAAACGCCAGTTCATCTCATAGTCGTCAGGCTCCTTAAGCTCACACAGATGACCAAAAGTCCAGGTTACCTGGTAGCCATTGCCTTCCATGTATCCGTCTTTTGAGGTGTTTGCCCCCAGAATGCGGGCTATGTCGCGTGCCACACTGGGCTTCTCTGCTATGCAAACTATCATTTATGACAATCCAAAGATATTTCCGACATGCAAAGTTACTGAAATTGTTGGGCATTATTGCACAATCGATTAAAAATTGAGAAAAATAGAAAGAAAACAGCAGTGTGTTGCAAGTTTTTCACTAACTTTGTGGTTAGAAGAAAAACAAGCATTATGAAGATAGGCTTATTCGTACCTTGCTATGTAGATGCACTATATCCCCAAGTCGGCATTGCGACATACAAGTTGCTGACACAGTTGGGCTTTGACGTTGGCTACCCCGAGAAACAGACTTGCTGCGGGCAGCCGATGGCAAACGCTGGCTTTGAAAGGATGGCAAAACCCTTGGCAGAGAAATTTGAGAAGTTGTTCGAGGGCTTCGACTATGTGGTAGCGCCATCAGCATCGTGCGCCGCCTACGTGCGTTGCTACTATCCACGGCTCATGCAAGGAGACCATCATCCGTGCACAGTGTCGAAGAAGATAATGGACATTGTGGAGTTTCTCCACGACGTGGCAAAGGTGAGAACTCTGCCTGGCAGCTTTCACCACGTTGTAAGCCTGCACAACAGCTGCCACGGCGTGCGTGAGCTTGGACTGTCATCACCATCGGAGAGAAATATCCCAAAGTTCAACAAGATAGCCGACCTGCTAAGGCTGAAGCAGGGCATCACCCTGCGTGAGCCTGAACGCCCCGACGAATGCTGCGGCTTTGGCGGAATGTTCGCAGTGGAAGAGCCTGACGTGTCAATCCGCATGGGCGAGGAGAAAATCATGAGACATCTATCCACTGGTGCTGAATATGTTACAGGGCCAGACTCTTCCTGCCTGATGCACATGGCGGGCATCGCAAAGAGAGAGAAGAAAAACATAAAGTTCATCCACGTAGCGGAAATATTGGCAGCAGGAATATGAGCACAGAACATTCAAGAAGGGCACATGAAGTGTTGATAAACCAAGAGAAAGTGGCACGCCACGACAAGACTTTCTGGGGAATACGCATGGGACACGACAAGATGATGCACCAACTGCCAGAATGGGAGCAGCTGCGTGACCATGCGTCGGCAATAAAGCGGCACACTATAACTCACCTTGCCGACTACCTTGAGCA
>CAZTUD010000124.1:0-8329 GCA_964616945.1 uncultured Prevotella sp. | reverse complement strand
AACGCCGTTGTCGCCATAGAGGCCGAGGGTGTTGGTCTCGTAGAGGATTTCTATCTTGGGGTTGTCCTCCACGCGCTTCTTCATGATGTCGGTGGCGCGGAGATATGGCTTGCGCACAATCATGTAAACCTTCTTGGCGAGGCCTGCCAGATAGACGGCCTCCTCGCAGGCAGTGTCGCCGCCGCCCACCACGGCCACCACCTTCTTGCGGTAGAAGAAGCCGTCGCACGTGGCGCATGCCGACACGCCCTGGCCGTTGTATTTCTGCTCGTCGGCCAGGCCGAGATATTTGGCTGAGGCTCCCGTGGCAACGATTATGGTGTCGGCCTCAAGCTTGTCGCCGTTGTCGATGGTAACGACGTAGGGCCGTTTCGTGAGGTCAACGTCGGTAACGATGCCGTCGCGTATGTCGGCCCCGAACCTCTCGGCCTGCTGGCGAATCTCCATCATCATCTGGTTTGCGTCAACGCCGTCGGGGTAGCCGGGAAAGTTCTCCACCACGGTTGTCTGCGTGAGCTGCCCGCCCGTCTGCAACCCGCAATACTCCACGGGCTGCAAGTTGGCGCGACCGGCATATATGGCGGCAGTGTAGCCCGCAGGGCCACTGCCTATTATCAAGCACTTTGTTCTTTCCATTACAACAATTCCTCTATATCTTTTGCGATGTTCTCTATTTTCTCTGTCGGCTCGTAGCGCTTCACCACCTGCCCTTTCTTGTTGACGAGGAACTTGGTGAAGTTCCACTTGATGTCGGGCTTCTGCTTGTAGTCGGGGTCGGCCTCGGAGAGCATCTTGTCGAGGATGGGGTATATGGGGTGGCTCTCGTCCCAGCCCGCGAAGCCTTTCTCCTCCTTGAGAAACTTGTAGAGCGGGTCGGCGTCGTCGCCGTTGACTTTTATCTTCTTGAACTGCGGAAACTCGGTGCCGTAGGTGAGCTTGCAGAAGCTGTGGATGCTCTCGTCGGTGCCCGGAGCCTGCTGGCCGAACTGGTTGCACGGGAAGTCGAGTATCTCGAAGCCCCGCGGGTGGTATTTCTTGTAGAGATTTTCAAGCTCCTCATACTGGGGTGTGAAACCACACTTGGTGGCGGTGTTTACAATGAGCAGCACCTCGTTGGCATACTCTTTCAGCGAGACCTCATTGCCCTTGCGGTCTTTCACCGAGAAGTCATAAACGGTTCTCATCTTTGCTTTTGTCCTTTTTAAATGGTGATTGAATGGTTTACGGTTGCAAAAATACAAAAAAGATGCCATTTGGCAACTTTGACCACGATAATTTTGTTTTTTTAAGCCACAGGCGGTTTCCCCCACGAGGAATAGGGAAAATCCCCCGCAGAATAGGAAAAATATCTTTGCCGCCCCAAGCAAAATGCCTATCTTTGCGGCAGAAAACAAAAAACGTACGACCATGAAAAAGTTAAAGATTATGATGGCTGCGGCGCTGGTGGTTGCCGCACCCGCGCTTTTTACCAGTTGCGACGACGACCCGTGGGACGAGCCTTGGTATTATGACGAGTACGGCGAGGACGGCCCGTGGTGGTGGACCTACGACAACGGAGGCTGGAACTGGGACGACAACACCTGGAACAACGGCGGCAACTACAACGGCAGCGACGACGCCCAGGGCAACACCGTGCTCGACGAGGCCGAGGTGCTCGAGGGCGAATGGGACGGCACAATGGCTTACACCAACGGCGACAACGGCGAGGTGAGCCAGTTTTATGCCAACATGACATTCGTGCGCAACAACAGCAACTCCATAAAGGGCACGGGCACGGAGGTTGACTACACGCTCAACAGCAGCAACCAGGTTGACGACCAGCAGACGCTGAAGTTCAACTGGTATATCGACGAGAGCACGGGCGACATACACATACACTACCTCACGTCGGCAAACTCCTCGTTCGTGATGGACGCCTCGGCGGGCTACCGTGGCTTCTACCTTGAGGAAAACTCCACGTTCGAGGGCTACATGCTCGGCACCAACAACAAGGACATGATTTACATAAACCTGAAGCCTGTGCAGAACAACGAGGCGAAGAAGTTCACGAGAGCCTCCTCCGCACGCAGCTTCGGCAGCAGCAACATAAAGGCTGTGAAAGGCGGAGCGGAAAGCCTCAGCAAGCGCAGGTAATATTGCAGGCGATGAGGATGCATCAAAAAAGGGGTTAGGGCATACCCCCGTGTATGCCCTACAAGCACACATTATGATACACCCTCATTACACTTAATTGTTGAAGCCCCAAACTCTCTTTACGTTTTCCACGGGCAGGCCTTCCACATGGTCCTCGGTGTCGTCGGGCAGGTTGCAGAAGAAGTCGATGCCCGTGAGCCGCTCAAGCTCGTCGATGTTGACTACGTAGGGCGAGAGGTCGGTGGCGGTGTTCGCCTTGTGCTCTATCCAGAAGCCCATAGCCTTGTAGCCGCTGCTGTTGTGCATCAGCACTGCCATGTAGTAGTATTTGGGCACAATCATGGTGCCGCCCGTGCGCGCAAGGGTGCTGTATTGGTCGGCATTGTCGATGGTGCCACCTTTCACCACGAACAGGGTGTCGGTGCTGTTGGTCTTTATCTGGTTGCGCACCCACGCCTCCATCGTCGCCCACACCTTGGCGTTGAAGCCGTTCACCTGCGGCATCATGTTGGTGAGGTAGAAAGTTTGTATGTTCGCCTCGCGCGAGTTCAGGCGGTCGGCCGAGGGGCACAGGTGGCCGTGGTCGTAGCCGCTGCGGTAGAAGGGGTCAACAGTCCAACGATATTGCTCGTCGAGCAGCGGGTCTTGCGGATACTGGTCCTCGCCCTCGGTAGGATAATAGCGGCTCGTGTGGGTCTCGCGGTTGGAGCCGTAAATCTCGTAGCAGCTCCAGCGCGTGCTTTTCTTCTGTGTGTCCCACTCCACGCTGTAGTTCACCTCGCCGTTTGAAAGCGTATGCACGAGTATGATGCTCGAGTCGCCTTTCACTTTCGGAAACTCCATGCGGTGGGTGGAGGGGTTCGTGTTGGAGAAGTTGGAATTGGCGTTGTTTCTGGTCTGCGTGTTGTCGTCGCCATCGCTTCCGCATGAGGCGAGGGCAAGGAGGAAGAGCAAGGGAAATATTCGTGTTTTCATTATTTTGTCTGTTATAGGTCGTTCACAAAAAGGCTAAAGGGTATGACAGCCCGCATATGCAACTACGTCTGTCATACCCTTTCGGTTGTATGGTTGTGCCGGCAATCATTTCCTCTCCCTTGGAGAGAGCCGGAGTGAGGCTTTTACTTCTTCAGCTTGCCGTAGCGGCTCATGAAGCGGTCAACGCGACCAGCCGTATCGACGAGCTTGCTCTTGCCTGTGTAGAATGGGTGCGAGCTGCTTGAGATTTCAACCTTTACCACTGGGTAAGTCTCGCCTTCAAACTCCACGGTCTCCGTAGTCTTTGCCGTGGATTTTGTAAGGAACATATCGCCGTTGGACATGTCACGAAACACGACGGGGCGATAGTTTTCTGGATGAATGCCTTTTTTCATTTCTGTATTTAATTAATCGATTAATAATCCATTGATAATAAAAGCGGATGCAAAGTTACGAAGAATTTTTGCATCCGCCAAACTTTTTCTTTTTTATTTTGCCGCGTCGTTTATCCCAATGCTTTCTTATTGGGCATACGTTATCGTTATGGTCTGCACGCGCAGCTGCACGCCGCCACCACTTGTCACGCTTGCGTCGGAGTTGGTGTAAACCACGTCGTTGCCGTTGAACGTCACCGAAGCTCCCTTGTTGCCCACGTAGTCGGTGCCGCTGTAGGAGTCGCAGGTCATCACAATCTTTGCAATCTTCTTCACACCCTGAAAGGTGATAGTATTGTTGAGATACACGCGTACGCCCTTCGTGGCGCTGTAGAACTTTGGTGTTGTGGTGCCAGAGGCGACATTGAAAGTTATCTTCGTGCCGTCTGAGAGAGTGAACTCTGTGACCTCATTCCCGCTCGTCAGTCCCTGCTCGTTGAAGTTGATGCTCGCAGTCTCCGTGCCTGCCGTCGCGCTGGTGTTGGTCAGGGTTACGGTGGTGCCGCTTATCGACAGGGCCTCGTTGCTTGGTGTGGGAGTTGGAGTATTGCCGCTACCGTCAATGGAAACAATCTTTGAGCTGTGCTGGAATTCTGGCGTGCTGCCCATATAGTTGATGAGGGTGCCTACCACGACCACTTTCTGGCCGACCTTCAAGTCGCTTTCCGATGAGAAATTGGCTCCATTCAATCCCAGGCCTCCGTAGATGTAGAACTGCTCGCTGCTTTCGGTGCCATCGTCGGAAATGTAATAGCTGATGTTGTTATAGCTGGAATTGAAACTCTTGATTTTGCAAACTATGCCAGACACATAAACGTTGGCGAGCGTCTCTCCATCGGCAAGAGTTCTTGCCTTGGCATTTGCGCCAGCTGCATTGTATGGGTTCGCCTCGGTGCCGTCGCCTTTTGCCTCGCCGCTTGGGGTAGGAGTTGGAGTCGGCGTGTCGCTACTCGTCTGGCCGTTGAGTGAATAGATGTAGCTCGTGCCTTTGCCCACAGTCTCCGGCGTGTTGCCGCTGTAGTTGTAGAACTTGCCGCACACCACCACGGTGTCGCCCACCTCAAGCTTGTCGCTCGCTGTGAAGCGGCGGTTGCCGAGATAGTAGCTCTGGAAAATGTAAACCTGGTTGCTGCCGTCGTCGGTGATGTAGTAGTTGGCGTTGCCGTAGTTCTCGGTCTCAATCTGGCGAATTTCCTTTACCACTCCCTTTACGTAAACGGTCTCCGTGGTGTCGCCCGTGAGAGCCTGGATGCGCTGGAGTATTGCCGCCACGTTGTAGGGGTCGGTGGCGGTGCCTGTGCCCGTAGGCGTTACGTCCACGGTAGTCGTGTCGGGCGTTATGTTTGGCTGGTTGTACGGCATTGGCACATCATCGCAGCCGGTGAAGGTCAGAGCCGCAACGGCAAGGACCATCAATGAATGAAATAGCTTTTTCATATCGTTTGTTTTCTTTTTTTGCTTTTTGAATTTTTATTCTACATTCTTCACTCTATGATGCCGTAGGCGTCGTTGCGCGAGCGGGCGAGTATCTGCCACGTATTGCGATAGACGGTGAAGATGCCGATGACCGAGGTCTTGCCCTGCGGAATGGTGTCGGCGGCGAACTTGGCGTAGGTGCTTGTGCGGAAGACAAGCCTTGAGTCGCTCATGCCCACGAAGCCGCGGTTGGCGGAGTTGTTGCTCAATGTGACGCTGCCGTCCTTGGTGGCGAACACCGTCTTGCCGTCGCCATTCTTGAACGTAACGTTGCTCAGGCGCATCAGCTTGCCCTGGTTCTGCCAGATGTAGTCGGTGTTGGAGGCCTTGCTGTAGTCGAACTCCGTCATCAGCGCCGTGGCGTCGCTCTCCGAGCCGTGGGAGAGGAGCATGTAGTGGCTGCGCCACGTGTAGCGGTCCATGCCGCCAATGCCCGTGGCTCCCGTGCGGGCGTTGGTGTAAACGCCGCCTATCTCCGCCTGGTTGCCGTAGGCTCCAATGTAAAGCCCCTTGAGGTTGATGGCCACCTGTGCGCCCACCGGCAGCGAGCCGTAGAGTCCGCTTTGGCTTATCGCCACTATTATGGCTCCGCTCTCGTCTTGCAGCGAAATCTCGTTGTAGAGGTTGCTGCCCTCGTCGTTGCCGGTGACGATGCCTTTCACCTGCATGTCCTCGTCGATGAGCTGCATGGTGCTGCCGTTTATCACGGAGCGGTATTTGGTCTTCAAGTCCTGTATCGACACCACGTTCGACAGCTCGAACGTCGTGCCCGTATAGTCGGTGGCGGGTATGTCGTGGTCAGAGTCCATGCAGGCTGCAAACAGCAATGCGGCAAAGACCATGAGAAATATTGATGTTTTTTTCATTGCTTAGAATCTATATGATATTTGGAACATGCCGTTGGTGCCGAACACATAGTATTTCTTCGGGTTCTTTGAGAACTTGTATATGCGGTCGTTGTTGCGCGCTCCCTCGTTGGTGGTGGTGTAGTCGCTGCGGCTTTGCTCATATCCGCCGGTCACAATGTGCTGGTTGTTGAGTATGTTGGTGACCATGAGGTTGAAGTTGAGCTGTCCGTGGCGCAGGCGCACGCTCTTGCCTATCGAGCCGTCGAGCATCCACCCTCCGTGGCCCTTAGCCTGGTCGGGGACTATGTAGTTGCCGTCGTTGTCAACGTTGCCCGCCGTGACGAGCGTGCTCTCATAGCGCGTGCAGGGCGAATAGCTCAGGTAGATGCGGTCGTACCAGTTGGCGTTCAGGTCGATATACCATCCGCTCTGGTGGAAGCTCAGGCCGAGGCTTGCGGCTGTGAGCGGCGTGCCGCTCTCGCGCATGTCCTTGTTCATCACCTTGTCAGCCTTGCCGTCGGTGACGTCGTTGTAGGTAGCCTTTGTGGAGCTAAGGTAGATGAGGTTGGAGTTGTTGTCGTATTTTGCCTCGCTTATCGTGCCAAGGGCCTTGAAGTCGAGGAATGACGTGAGCTTGTACTTGGCTCCCGCCTCCACGCCATACCAGCTTTTCTTGATGCCGGTCATTGAGACGTAGGAGAACGAGTTGATGTCGTCGAAATAGAAATTCTGCCACTCGGTGGCGTGGTTCACCTTGCTGTAATAGCCGTTGAGGTTGAAGTGCAGCCTCGAGTTCTGATACTGGTAGCCAACCTCTGACGAGAAAAGCCTCTCGGAAACGAGGTCGGACACGAAGTCGTTGTTCATCTCAGGAGCCACGAAGGCTGTGCTTGCCTGCGGGGCGCGGCGCTCATAGCCTGCGCCAAGGGTGAACACCTGGCCGTGGCCGAGGTCGATGTTAGCGCCGAACTTCACGCCGCCTGTGAGGAACTTCGCCAGACCCGAATGGCCGTAGCTGTTGTCGGCGAACATGCCATTGCGCATGTAGCCCTTGCGGCGCATGTCGTCGTAGTTGATGCGTCCAGCAAGGAAGTAATGCACCCTCCAGAAGTCGTGCGTCCAGTTTGCCCACGCAGAGGCGCGGCGCACCTCAATCTGGTAGTCGTAGCCGAACTTGTCGCCTTCCTCGACGAGGGCGTTGGGGTTGTTGAGGTCGTACTGCACGCGCGGGTCGGAAATGCCGTAGGTGCCGAGCGCGTAGTTGTTGATGTTGTGGTAGAAGAGCGAGCCGAGCATGTCCTCCATCGTCTGGTAGTGGCGGCCTCGGTTCTGCGAAAGTATGAAGCCACCCGTGATGTTCTGCTTCTCCGTGAGCTGCGCACGCAGCGTGGAGGCGAGGCTCAACATGAGGGTGTTGTTGTGCTTTGCCTGGATAAAGTAGAGCGCGTCGCCGTCAGAGGCGTTGCGCACGCGGTTGGCGGCGTAGAGGCGGTCGAAGTCAATCTGCCGGTTGGCTTTCGAGGCTGTCCACCAGTCAACCGACCGCTGCCATGAGGCAAGCGTAAACTCGTTGTTGCGGGTGTCTCCGTCCCACACCTCGAAGTAGCTCGACGGCAGGTTCTTCCAGTAGTCGGGCTGCGGGTTTTCGGAGTTGCTGTAGTTGAGCTTCGTTGACTTGTACATGCTGTACTTGCCGAAAGCCGACGTGGTGAGCTTCAGCTTGTCGTTGATGTCCCAGTCCCAAGTGAATATGCCCGACGGCGCATAGTCGTTCACCACCCTGGAGTTGCGCTTCTTGCCGTTCTGGTAGCCCCAGTAGGGGTTGTAGTAATAGTCGTTGGCAAGCCAGTAGGCCTCGTCGGTAGAGGCTCCCTGCGTTGACCTTTCCGTTGGGTTGCCCCACGTGGTGAACGCCACGGAGTGGCCGTTTTGCCACTTCTTCTGCACGCCGAGGAAATAGCTCAGGGCGTTGTAGAATGTGCCCTCCACATAGCCTCTCTCTGCCCAGCGGTAGGTCAGGCCCCCGGCAAATGCCCAGCCCTTGGCGTTGAAGCCGGAGGCGTAGGTGTAGAGGCCACGCGCCACGTAGTTGCGGTTGGCGGCTCCAAGCGAGAGGTAGTGGCCAGTCTGCATTGAGCCGGCGCGGAAATCGTAGTTGTTGCTTCCCGCCATGTCGGGCATGGAGAAAGAGTTGCTCTCAAAAGGCAGGGCGTAGTCAACGCCTCGCGTGAAGCGGTTCAGGCCACCGACGGAAGAGAAGCGGAACTGCCCCGACTCCATGTCGTTCTGCGGCGCGCCGTTTATATAGACGGCGTTGTACTTCTGGTTGAAAGCACGATAGCGGAAGCGGGTCGGCGAGAAGAGGTAGCCCACCTCAGAGGCATAGACGTTGGTGTTGGAGTGGAGGAGGGTCACGTTTTGGCTCATGTCATCGTCCGCGCCAAGCTGGGCCTCGGTGAAAGT
>CAZTUD010000123.1:0-8333 GCA_964616945.1 uncultured Prevotella sp. | reverse complement strand
CGACGACACCCTCAAGGAGCCGACGGTGATGCCGACCAAGATACCCAACCTGTTGGTGAACGGTGGCAATGGCATCGCCGTAGGCATGGCGACGAACATGCCCACGCACAACCTGCGCGAGGTCATCGACGCATGCTGTGCCTACATCGACAATCCCGACATCGACACCGAGGGGCTGATGAAGTATGTGCCAGCCCCGGACTTCCCCACCGGAGCCTACATCTACGGACTAAAGGGCGTGAAGGAAGCCTACGAGACTGGCCGCGGCCGCATTGTGATGCGGGCAAAGGCGGAGATTGAGAGCGGCGACAACCACGACAAGATTGTGGTGACTGAGATACCCTATGGCGTAAACAAGCAGCAGCTCATCGAATATATTGCCGACCTCGTGAAGGAAGGAAAGTTGGAGGGTATAAGCAATGTCAACGACGAGACTGGCCGTCAGGGAATGCGCATCGTGGTTGACGTGAAGAAAGACGCCAACGCAAAGGTGATACTCAACAAGCTGTTCAAGATGACAGCCTTGCAGAGCAGCTTCTCCGTCAACTGCATCGCCCTCGTGCCCAACAAGCACGACCATTCGCAGCTGCGCCCTAAGCTGCTGACGCTGAAAGAGTGCGTCGGCTACTTCATCGAGCATCGCCACGAAGTTACGATACGCCGCACGCAGTACGACCTGAAGAAGGCGAAAGAGCGCGCCCACATTTTGGAGGGCTTGATTATAGCGTGCGACAACATCGACGAGGTGGTGCACATCATCCGTGGCAGCAAGACCCCGTCCGACGCTCAGCGCAATCTGGAGCAGCGCTTCGAGCTTGACGAGCTACAGTCGAAGGCCATCGTTGACATGCGCCTCTCGCAGCTCACAGGCCTGCGCATGGACCAGCTGCATCAGGAATATGAGGAGCTGGAGAAGCAGATAGACTATTTGCAGAAGATACTCGACGACCCCGAGCTGTGCAAGAAGGTGATGAAGGACGACCTCCTCGAAGTCAAGGAGAAGTATGGCGACGACCGCCGCACGCAAATCATACCCGACGAGCATGAGTTCAACGCCGAGGACTTCTACCCCAACGACCCGGTGGTCATCACGGTGAGCCATCTCGGCTACATCAAGCGCACGCCGCTCAACCAGTTCCGCGAGCAGGCGCGTGGCGGCGTGGGGTCGAAAGGTGCCCACACGCGAGAGAAAGATTTCACCGAGAACATCTATCCCGCCACCATGCACCAGACCATGCTCATTTTCACGAAGCTCGGAAGGTGCTACTGGCTTCACTGCTACGACATCCCGGAGGGCGACAAGACTTCCAAGGGTCGCGCCATACAGAACTTGCTCAACATCGAGCCGGGCGATTCGGTGAACGCTTTCCTGCGCCTGCGTGGCGGCGGGCTTGCCAACGACGAGTTCACCAACAGCCACTACGTGGTGTTCGCCACAAAGAACGGCACGGTGAAGAAGACCTGCCTGAAAGAATATTCCCGTCCGCGCGCCAACGGCGTGAGGGCCTTGAACATTGCCGACGGTGACGAGGTGGTGGACGTGCGCCTCACCAATGGCCACAACGAGCTTATACTTGCCGACCGCAATGGTCGTGCCGTGCGCTTCGACGAGAACGCCGTGCGCGACATGGGGCGTGCGGCGACGGGCGTGCGTGGCATGATGCTCGACGGCGACGACGATGCCGTGGTGGGCATGATAGTTGTCAACGACGCAGCCAACGAGACGGCTATGGTGGTGAGCGAGAATGGCTATGGCAAGCGCTCCGCCATCGACGACTACCGCAAGACCAACCGTGGCGGCAAGGGTGTCAAGACGATGGCCATTACCGAGAAGACGGGCAGGCTGGTGGCGATAAAGAACGTTACCGACCAGAACGACCTCATGATTATCAACAAGAGCGGCATTGTCATACGCATGGCTGTCGCCGACGTGAGGGTCATGGGACGTGCCACGCAGGGCGTGCGCCTCATAAACCTTGCCAAGAAGAACGATGTCATTGCCAGCGTCTGCAAGGTGATGAGCTCTGAGCTTGAGGCAACCGTTGAGGAGGAGAGCCGCAAGAAGTGGAAAGAGAGCAACGACCAGTTTGCCGAAGCAACCAACTCCGCCGCACCAGAGGAATAGGGACATATTACTCGCATATAATCTTTCTTTTAAATTATAGCTTATGAAAAAGTTAATGATTGCAGCATTGATGATGCTTGGCACATCAGCTGCTTTTGCCGGAGACAGTGAGCCTCTGAAGGCCATCCTCAACGCAAAGGAATACGCTGAGGCTGCACAGTTGCTGAAGACCAATCTCAACCAGCTTGCCAATGCCCAGGAGAAGGCAAAGGCTTACGACTACGTAACCAAACTTGCCCTCAAGACATTCGACGCGCAGAACGCCATCCAGAGCGCCAATGTGCAGGCTCAAATCACGAAGACAAAAGTTCAGCCCCTCGACACGGTTGCCTTCTACGACGCAGCCTACAACGCTGTGGTCAATGGTCTTGAGTGCATAAAATATGATGCCGAGCCCAACGAGAAAGGCAAGGTGAAACCTAAATACACTTCCGCCCTCACGCCGCTGCTCGCCAATGCCCGCCTGACGCTTGTCAACGCTGGCAACTACTATGCCCAGCTGAACAACCAGGACGGCGTGCTGAAGCATTGGGGCACATTCCTCGACACCGACGACAACCCCCTGTTCGCGGCAGGCAAGGAAGGCGAAAAGCAATATCTCGGTCAGGTGGCTTACTACACCGCTCTCTATGCCAACCAGGCAAAGCTGTATGACAAGGCAGAAAAATATGCCGACATTGCCATGAAGGACTCCGCCATGCACTCTGATGCCGAGACGCTGAAATACGCGATGGCGCAGATGAGGCTGAAAACCCACGCAGACTCTGTGGCTTTCGCCAAGAAAATGGAGGAGGCTTACGCCCAAGAGCCTGACAATGAGATTATTTTCGGCCTCGTATGCAACATGTACAGTGGCCTGGGCATGTCGCAGGAGCTTAGTGCCGCCGTTGAGAAGGCACTTGCCGCCAACCCAAAGAACTTCACGGCTTGGGCAACAAAGGGCCAGACGCTCGTCAACGAGATGTCGAAGAGCCAGAACCCCAACTGGGACGAGCCTATCAACTGCTTCAAGAAGGCTCTCGAGCTGAAGCCGGAGAACTCGGTGGTGCTGACCTATCTTGGCTTCTCGCTCAATGCCAAGGCACAGGGCATCAACGGCAACGTGGCACAGCAGAAAGAAATCTACAACGAGTCGGTGGGCTATCTTGAGAAAGCACGTGAAGTTGACCCGAACCGCACTCAGAGCAACTGGGCCTATCCTCTCTACCAGTGCTACTATGCCCTCTATGGCGACACCGACGCACGCACGAAGGAGCTTGAGTCGATGCTGAAGAAATAAGGCGACATGCGGTGGAGAACAAGCAACTCCAACGTAGAAGAAACAAACACTTTTGTATGGGCGGCTGGCAACGGCTGCCCTTTTTCTATTAAAAAACACAGGTAATCTTTCTTTATTCTCACAAATAAGCACTACTTTTGCAATAGTTTTAAAACCAAACAGATTAAATGATATCGTTTACTATTGCACTTGTCGCCCTCATTGTCGGCTATCTGATTTACGGTCGCTTTGTGGAGCGCGTTTTCAAGCCTGACGACCGTCCTACGCCGGCTGTGGCGAATGCCGACGGAGTCGACTACATAGTGATGCCGACGTGGAAAGTGTTCATGATTCAATTCCTCAACATTGCCGGCACTGGCCCCATCTTTGGCGCAATCATGGGCGCATGGTATGGCCCCGTGGCTTATCTCTGGATAGTGCTCGGCTGCATATTCGCTGGTGCAGTTCACGACTATTTTTGCGGCATGTTGAGCGTGCGCCACAACGGGGCAAACCTGCCTGAGCTTGTGGGCGACTATCTCGGCTCCAACACCAAGAAGGTGATGCTTGTATTCTCGGTATTCCTGCTCATGATGGTTGGCGTGGTGTTTGTCTATAGTCCAGCCCTTGTGCTGAAAGACTTCGGATGGACTACCATAGGTTGGGTGTGTGCCATATTCGCTTATTACATCATTGCCACCCTGTTGCCCATCGACAAGATTATAGGCAAGCTTTATCCCATATTCGCCTTCGCCATGTTGTTCATGGCAGTTGCGCTGTTGGTTTGCCTTTATGTCAAGATGCCGGCTTTGCCCGAAGTGTGGAGCGACCTTGGCAAGAGCAACCTCAACGATCCGCAGTCGTTGCTTGGCACAACCTCCTATATAGCCGACAACCCGTTGTTCCCGTGCCTGTTCCTCACCATAGCCTGCGGAGCCATAAGTGGTTTCCACGGCACACAAAGCCCTTTGATGGCGCGTTGCCTCAGCAGTGAGAAGCATGGCCGCCCCGTGTTTTACGGAGCCATGATTACGGAAGGCATAGTTGCACTGATATGGGCAACGGTATCCATATACTTCTTCTATTATGGCGGCTGGCGGCAGGTTGTCGATGCCAACACCATAAACACGTTCCTTGCCCAGTCTGATGGCGGCAAGTCGCTCATCCAGTTCTTCACTGCGCCCAATGTTGTGGAGCAGACTTGCACGGGCTGGCTCGGGCTGTTTGGCGGCATACTTGCCATATTTGGTGTCGTGGCGGCTCCCATCACGAGTGGCGATACGGCATTCCGCAGTGCGCGCCTCATCATTGCCGATGCCATCCACCTCAACCAAAAGCACATCCACAAGCGTCTGCTCATCGCCGTGCCCATGTTCGCTGCCGCCATTGGCTTGCTTGTTTGGCAGATGGAGAATCCCAACGGCTTCAACACCATTTGGCAGTGGTTCGGCTGGTCAAACCAGACTTTGGCAGTGTTTACGCTGTGGACCATCACCGTCTATCTTGTGCAACAGAAGAAGCCGTTTGTAATAACGCTTGTGCCGGCCTTGTTCATGACAGTGGTGTGCTCCACTTTCCTGCTTGTCTCGCCTATGGCGTTCCACCTGAACACCACCATAAGCTATGCTGGTTCGGTGGTGGCTCTTGTCATTACTTGCGTGTGGTTCTTCGCTTGGTACAGAAAACAATTAAAACTCAAATAACTGATAAATCACAAATGCCATGAAAAAGATTATCATGCTATTCGCCGCGCTGTTGCTGACCATTTCCGCCAGCGCCCAGTTTGAAAAGGGTAAGGTGTATGCCGGCGCGTCCGTGTCGGGATTTAACCTGAGCTATAATGGCAGCAATGAGTTGAGCCTTGGCATAAACGCCATGGCGGGTACGTTTGCCGCCGACAACTTGCTGCTCTATGGACTTGCCGGCTACGACCATCCTGGCAAGGACTTGGACGACACGTTCAACGTTGGTATTGGTGGACGATACTATATCACCCAGAATGGCATCTTTCTCGGCGCGAACGTGAAATATGTCCATTCGGAGTCGAGCTACAACGACTTCATGCCAGGCATAGAGGTGGGCTATGCGTTTTTCATAAGTCACACCGTAACCATTGAGCCAGCCATATACTATCAGCAGAGCTTCAAGCGCCACAGCGACTATTCGACCATCGGGCTGAAGATAGGCTTTGGCATTTACCTTGGCAAGGATTGATGGAACGCTACCCTTCGGTGCTGCTTGAGAAAGCGGTGGGTGAGTTCAGCAAGTTGCCGGGCATTGGGCGCAAGACGGCCTTGCGCCTGGTGTTGCACTTGCTGCGCCAGCCATTGTCCTCGGTTGAGGCTTTCTCCGATGCCGTCTATCATGTCAGGAAAGACATAAAGTATTGCAGGGTGTGCCACAACATCAGCGACACTGATGTCTGTCCTATATGCTCCGACCCTCGCCGCGACACCACAACTGTGTGCGTGGTGGAAAATGTGCAGGACGTGATGGCTGTGGAAAACACGCAAACCTATCACGGGCTTTACCATGTCCTCGGCGGCATAATATCGCCTATGGACGGCATCGGGCCTGCCGACATAGAGATTGACTCGTTGGTCAGGCGTGTGGCAGATGGTGGAATAAGGGAGGTGATACTTGCCCTGAGCAGCACGATGGAGGGAGACACTACCAACTTTTACATTTCGCGGCAGCTGAAACCTTACGATGCCAAGGTTACGGTCATTGCCCGCGGCATATCGGTCGGCAACGAGCTTGAATATACCGACGAAGTTACGCTTGGACGGTCGATAGTGAACAGAACCCCAATAGAATAGATGGACAGAGCAAGGAAAATACTTCTCATAGAATTTTGGTTGCCCATAGCAATCTGCTTGGCCATTGTCGTGCTTTTCGAGAACGACGTGTTGTTGCCAGGTGAGTTTGCTGTGGACAAGATGATGGAATATTATGTGGCGATAGCGATGGAGCTTGTCACCATTTGCCTTATCCCCATATCGCTCAGGCTGTTCAAGTTCAAGAAAGTAAAGGCGGCCATTAAGGAAAAATCGTTTGACGGGCTGATTTATTGGGGCACCTATCGCATGGACATGCTTGTCGTGCCGATGATGCTCAACACGCTTTTTTACTATCTTTTCATGAACGTCGCTTTTGGCTACATGGGCATCATCGGGCTGTTGTGCATGGTATTCATATATCCGTCGAAAACGAGATGCAAGTCTGAGGTGGAGGTGGAATGAGCATGTTGTCGGTTGTCATAGTAAACTACAATGTCAAGTATTACCTTGACCAGTGCCTTTACTCTGTTCGCAAGGCGTTGGAGGGCTTGGATGCTGAGGTTATTGTCTATGACAACCACTCCAAGGACGGCTCGGTAGAATACCTTTCAGCACAATATCCAGAAGTTACATTTATCAGTGGCAACCACAACCTGGGCTTTGCCAGGGCTAATAACCGTGCTATATGTCAGGGCAAGGGAGAGTATGTGCTTTTGCTTAACCCTGACACCATTGTCGCCGAAGATACCGTTGGCAGTGCGTTGTCTTTCATGGAAAATCATCCAAAGGCTGGCGCTTTGGGCGTGCGCATGATGAAGGCTGACGGCACCGACGCTATGGAGTCGCGACGCGGCACGCCCTCGCCGATGACGGCTTTTTATAAGATGTCGGGGCTGTGCTCAAGGTTTCCCCACAACCACCGTCTTGGCCGTTACTACATGGGATGGCTGCCGTGGGACGAGCCGGCAAGAATTGACATTGTGAGCGGGGCTTTTTGTATGCTTAGGCGCAAGGCTCTCAACAAGGTGGGCTTGCTTGACGAGGATTTTTTCATGTATGGTGAGGACATTGACCTCAGCTACAGGCTGCTGAAAGGAGGTTGGGAAAATTGGTACTTGCCATTGCGCATCTTGCACTACAAGGGCGAGAGCACACAGAAATCCAGCTTCCGCTACGTGCATGTGTTTTATGAGGCAATGCTCATTTTCTTCCGAAAGCATTACAGGCACTTGGGGCTGTTTGTCGCCGTGCCAGTGCAGATGGCAATATATGCCAAGGCTTTCACTGCGTTTGTCTCAATGATGGCAGGCAGAATGCGCATGGCTCTTGGTTTTGTTGGGGCATCACGCACCGAGGACGTTCTATATTCTTTCTACGTAAGAGTTGACAATTTGGCACGTTGTCAGCAATTTGCCCGCAGCAAGGGGCTTTGGGCTGAGTTTCGCGACGCCAACAAAAAAAAGGAAGAAGAGGCAACTCCACAAAAGACGGGGCATAGAACATATATTGTCTATGATGTCTCGGCCTATTCCTTTGGCGAAATGTTCCAGCGGTTCAGCTCAAATGACTTTGAAGGCGTGTTGATGGCGACTTATTATCCAGACAAGCAAATGGTTGTTACCGACAGGGAGGTCATTGTCTGACATTATTTTCTTAAAGCGTCCGTTTATGGGAGAAGAAGCAAAAAAGATTCGCGTCATATTGAGGGCTATGGAACCAGAGGATCTCGACACGATGTATGAGATAGAAAACGACCAGGACATTTGGAATGTGAGCAACACCAACATGCCTTATTCCCGCTTTGCCTTGCACGAATACATTGCCTCGTCGTCGGGCGACATTTATACCGACAAACAAGTGAGACTCATCATCACCAATCTGGACAAGGAATTCATTGGCATCATCGACCTTGCCAACTTCAGCCCACAGCATCAGCGTGCAGAGGTGGGCATCGTCATCCGTAGGCGTTATCGTGATGAAGGGTATGGACAGGCGGCGTTGGAGGAGCTCATGGGCTATGCCCATACTGTGTTGCACATTCATCAGCTATACGCGTTGGTGAGTGTGGAGAACAAGTATTGCGTGAGACTGTTCAAGAAGGTGGGCTTCCATCTGAAAGCCGAGTTGAGCGACTGGCTTTTTGATGGCGATGATTACCATAACGCTTACT
>CAZTUD010000122.1:0-8347 GCA_964616945.1 uncultured Prevotella sp. | reverse complement strand
GGCACTGGGCTGGCAAAGGTAGCCGTGGAGTCGATACCGTTCGGCGAATGGAGCCCGATAGTGATACTCATCGTGGCAGGCCTTGTGTGCTTCTTCCTCTCCAACTTCATCAGCAACACCGCCACTGCCGCCCTCCTCATTCCTATCCTTACTGTGGTGTGCGCCGGCATGGGCGACAAGCTCAGTGTCATCGGCGGAGACTCCACTGTGCTCATCGGCATCGCAGTGGCTGCGTCGGCGGCAATGTCGTTGCCCATCTCCACGCCTCCTAACGCCATAGCCTACTCCACCGGCTTGATAGAGCAGAAAGACATGGCGAAAGCCGGCCTCACGATGGGCATCATAACGCTCGTCCTCGGCTTCTCGCTGCTCATTGTCGTGGGCAAGCTCGGAGTGTTCTAAATTCTCAGACAATAAAACAAGACTATACCCGATAAGGCATAATTTATGGTGGCAACACCAAAATTATGCCTTATCGGGCTTTTTTGATGGGGCAAGCGCGGCGGGAAGAGTGCTCCTTGCTGCCGCATTGACGGGAGCTTGGCGGCGGGAAGAACGTTGTAATGCTATAGCAAAAGACCTTTCGCTACGTAGCGTGAAACTGAATGCTACGCAGCGAAAGGTCTTTTGCAAAGCAGGGAAACAAAACTTGATATTTTGAGGCTAAACCTCAGTATAGACGTTAATCTTGCCAATCTTCGTTTTCTGCAAGATGGGATTGTCGCCCGTCGTCATCAGGTCGAGGCACTTCCTTGCCGAATGATAGCTAAGGCCTGTCTCACGCCGGTATTCGTCTATCGTAACATACCTGTTGCCAGCATCGTCCGAAGACAGGCACTTCTCCAGCTCAGGATTGCGCTGGCTATAGTATGCCACGTCAACGGGGTGGTTGCGGCGGTCTATGTCAATGCTCTTGAACTCGTTCTTCACGGCATCGCGAAACTCCCTTGTAGGACGAAAGTCGATGCCGCCAAGCCAGATGTCGCTTGCCGAAACTTTCTCGTCCTCGGTCATCGTGCGGAGGAACTGCGGCTTGACATAGAAGCTGCCGAGCGGTGTCCTCACGCGCTTGTGCTCGCCAACGAGATGTGGTATGGCGTACATCAGAGCCTCGAAGCATCGCGCCACATAGCCCTTGGGCAGGTTCTCAAACTCATGGCAAAACGCGTCAAGCTCATCCAACGACACCTCGTCGTGGGTGTTTGCCGACACATACAACATCTTTTCACCGTTCTTGCCATCGAAGTTGGACGGATATACTATCACGTGCAACGGCTCTTTCTTCTGTCTTGCCATATTGATTACGTCTTTGTCAAGTGCAAAATTACAAAAAAATCGGGAAAAACAAGAGGCAACTACCACCCGAACGCCTTCGCGCTGCTGAGCCAATGGCCTTGCGCCTTCAGCACCTGCTCCAGCACGTCGCGGGCAAAACCTGAGCCACCGTTGCAGGGAGAGACATAAACCGATATGTCCTTGATTTCCTGGCAGGCATCGGCAGGGCAGCACGGACAGCCCACACGCCGCATAATCTCGTAGTCGGGAATGTCGTCTCCCATATAGATAATCTCGTTGTCGGCAAGTCCATACTTTTCGACAAACTTTTCGTAGGTCTGTATTTTCACGGCACATCGCATGTAGATGTCCTCCATGCCGAGATAGCGGTAGCGCTTGTCGATGGTCTCGGAATAGCCACCAGTCATAATGGCACAGCGCAGCCCCATCTTCTCGGCCAGTTGTATGGCGTAGCCGTCCTTGACGTTGAGCGTGCGCAGAGGCATTCCCTCGTCGTCCATAGGGATGGTGTTGGCCGACAGCACGCCATCGACATCGAAGATGACCGCCTTAATCTTTGTCAAATCATAATTCATGCTACAGTGTTTAATCTACAACTTTATCTTTACTTTCTTGCCCTTGCTCTCATTCGACATGCGGTCGAGAGCCGTAACCACATACGTATATTTGGTCTTGCCATCAACGTATGGCAACTTATAATATGTGTCCGGCGTTATGGCGACAATTTTCGACGCATCCTCCAGGTCAAGCTTTTCTCCTTTCCCGAACCTGTAGATGACGTATTGCCTTGCCACATCGCCCCATGCCTTGCCATGCGGAACTGTCCAGAAAAGGATGTAGCCATCGCTCGTCCACACAGGCTTCACCTTGCGCGGCTTCTTCGGGCTTTTGTTGTCGATGAACGGCATGAGCGGCTGCAAGGCCGGATAACGCCAATAGTTGGTGCGCAGCATGTCGCCGTAGTTGCCAAGATTGTTTGCCGCCACCTCGGCATACCACAGCACGGTGCCGCCTACATGGTGAGCTTGCTGATGAAGCTGGTGCTTGGCAGGCATCTGGTTGATTGACGGATTTTGAAGGTCGGCGGCCTGCACCGTACGCTCAATGCTCTCGCCTATATAAAGCGGACGGTTTGAGGCAAACTTGTCCCACCATTGTATAAGTGTCTTGTAATCAGCCGCCTTGTGGCCTATCTCCCAGTAAAGCTGCGGCACACAATAGTCCACCCAACCATTGTTTACCCACAACAGCACGTCGGCGTAAAGGTCGTCGTAGTTTTGCAGCCCGTTGGTGGCGGAGCCGTTCTGCGGGTCGCTGCGCTGGTTGCGGTAGATGCCGAATGGCGACACGCCGAACTTAACCCACGGCTTGCGCTTGTGAATGGTTTCGCCAAGCTCCTTAACGAACAAGTTCACGTTGTCCCGCCGCCAGTCTCCTATTGCCTTGAAGCCCTTGGGATTGGCGCGGTAATACTGCTCGTCGGGAATGTCCTCCCCCGCCGACGGATATGGATAAAAATAATCGTCGATATGGAAGCCGTCGATGTCGTAGCGTGAGACAATGTCGTCGGCAACACGGCAGATGAAATCGCGGTTTTCCTTCAACGCGGGGTTGAGGATTAGCTGCCCTGCATATGGAAAAGTCCAGTCAGGATGCCGCACGGCAATGTGGTTCGTGGCCAAGGCAGTGGTGCCTTTCGTCTTTGCCCTATATGGGTTAATCCAGGCATGAAGCTCCATGCTGCGCTTGTGGCACTGGTCAACCATCCATTGCAGCGGGTCCCAGTATGGCAGGGGAGCCTTGCCCTGCTGCCCGGTGAGGTAGCGGCTCCAAGGCTCTATTTCGCTCTGGTAGAGCGCGTCGCACTCGGGGCGCACCTGGAAGATTATGGCATTCACGCCGTCGGACTTGAGAATGTCGAGCTGGCGCGCCAGCTTCTGCTGTATGGCACTCGTGGACATGCCGACAAACTGACCGTTCACCGCCTGTATCCATGCACCCCGAAACTCACGCTTCTGGGCGTATGCGGAAACGGCAAGCATCATCAAACACAGCAGGAGTAATTGCTTAATATTTTTCATTGAATTGCTTTGAATATTATGTGAAAAAATAATCGTCGGCAAAGATAACAAGAAAAAGCAGAAAACATGCAAGGAAGTGTTGTAAAAATTTTGTATCTTTGCACCACCAAACCAAGATACACAGTATAAATGCGCAGACAACTCGTAATCACAACCATATTGCTCCTCGCCTGTCTCACGCCCTCCCGCGCCGTGCTAAAAGAACGCAACCTCGCAGGCACGCTCGCCATGCTTCGCATAGAGCTTACCAACTACCACAACAAACTTGAGATGCAGTCGGGCTACTTCAAGGAGCAACGCAAGCAGGTGATGAGCCAGCTCGTGGAGGCCATGAACAAGAGCCAGCAGAACGCCATGATGCTCTACTCGCAGAAGACCGGACAGGTGTTCGACCTCACCTACGCCTGCCATGAGGCCACCGAGCAATACAAGAATTTCAGGCAGAACGTGGGACCTTTCCGTGAATACGTCAACAACGCCAACGTCGAGATAGCGCGCTATGACAGCCTCATCAACGACCTCAGCTCCATGTACACCGAAGGGCTTGACAAGAAAGCAAAGACCGACCGCAACGTGTGCCTTACATACGCCGTCAACATACGCCACACGCTCGACTACAACCGCTCGCAGATACAACGCTACATCTCGCTCTACGACCACACGGAGCAACGGCTCAGAAGCCTCAACGACTATGCCAACAAGCGGTATGCCGACATACAGTCGAGCATCTTCTCCAATGCCGGCGAGAACTATTTCACCATACTACGCAACCTGCGCAACGAGATAAGGGAGACATCACAGACCGTCATCGACAAGTACAGGCCTACGGGCAAGTTCCACTCCGACTGGGACAGCCGCATCATCCTCATGCTCCTCGGGCTCATAATATTCTATGGCATATTTGCGGCGAGCATCAGCTATTTTGTCATAGGGCTTGCCGTAACGCGCCTCGTGCGCCACAACAAGGGCGTGATTGTGCTGAAGTGGCTCTTCGGCAGCGAGGACGGCGAGAAGGCAAAGGAGACATTCAAGGCAAAACGCTTCTGCATCATACTTGCCGCCACAGTGATAACGTTCGCCGCAGTGCTCGGCGTGGTGCGCGCCACAATAGCACAAAACTTCCTCATCATGGCATCGGGACTTTTAGTGGAGTACGCATGGCTGATGGGTGTCATACTGCTCTCGCTCCTCATCCGCCTCGACGGCAAGCAGATACGCTACGGCTTCCGCATCTATTCGCCCATCATGGCGATATGCTTCATCGTCATCGCCTTCCGCATAATCCTCATTCCCAACAACCTGACCGACATCATACTGCCGCCAATACTGTTGGTGTGCACCGTCTGGCAATGGCTCACGCTGCAGCGTTGCAAGGACCAGCTGCCATCGTCGGACACGTTCTACGCTTGGGTTTCATTTATCGTCTTCCTCGCCAGCATCGTGGCATCAGTAGTGGGCTACACGTTGCTGGCGGTCGAGATGCTGATATGGTGGACCATGCAGCTCACGTGCATACTCACCATAACCTGCATATCCTCGTTCCTAAAAAACTACGGCAACAACCCCAAGCGGCGCTATTTCGACGACAACACGCCCGTCAGCCGCACGTGGTTCTTCCGCCTCATCTACACCGCAGTGCTACCCATACTTGGCACGCTGTCAATACTCGTGAGCATCTACTGGGCTGCCGACGTGTTCAACCTCAGCGACACCACGTGGATGATTTTCAACCGCAAGCTCATCGACACCACCAAATTCACGTTCAGCATTATGCGCGCCGTGCAGGCCACGACGCTGTTCTTCGTCGCCGCATGGGCCAACCGCGTGTCAATACATGTGCTCTACTATCACCTCATGAACCGTGAGGAAAGGCGAGCCAAGGAGGAAAAGCGCAAGGCAAGCGCGCAAGCTGTGACAAGCCACATCGCCATCTGGAAAAATTTCATACAAATCGTCATTTGGGGCGCATGGCTGCTCATCACGATGAGCATTTTCCACATAGACAACTCGTGGATTGTCGCCATTTCCGCAGGCCTCTCCACAGGTATCGGCTTCGCCATGAAGGACATTCTCGAAAACCTCTACTATGGCATCTCGCTCATGGCAGGGCGCATCAAGGTGGGCGACTACATCTCCATAGACGGCACCAAAGGCACCGTGAAGAGCATAAGCTACACATCAACCACCGTGGAGGCTCTCGACGGCTCGGTGATAGCCTTCCAGAACGCGCAGCTGTTCTCTAAAAACTACAAGAACCTGACACGCAACCACGGCAACGTGCTGTCGATAGTGCCGATAGGCGTTGCCTACGGCACTAAGGTGCCCGACGTGAAACAGACCATCACCGACGCAGTGGTGAAGCTCAACAAGCCCAACTACATAAAATTCCTGAAAGTGGTGTTCACAGGCTTCGGCGACAACAGCATCGACTTCAAGATTCTTGCGTGGGTTGACTCGCGCAAACAGACCTACGCCGAGAGCGACATTATGGAGACAGTTTACAATGCCTTGAACGCCAAGAAGATAGAAATACCATATCCACAAAGGGATGTTCACATCGTGTCCGACACGGCACACCTTGTGGCCCCTGAGCCGTCGAAAATACAACATGCCGACTCAGAGGATGAGGCCGAAGCAATCCTCTCCAACAAGAAATAAGCATACAATGGAAAAACATACAAATCATACATCTCAAGCCAAGATAATTGCTGGTCCCTGCGTGATAGAGTCGGCAGAATTGCTCGACATCGTGGCACAGGAGCTTGTGCGCATAAACGAGAAGCTTGGCATCGACATCATATTCAAGGCATCGTTTGACAAGGCAAACCGCACGAGCCTCCACTCTTTCCGTGGCCCGGGCATCGACAAGGGGCTGAAGATGCTTGCCGACGTGAAGTCGAAATATGGCCTGCGCATCACCACTGACATCCATGAGCCGTGGCAAGCAAAGCCAGCCGGCGAGGTGTGCGACGTGCTGCAAATACCTGCCTTCCTCTGCCGCCAGACCGACCTCCTTGTGGCAGCTGCCAAGACAGGTCGCATTGTCAACATCAAGAAAGCGCAGTTCCTCTCAGGGCACGACATGCGCTACCCCTACGAGAAAGCAATGGACAGCGGGGCTACGGAGGTGTGGCTCACCGAAAGGGGCAACTGTTTCGGCTACAACAACCTCGTGGTCGACTTCCGCAATATCCCCGACATGAAAGAGATTACGCCGACCGTCATCATGGACTGCACCCACAGCGTGCAAAGGCCGTCGGCTGGCGATGGCAAGACCGTAGGCGACCGCAAATTTGTGCCATCAATGGCACTTGCCGCCAAGGCGTTCGGCGCCACCGGCTACTTCTTCGAGGTGCACCCCGACCCCGACAAAGGCCTCTCCGATGCCGCCAACATGCTTGAGCTTAATAAGCTCGAGCCATTGATAGAACAACTATTGAGTTAGGCTCTAAAGCCTAACTTGCCTCAAGCGTCTAAATTTTCTATAATCAATGAATACTCCAGAGGAACGACTAAAGTCTTCTATAACATACGGTAAAAAATGCTTGAATGAAGAGGCACAGGCCATACTTGACCTCATTCCGCAACTCGACGACAACTTTGAGAAAGCCGTCGAGCTGATGTATCACTGTCATGGCAAAGTCATTGTCACTGGCGTGGGCAAGAGTGGCAACATCGGCGCGAAGATTGCCGCCACCCTTGCCTCTACAGGCACGCCTGCGTTCTTTATCAATCCTCTCGACGCATATCATGGCGACCTCGGAGCAATGACTTCCGACGACGTGGTGCTTGCCATAAGCAATTCCGGACAGACCGACGAGCTGTTGCGCTTCATACCAATTCTGCTCCACATGCACGTGCCCATCATTGGCATGAGCCGCAACCCACAATCGCTGCTTGGAAAATATTCAACGGTGCACATCAAGGTGTGGGTTGACCATGAGGCGTGTCCGCTGAACCTTGCGCCCACAAGCTCCACTACAGCTGCCCTCGCAATGGGGGACGCTCTGGCCGTGGCGTTGATGCAGGTGCGCGACTTCCGCCCACGCGATTTCGCACAGTTCCATCCTGGAGGCGAACTCGGCAAGCGGCTGCTTACAACCGCCGAGGACGTGATGCGCACCAACGACATGCCCATTGTGCCACAACAAATGCACCTTGGCGAGGCCATAATACAGGTGTCGCGTGGCAAGCTTGGGCTTGGCGTGGCACTCAACGACGACAAGACGGTGGCGGGAATTATCACCGACGGCGACATACGCCGTGCAATGGAGAGATGGCAAGCCCAGTTCTTCGACCGCACCGTTGCCGACATAATGACACGGGAGCCCAAGACGGTTTTGCCAACGGCAAAAGTCTCCGAGATACAGCGCATAATGCACCGATACAAAATACACTCCGTCCTTGTATGCAACAAAGACGGACAACTGCTTGGCATTGTTGACAGTTACGCATCATCTATGCTGTAACGGCTCCACCCGCTTTTGGCTTTACCAAAAGTCTCCCTCCCCAAAGGGGGAGAGGGGCTGATATGTTTCAAGAAAAAGGATAACAATGGAAAAAATATTACTGTTGGCATTTACGGTAATCATGTCCCTACCCACCTGGGGGCAGGAACCTCCCGAGGCTTCAGCCGCAGAAAGGGGTGGGGCTGACTCCCTCATCGTCCGCCACCTTAAACAATGCGGCGTAAAGTTTTCCCACGACAACAGCGTTACGCTACTCATGTCGGGACAAGAAAAATTCGACGACCTTTTCAAGGCAATCGACCAGGCACGCAGCTCCATACACATGGAGTATTTCAATTTTCGCAACGACTCCATAAATCGCTTGCTTATCAGCCATTTGACACCAAAGGTTAAAGAAGGCGTGGAGGTGCGCCTGCTGTTCGACGGCTTCGGCAATGTCTCCAATAATCAGCCAATGCGCAAGAAAGACATTGCGGCAATACGTTCAAGAGGCATAGAGAT
>CAZTUD010000121.1:0-8549 GCA_964616945.1 uncultured Prevotella sp. | reverse complement strand
CTGTCGCCGCGAGTCGCACTCGCCGTTGACGATGTCCACCTTCACCACATTATTATATAGGTGTTGCGCCGACAGCATTTCCCGATTCACCTTCTCGCGCCAGGTGCCGCCCACGCACTGCGAGAAGCATATATGGTAGCGGTTGCCCTCGTTGCCGCACGATGCGAGAATGAGTGAGAGCAAAAAAGCAAATAGTGGTGTTATGCTCTTGGTCATTTTTTTGGTTTCTGGATAGATGGTCTCAGATTGTGTGCCGTCCATTTGTTGTTGGCAAAACACATGCCTGACCTTGCTTGCAGGTGTAAAGTTACGAAAAAACAGCCACAAAGCGACAGGAATTGCTGACTTTATTCAAAAAAACTGCTATAGCCGTACTTTTTCGCAGAATGGCTTCGGGCTTGTCAGGCCGAATTAGAAGGCTACGACGAGCAGGGAATGGAGTGATGAAAGGGAGGCATCGGAGCGCAGGCGGCGCAGGGCCTTGCTCACCTGGTGCTCCACGGTCTTCACCGAGATGCCAAGCTCGGCGGCAATCCTGGCGTAGGTCATGCCGTCGCGCTTGCTCATGAGGAACACCCGGCGGCAACGGTCGGGCAGGCTGTCGATGGCAGCCCACAGCCGCGCTTCCTCCTCGGAGCGAGCCTGCGCCTCGTCGTCGCTGATGATGCCGTCGAGGTCGCGCGGCTCGAAAGACAACACTTCGGGATGCCGCCGCCGTAGATGGTCGATGCTGGCGTTGCGCACGGCGGCATAGAGAAAGGCACGGCTGTCGTCAGCCCCATGTTGCCACAGGCGCACAAAGCAATCTTGCACAATATCCTCGGCGGTGTCGAGGTCGCCGCCAAGATAGTGTGCCGCATAGAGGCAAAGCGGGCGGTAAAGCCGCTTGAAGGCAGAGTCGATAAGCATCAATAGTGGAAGGAGCTGCCGCCGAGGAACTCGCGGAGCAGACTCGTGGGGGGTATGTCCTTGTTGGGGATTGGGCGCAGGTAGTCGAGGAACTTCTTCAGGCGGTAGGCCTCCGAATATTCCTCGCAATTCTCGGGCACTTGGTCGAGCAGCGGCTCGGCCTGCTGCTTGATGACGGCAAGCTCGAAGAGCATGGCGGAATTGAACATGACGTCGGCGTTCTCCTGGTAGGGGAAAATCCACTTGCTCTCGCCCGCCCGCACCGACGGCCAGCGATGGATTGTTTGTTGGGCGTTCACGCCACGGTACTTGTAGTCGCGGATGATGCGGCGCAGCAGGCGGTTATCGGTGGTCGGGATGTAGTTGTGGTCGTCGAGGAGAATGGTTGTGAGGGCGGAGACGTAAACGCGGAACTTCAGCTTCTCCGGGATTTCGGACGTGAGCTCGGGGTTCAGGGCGTGGATGCCCTCCACCACAAGCACATTGTCGTCGCTCATCCTGAGCTTCCTGCCGCTTGGCTTCGACATGCCCGCCTGGAAGTCGTACTTTGGCAGCTCCACCTCCTCGCCGTTGAAGAGTGCGGTGAACTGCTCGTTGATGAGCTTCAGGTTGAGGGCGTAGATGCTCTCGTAGTCGTATTCGCCGTTCTCGTCCTTCGGCGTGTGGTGGCGGTCGACGAAATAGTCGTCGAGCGAAATCTGCAGGGGCTTTATGCCGTTTGCCAGCAGCTGTATGCAAAGCCGCTTGCACGTGGTGGTCTTGCCTGACGACGACGGCCCCGCAAGCAACACGAGCTTTAGTTTTGAGGTTTGAGATTTACTTTCCCTCCCACTTCGTGGGAACAGTGACCGTTGGTTGAGGTTTGAGGTTTGTGCGCGTGCCGCTATCTCGTCGGCAATCTGCGAAATCTTTTTCTCCTGCAATGCCTCCGAGACGTTGATGAGCCCCGTCGTGAGGCCTTTGTCCACCATCTCGTTGAAGTCGCCCACCGTGCGCACGCCCATGATGTCCTGCCAGCGGTGGTGCTCCTTGAAAATGCCGAACATCTTGTCCTGATGGGTCATTTCCGGCAGCACGTGCGGGTTCTTGAGGTCGGGAATGCGCAGCAGCAGGCCGTCGAAATATTTCTCAAGGCCGAAGAGGTAAATCTGGGACGTGTTGGTGAGCAGCGAGCCGTAGAAATAGTCCACGTAGTCGCCTATCTGATAATAAGTTGTGTAAAGGCGTCCGTAGGAGCGAAGCAGTTTTACCTTGGCCTGGTCCTTCTTCTCCTCGAACATCCTTATGGCGTCCTCGGTGGGTATCTCGAAGCGGCGGATGGGCAGGGCGGCATCGACTATTTCCTGCATACGGATTTTTATCTTTTCTACGTCATCAAGGGTTATAGAGGAAAGAGTAGAGGGTGGAGAGGAAAGAGAAATGTTGACATAATACCCGTTGCTCACTGGAATGTCTATCACCACCTTGCTGCCGGGATAGAGGTCGTGGACAGCCTTGCAGAGGATGAAGAACAGCGTGCGCGTGTAGTTGCGCGAGCCCGACCCGGAGGTCATGTCGAGAAACTCCACGTCCTTGTTGTGGTAGAGGCGGTAGTGAAGCCCCTCCACCTTGTTGTTGACCTTTGCGCACACAGGCCCGCAGTCCATTTTCAGCCCCGAAGCGTTAAAAACATCAGAAAGATTGCTTCCGGGAGTGATGTTCAAAGTTTTTTTATTATTTTTGCAACGGATTTGTAATTGCTGTTTCATTTCTGCCATGATGCCTTACAGATTTGAGAATTGAGATTTGAGAATTGAGATTTATGGCGGTAAAGGTAGTAAAAATTGCAATCCCAACAAGAACGCCGCATTATAAACATAGTTAAAATATGACGATTCTTCTATTAAAGATTGTTGGAGCCCTCGCCCTGCTCATCTACGGCATGAAAGTGATGAGCGAGGCGCTCCAGAAATTGGCGGGCCCGCAACTGCGCCACGTGCTGGGTGCCATGACTACCAACCGCTTCTCCGGCGTGCTTACCGGAATGTTCACCACCGTCGCCGTGCAGTCGTCGACCGCCACCACCGTGATGACGGTGTCGTTTGTCAACGCCGGGCTGCTGACGCTCGTGCAGGCCATCTCCGTCATCATGGGCGCCAACATCGGCACCACGCTCACCGCCTGGATCATGTCGGCGGGCTTCTCGTTCAGGATAAGCGACTTTGTGTGGCCCGTGTTCCTCATCGGCCTGCTGCTCATCTACAGCAAGAAGAACCGTTTCGTGGGCGACTTCCTCTTCGGTATCGCCTTCATGTTTCTCGCCCTTGCCACCCTTGGCGAGAGCCAGCTGCCGCCAGCCGAGCTTGACGCGCTGAAAGGCTTCTTCGCAAGCTTCAACCCCAACAGCTTCGGCACCATTCTGCTCTTCCTGCTCTTCGGCACCCTACTGACGTGCATCCTGCAAAGCTCGGCCGCACTCATGGCCATAACGATGATGCTCTGCACGCAGGCCGGCCTGCCCATCTACCTCGGCATAGCACTCGTGCTGGGCGAGAACATCGGCACCACGCTCACCGCCAACCTCGTGGCGCTGACGGCCAACACCGAGGCGCGCCGCGCGGCCTTCGGCCACCTGTTCTTCAACGTGTTCGGCGTCATCTGGGTGCTGTGCATATTCAAATACTTCGTCAACTTCGCCTGCGGCTTCGTGGGCTACGACCCCACCACCGACCTGCATCCGTCTGCCACGACGCTCACCTTCTCGCTCGCCGCATTCCACACGTGCTTCAACGTCTCCAACACCATCATTCTTCTGCCGTTCGTGAAGCAGGTGGCAAAGGTGTGCTGCATGGTATGGAAGCCAAAGCCCAACAAGGACGAGGACGAGTTCCGCCTGCGCTACATCAGCAGTGGCATAATGAAGACCCCGGAGCTGTCGGTGCTTGAGGCGCAGAAGGAGATACAGAGCTTCGCAGAGCGCATACAGAGGATGTTCGGCATGGTGCGCGAACTGCTTGGCGAGAAAGACAAGGACAAGTTCCAGAAGATTTACGACCGCATAGTGAAATACGAGAACATCTCCGACAACATGGAGATTGAGATTGCGAAGTATCTCGACCAAGTCTCGAACGCCCACCTCAGCGACGACACCAAGGGCAAGATACGCTCCATGCTGCGCCAGATTTCCGAGCTTGAGAGCATCGGCGACGCCTGCAACAACATGGGGCGCACCATAAAGCGCAAGTTCGACGGCAAGGAGGAGTTCACCGAGGCGCAGTACGACCACATCCACCAGATGTTCGAGCTTGTGGACGACGCGCTCACGCAGATGAACGTCCTCATGCGCGGCCGCCGCGAGGAGCTGAACGCCACGCGCTCGTTCAACATCGAGAACGAGATAAACAACTACCGCAACCAGCTGCGCTCGGAAAACCTCAACGACATCAACAACCACCAGTACGACTACGCATCCGGCACGATGTACATGGACATCATACAGGAGTGCGAGAAGCTCGGCGACTACGTCATCAACGTCGTCGAGGCCCGCATGGGCCTGAAGGCAGCCGCATAATAGGACACGGACATGAGGCTGGAAGCCTCTGGCCACGAAATGGCACGGACAAACACGGACATGAGGCTGGAAGCCTCACCGCACTCATAACCCCCGCCTCATACGTGCGAAAGCACGGTGAGGCGGGGGTTGGTGTAAGGCCTTGGTCCGACCCGTGCAGGGTCGCCGCTTGAAATCGGTTGGCGCAGACTGGCGACCAGCGACAGCCCTACACGGGCTGAGGCTGTAGCCAACAGTATAAAAAAGAGGAAAGAGTAGAGAGGAAAGAGAACACACAGATAAACGGGGACAAGGGCTTGTCGGGCAATTCTCTTTACTCTTCTTCCTCTTTACTCTTTCCTCTTCTTCCTCTTACCGTATGACGAACTTCCTGCCGCCCGCGACGTAAACGCCGGGACGGAGGACGTATTGCACGCCGGAGAGGCTGTTCACCTCGGCCACCTTCTCGCCCTGCATGTTATAGACCGCGCAGCGGCCTGCGGCCTTGCCGGCGTTGACGGTGCTGATGGCCGTGGTTGGCGCGGTGGTGGCCTCATTGTATTTGTACCAGCCGCCGTTGGTGAACGTCAGGTCAGCCGTCTGGCTGCCGTTGTTGCCGTTGTTGAAAATTATCATCATGTCGCTCACGGCGTCGTTTGTGCCGTCGTAGGTCCATTCCCAAATGTCCTCGCCGCTGTCGCCCTTCAGGTCGAGCTTCGTGCAATTGGCTCCCGGCCATGAGCCGCCAGTGTAATTATTGTTTGTGTTGCTTTTTTGCCAAACCCATGCCATGACGGTTGCCCACCCGCTGTTGTTGATGAAGTAGGCGTGGAGCTTTTCATCCTCCGCCTTCTTGGTGTAAGTAGCGGTCTTGACGTTCGTCACGCCGCCGTCTTTCAATGCGCCCACTTTCAGCGTTGTGGTCTCAGTGAACGTGAAAGTCTTGCTGCCCGTGAAAGTCTGTGAGGAAACCGTCGGGTCGGTGCCGTCGGTGGTGTAAACGCCCGTGGCGTTGCTCACGGTGGCGGTAACGCTGATGCTGGAGGCGAAGCTCGACGTGCCAGGCTCCAAGCTGACGCTAATGGCGTTGGGGTCGGCTGAGACTTCGTGGTCCCACACATTGTCTATATAATAGCCGTGGTTCTTGTATGAGAGGTCGTCGCTTTGGTTCTCGCCGGCGGGGACGAAAATCACTCCTGTGGGCATCGACGACTCCGAGCCGTCATACGTCCACTTGAAGATGTTGCGGCCAGCGGCGTTTACGCCCATGTACTCCATGTTTGGCTTCGAGTTCCATTGGCCGCCCGTGAAGTTGGCGTTGTCGTTCCACACCCAGATGGCCACCGACGACTTGTCGGTCTCGTAGAACACGCTTTTCTCGTCGGCTGCCACAACGGGCGTGTAAACGCCCACTTTCTTGTAGGTCACGGTGCCCGTCTTCTCCTCGGAGCCGTCGGTTGGGGTCGCGCCCCAAGCCACGGTGTAGGTTGTGCCCGCCGCGTCGCCGTCGCCGATGGTGAATTGGGTGCTGCCGCTGACGTCAACCTTTGTGCCGCCGTTGACGCTGTACCAGCCGCCCGTGCAGTTGACGAGCGAGACGCTGACGGTGAGCGTCTCGGTGGTGAACGACGAGCCGGCGGGCGAGAAGCTCAGTCCTGCCGAGCCCACCGCGTCCTCCGGGCCAATCCATTTCGTCGCGCCCGGGTCGGTGGCCAGTGCGCTGCTGTCATACGAGCCAGCCGACGAGGCGTAGATGAACGGGCCGTCGTCGCCTATCTTGCCAGGGCCGTTGAGCACGTAGACGCGGCAGTTGCCCTGGTTGGTGGGGCAGCTGACGGTGAGCGAGCCGCCCGCGACGGTCTGCACGTCGCCAGTAACGCAGTCGGTGTAGGTGCCGTCGGGAATGTTGGTGAAAGTAACCGTGCCCGTCTGCTGCGCCACGCACGCGAAGCTGTTCTCTCCGTTTGCGTTGTAGGCCTTTTTCCACGCCCAGCCCGTGCTTGTCGATTGCTTCTCATACTGCCCCTTGCGCAATGCCGGCACCGCCTGACGGATGCGGTTGAGCCTTTCGAGGTGTTTTGCCAACGGGTGGTTGAGGGTTGAGGCCACCTGCCCCGTGGCGGTGAACTGCCCGAAGTCGGTGGCCGCCACCGTGCCCTCAAGGTTCTGCCCGAAGTAGGCGCGGCCTGTGTTGGAGAGCGGGCCGTTTGCGCCGTTGTCAATCTTCTTGCCCGCCTGGAACTCCACCTCCGAGCCGTAGTAGAGGCACGGAATGCCCCGGAAGAGGAACATCCACGTCAGGTTTTCCGCCCACTGGCCGGTGCCGCCGTTGAAGCGGTATTCGTCGTTGGGGCCTGGCGAATAGTCGTGCGAGTCGACATACACCACGTTCCACGTGGCGTCGTTGTAGTTGTTGTCCTCGTCGGCCAGTCCATAGACGCTGCCCACGCTGTTGAAGCTGTAGTGCACGGGGAAGTCGATGACGTTGAAGCCCGACGACTGCGAGTAGTCGGGCGTGTGGTAGGCGTGGTTTGAGAGCCAGGCGTTGTTGCTTGTGCCCTTGCTTGCGTCGTCGTTGAGGCAGGTGGTCATGTTGCCGAGTTCCTGAGCGTCGGCGGCCACCGTCTGCAGTGCCCACCAGTCTGCTGTGTACGATTTCCATGCCGCGAGGTTGGCGTCGCCCGATTTCCACGTGTAATAATAGGGTGAGAGCAACGGCTGGCTGCGGTAGGTGGTTGAGCCTTGGAAGCGGGCGCACACCTCGCCGTACATGTAGAACGGCGTGGCCGTGGCCTGACCCGCGAGCAGCCGTTTCGACGCGGCGGCCTCGCCTGCGGCCTGGAACTCCGGTATGAATGCGGCGTTGAACGTCAAGGGCGCGATGTGGCCTGACGTGTCAATGCGGAAGCCGTCGACGCCCATGTCGATGAATTTCTTGTAGCAGCTGACGAGGTATTCGTCCACGGCGGGGTTTTCGGTGTTCAGGTCCACGCAGTCGCCCGCGATCTGCGCCCACCAGCGGTTGGGCTCGTCCCAGTTGAAGTTGCCGTAGTGATGCCAGTAGTTGTTGGTGTCGTGGTTCTGGCCGTCGGTGTTCTTCATCATCGCCAGGCGGCTCTGGTATTGCGCGGCGGGCTCCAGGCTGGCGTAGTTGGCGGGCATCGTGGCCGTCGGCGTCATGCACGAGTTTATGTCGGCCTGGTTGCGTATGTCGGTGTCGCGGCTGAACTCCTTGCAGAGCGTCTCCTCGCCGAAGTTGCCCGTGTGGTTGAGCACTATGTCGAGTACAATCTTCATGCCCTTGGCGTGAGCCGCGTCGATGAGTTGCTGGAACATTTCGTCGCCCGTCTTGCCCGCGTCCCGGTCAACGCCCTGGTAGCGGCAGTCGACCTTCGAGAAGTCGGAGGCGTGGTAGCCGTGGTAGTCGTAGCCGGAGGCGTTCTGCACTATTGGGGTAATCCATATCGCCGTGAAGCCGAGGGCCTTTATGTAGTCGAGCTTGTCGATGAGGCCCCGGAAGTCGCCCCGCCATGCCGGGTCGCGGGTGCTTGTCTGGCTGGCCTGGTTGTCCCAGCACAGCACGTTGTTGCCCTCGTCGCCGTCGTAGAAGCGGGTGGTGATGACAAAGTAGATTGACTCGTCGCGGAAGTCGGTGCGGTTGGACGCGAAGTCGCCGTTGTCGGCGCGTGCCGGCAGCTGTCCGGCGGCCAGCATCATGGCCAGCAAAGTAGCGCATGCAGCATGTCTCATTTTTGGTGTCTGTTCTTTTGTTAATTGTTTGGATATAAGGTGTTTTTGCTTCCTGCAAAGTTACCAAACTGCCGCCGCACCCCGCCGCCCGCCACCGGCAAACCACGGAAACTATTTGCGCAATCGGTTGCGCATCTGCGGATTTTTCGCAACTTTTTTCTTTAAAAGTTGAACATGTCAAAATTTCTTTTTATATTTGCAACCGATAACCATATCATAATCCTTTCGGGCGACCGTTATTCTTGATGGAAGCCCACACGGAGGGTGGGAAGGCTCGCTGCGAGCAGCGTTGCCGATGTGGGCATCATATATATGATTAAGGCGTTTATCCAACGCTTTGTTCTTGACGTCTGAAAACTTC
>CAZTUD010000120.1:0-8562 GCA_964616945.1 uncultured Prevotella sp. | reverse complement strand
GAGCTGTTGGCGGAGCTTGCCCACGTCTATGCGGTGCACGTCGCCGCCAGTCTGCTCTATGGCATGCGCAGCCGCCATGCCCGCCGCCTCGCCTGTAACCATGCAGCACGGCATGATGCGTGTTGCGCCATACACTTCGCCGTCGGCTGAGATGCAGCGTCCCGCCGTCAGCACATTCTTGAGTTTCTTTGGCGTGAGGCAACGGTAGGGGATGCCGTGCGACTCGCCTTTCTTATACCGCTGGGGTGGGGTGGTGCTGCCATGTATGTCGATGTAATAGCAGTTGCGTCCAATCTCGTCGCCGAATGTGCGCCGTGCCCGCCAGTCATCGCCCGTCAGCACGTAGTCGCCCGTGATGCGGCGGCTGTCGCGCACGCCAAGCACCGGGGCAGTCTTCACGAGGTTTGCGTTGCCAAACGTGGTGGGGCGCAGGTCGCGCAATGCCTGCAGATATTGCTCCGCCTTCTGCCGGCCCTCAATCATTGCGCGTGAGATGCCGCGCGGGGCGGTGGTGTCAACGGCTATGTGGCCGGCATTGAACTGCAGTAGTCCTGGGCCGACAAGAGTAACATTGGCATACGCATCCACAAGCGGGTACTTGCCCGACTTCGCCGCCTCAATGATGGGGTTGTCTTTGGTGTTCCACGTCGGCAGGGGAGTGTTGGACTCGTAGTCGTACATGTCGACGTTGCCGATGGTGAAGCACAATGACGACAGTTGGTTTGTCCCGTCGTCGTCGTAGCCGCGCTTGTAGTCGGCGCCCGCCCATGCCGCCAAGTCGCCGTCGCCGGTGGCGTCGATGAAGACCCGTGCCTTGTATGTGGTGAGCCCCTGCTTGTTGGCTACGACAATGGAGCCTACGGTGTCTGCCGCGCTCATGTTCACGGCTCCCATGCGCGAGAAGAACAGCACCTCGGCTCCCGAAGCAGTAACCATGCTGTCATAGACCCGCATCAGCTGTTCGGCGTTGATGGGCACCCAGTTGAGCATGTCTTTCTTCACGTGCGGCACGCCCTTTTTCGACTCCTCGAATATCCGCTGCGCCAGTCCGCGGTAAATCATTCTCTCGCCATCAGAGAACGGCGACCATGTTGGCACGAGTCCTGCGGTGCCCATGCCGCCGAGCTGTCCGCCCGCCTCAACGAGCAGCGTGTGCGCTCCCTCGCGTGCCGCGCTTATTGCGGCAGTGCAGCCTGCGGGTCCGCCGCCCACGACTATGACATCCCACGTGCCGCCGTCCTTGATGCCGTTCTTCGTCAACTTCTGTTTAGCATGTCTTTGTGTGTCCTTTGCCGCCGCCATCGTGCCAGGCAGCAGGGCTGACAGGCCTAACATTCCCAATTTTTGTATAAAACTCCGTCGTGTTGTCATCTCACTTATGCTATATATATAATAAGGTGTAACTCGGTGGGGCAGCCCCCTCTTTTACTATTTATCATAATGCCGATAATGGAACTTTCCCGCCATCTACAGGTTGTCTCGGTCTTCCTGTGTGGTCTCCATGATTGCCGCCGCCATGCTGTCGGCGCACTGCACAATGCAGCACAGCGGATAGAGCGTGCGTGCCGTGTCGTAGCACCGCTCGTCCTCGTATGAGTTGAGGTTCAGCCCGAACGCGCCCATGTGCCAGCGTATGGCAAGCATTTCGTCGTCGTGCAGGTCGAGCCCGCTCAACAGCAGCATTATGACCGACTTTTCGCCGTGCCCCATTGGGAAATCCTTGTAGCTCACGTTGTAGCCCTCGGCATCCTCCCATTGTCCGAGCTTGTTCTTCTTTCTCTTTATCGCACGCTTGTAAATGTCTGTCTTGCAGACATCGTGCAGCAGCGTGGCAAGTATCACGCTCTCACGTTTCACCTCGCCCGCGCTGGCTCCGTCGAGCGTTTTCAGCCCTTCGAGAATCATCAGTCCGGCATGGCAAACGTTGAGGCTGTGCTGGCACAGTCCGCCTGGTATGTTGAGATGGTGTCCCGCCGAAGCCGGAGCCTCGAAGAAGCCGTCCTTTTCCAAGTCCTCTATCACATAGTCAACGCCCTCGCGTTTTGTCGAGCGCAGCAATTCCTCAAATTCCTCCTGGTTTTTCTTCTTGTCCATTTGTGGTTTTTGTGTCGTTTTATATCACTTTAAGTTCTATGACTGCAAAATTAATAAAATAGTCTTTAAATCTTTTGCGCATAATGGCAAAAATGTGTAATTTTGGGACACAAAGACTATGAACAAGATGGAACAATCAGACAATTATGCCGATTTCTTGAGAGAAGCCGGCAAGATAGTACCTAAGAAACGCATATATACCGACGAGCTGCGCACCCTTGGCTGGGGCGTGGACGCCAGCTTCTACCACTTGGTGCCCAAGATTGTGATACGCTCCGACAACGAGGAGGAAGTGTCGCAGATAGTAAGGCTGTGCTACGACAGGCATATACCTTTCACATTCCGCGCCGCCGGCACGTCGTTGTCGGGCCAGAGCGTTAGCGACTCAGCGCTCATCGTTGCCGGCAAGCACTGGGAGAAATACAGCATCAGTCCCGACCACGACACCATAACCATGCAGCCCGGCCTTGTCGGCGGCCGCGTGAACCGCCTGCTGAAGCCCCTCGGCCGTGAGCTTCCGCCCGACCCCGCCTCCATCAACAGCGCGATGATAGGCGGCATAGTGTGCAACAATGCGTCGGGCATGAGCTGTGGCGTTCACGCCAACTCCGACCATATGCTCGTGTCGGCACGGCTTGTGCTTGCCGACGGCACTATTCTCGACACTGGCGACGCGGAAAACCGTAGGCAGTTTGCCAAGACCCACGCCAGCTTCATCAATAAAATAGAGGCATTGCGCGACAAGGTGAGGGCGAACAAGCCACTCGCCGACCGCATCCGCAAGAAATACTCCATAAAGAATGTCACGGGCCTGAACCTGCGCCCGCTTGTGGCCTACGACGACCCGTTCGACATAATCGCCCACTCCATCGTCGGCTCTGAGGGCACGCTGGCCTTCCTCTCCGAGGTAACCATGCACACGCTTCGCGAATATCCCTACAAGGCCACGGCGATGGTCTATTTCCACAAGATGGTGGACAGCTGCAAGGCCGTGGTGGCGATGAAGAAGCTCGAATCTACCACCGACGACCTGAAGATGAGCTATGAGAAGCAGGTGGTGAAGTGCGCTGAGATGCTCGACTACCTTTCGCTCGCTTCCGTTGACGACCCCGTTTATTTGCAATATAAGAAGGATGTGGACGCGGGCAAGATTGAGGGCGTGGAGCCAGGCGACTACCACAACCTGACCGCCATCCTGACCGAGACGCGTGCCACGACCCACGAGACGTTGGAGAAAAACGTCGCCGCCATAAGCGAGACGCTTGCGCCGTTCAGCCTCTACCGCCCGTTGGAGTTCACCGAAGACCCCAAGGTGTCGGGCAAATATTGGGCGATACGCCAGGGCATCTTCCCCACCGTCGGAGGGATGCGCCCCACTGGCACGAGCTGCCTCATTGAGGACGTGGCTTTCCCTGTGGAGGTGCTTCCCGAAGCCACAGTGAAACTGCAGCAAATCATTGCAAGCCACGGCTACACAGACGGTTGCATCTACGGTCATGCCCTTGAGGGCAACTACCACTTCATATTGAACCAGAGCTTCAAGGACACCAAGGAGGTGGAGCGCTACGCAAAGATGATGAAGGACGTGGTGGAGCTTGTGCACGGCTACGACGGCTCGCTGAAGGCGGAGCACGGCACGGGGCGCAACATGGCCCCGTTCGTGAGGGAGGAATGGGGCGACGAGGCCTTTGCCGCCATGCGCGAGCTGAAGGAGATTTTCGACCCCGAATACCTGCTCAATCCCGGCGTGATATTCAACGACGACCCCAACTGCTTCATCGAGCATCTGAAGCACCTGCCAGAACTCGACTTCGACTTCTCCTCCCTGCCTGACGGCGCGAAATATGCCACGGCGATGGGCGCGCGAGAGTCGTCAACCCAAGAAATGGTTGAGGGCGTAAGGCGGGCCAACAAGTGCATTGAGTGCGGCTTCTGCGAGGTGAACTGCCTGACCTGCGGGCTCACCCTCTCGTCGAGGATGCGCATTGCCACGCAGCGCGAGATAATAAGGCTCAAGACTGGCGACGAAGCCGACAAGGCGCGGGCGGCAAGGCTTGAGAAAGAATACCGCTACTATGGCAACCAGACGTGCGCCGCCGACGGAATGTGCGCCACGTCGTGCCCGATGAAAATCAACACTGGCGACCTGACGCACCTCATAAGGCAGATAAACATGGACGGCAGCCCCGTCTTCTACAAGGTGGGCGACTTTGCCGCACGCCATTTGAAAGGCATCGAGAACGGGCTTCGCGCCACTCTCGGCGTGGCAAACGCCGCGCACACCGTGCTCGGCACCAAGGCGATGACCGCCATGACGCAAGGCATGCACAAGATGGGCGTACCGCTCTGGACACCTGCCATGCCAAAGCCGCATCGTGTCAACACGGCAGTTCAAAACCTCAAACCTCAAACCTCCGACCTCAAAGTCGTCTATTTCCCGAGCTGCCTCAACCAGACATTGGGTGTGGCCAAAGGCAACAAGCTGAAGCACACGGTTGTTGGCGAGATGGTGGAGCTGTGCAACAAGGCCGGCTATCAAGTCATCTTCCCCAAGGACATGAACCGCATGTGTTGCGGGCAGATATGGGAGAGCAAGGGCATGATGGACATTGCTGACCGCAAGACCGCCGAGCTTGAGGCGGCTCTCTTCGAAGCGAGCGAGGGAGGCAAATATCCTGTGCTGTGCGACCAAAGCCCGTGCCTGCACCGCATGAGAAAAATGATGACGCGCGTCAGGCTGTACGAGCCGGCGGAGTTCA
Source organism: uncultured Prevotella sp. (assembly GCA_964616945.1). Classification (GTDB taxonomy): domain Bacteria; phylum Bacteroidota; class Bacteroidia; order Bacteroidales; family Bacteroidaceae; genus Prevotella. Next base: position 3,709 of record CAZTUD010000120.1, on the reverse strand, counting down.
TATTGAAATTCCTGAAGCCGCGCCTGCGCTTCCACAAGCTTCACCGCACGGTTGCCGTCCACGCCACATGCTCGATGCGCGAGATGGGCTTGGTGGACGACATCGTGGGGCTTGCCCGCCTGTGCGCCGACAAGGTGATAGTGCCCGAGGGCATAGGCTGCTGCGGCTTCGCGGGCGACCGCGGCTTCACCCACCCGGAGATGAACGCCTACGCCCTGCGCTCACTGCGCAAGCAGATTGAGGAAAACCAAGTGGAGGCGGGCTATAGCAACAGCCGCACGTGCGAGATTGGCCTGCAATACCATTCGGGCATCCCGTATATGGGCATTGCATATCTTGTGAACGAGGCAACTTCGAGTAATTAGAGTAATTCGATGTAGTGTATATAGTGGTGAGAGTAATTTGATTTTGCATATATAGTGGTGGAGGTATTAAAGGTTGATACGCTTATTGTCGGCGGAGGCCCGGCAGGGAGCCTGTGCGGCATACGGCTGAGGCAGGGCGGACACGATTGCCTCATTGTTGACCGCGCCCGCTTCCCGCGCATGAAGCTGTGCGCGGGAGTGCTGACGGGCAAGTCGAGAGAGGTGCTGAGAGAAGTGTTGGGCGACGATGGCTTGCGGCAGCTGTTGCAGGAGACACAAGCCTCGCACGAGGCGCATCTCAGGCTTTGGCACCGCAAGAAATGCTTCGTTGACTGCGATTTCAGCAACCAACGACAGATACCGAAACCACTGCGGCAGGACGATTGGCGGTTCGTGCTTGTCAATCGCACGGCTTTTGACGACGCTTTAATGAAACGGTACAAGGAGCTTGGAGGCAGGACAATAGAGGGCGACGCACTGCATGACATAGACTTTGACGGCAAGACCGCCACGCTCGCCTCGGGCACAAGGATAGGCTTCAAACGGCTTGTGGCGTGCGACGGGGCCAACAGCCACGTGGAGCGGCTGCTCGCCAAGCACGACACGGCATTCAAGCCGAAAGGCAGCAACGCCGAAGCGTTCGAGATAAACGTCAACCGCCGCGACCTCGACATTGATGGCATAAACGTGTGCTTCGGCTATGTGCCACAGACTTATGCCTGGGCATTTGCCAAGGGCGACAAGATTTGCCTCGGCACGTGCCGATTGCACGGTTGCCATTTCAGCGCAAGAGAGGCGATGAAGCGGTTTTGCGACGACCTCGGACTGAAAAACCAGGACAGCTATCCGTTGCAGGCAGCAATGATTCCGTTCGACAACGCCATGTCCGTGCCACTTTGGCACAACCACGTTTTCTTTTGCGGCGACGCCGCCGGGCTTGACGAGGCGGTAACGGGCGAGGGCATATTCTATGCCTTGCGCAGTGGCGTTGACGCAGCTGAGAGCATTCTGCAAGCCGCTCCCCCACTCTATCTCGACCGCAACCGCCACCTGCAGGTGCTCATGCGCAAGGCGGCTCGCTACCAGAAAGTGCTTGCCAAACCGTGGCTCTACAAGCTCTTCAAGGCTTTTACGTCTTTAGACAACCGCTTTGTGGGCTACTTCTACCTCACACAAATCGACCACAGTTCGCTCCGCCGCCTCCACAGCATCTATGCCAGCTACCTCAAGGACATGTGACCACGGAGGGCTCCATACGCACCCTCCGTGGTCATTTTTGTTTACAAAACGCGTTTTGTGGTTGGCTCAGTTTCCATCAACTACTACTTTTGTGCGCTACACGCCAACCATGACGAAGATGTGTAATATGTTTATAATCAGGCGGTTATAAAAATCCTGCCTTTTTAATGATGGACAAGCATCGATAAGTTTCCTTCCCGGCGGCGTAAGGTAGGGTGCTTTACGCCGTAAAGGTCGATGCTTGGCGGCGCGAAGAAGGCTTCTTGGCGGCGTAAGGCACCTGCCTTCGCGCCGCGGAGATTGGACTCAGCTGCCGTCGCAGACTCCAGACAACGAAACAACAACCCAAAAACACCATTTTCCGACTCTGGAATGGCAACTTCCGAGAGGCCTTTTTTTGGTAAAGTTTCCTGACACTTTTCTTCTTGTGATGAAATGCCCTACCCCACACAACAATTACTTTAGTATTATTTAACTTAATCTTTTTAGGTTTTTGCATCAATATGCTTTAATTTTGCAAATGAAATTAACCATAACCATAGCCATAACCATAAACCACTATTGGAAAGATAAAATAATCATAAGAGAACAGTCAGAATTTCACTAAAAAGTATTTAATATGGATTTAAGAAGCAAGACAGGAGTCGCAGTCTTGACACTGTTGTGCGGCATGTTGCTTACAAGCGTGCCATTGACAGCCCAAAACAACACGACGAATGCCAAAAGAGTGGAGGCGCAGACAGAGAGCCTCACAGTGCAGGGTACCGTTACCGACGAGTCGGGCGAGCCGCTCACTGGAGCCACGGTGAGGCTGCGGGGCTCGAAGGCAGCCACCGTTACCGACATTGACGGCCATTTCAGGCTCACCGCCCCCAACGTGGCAAAAGGCAAGACCCACTACCTGGAAATAAGATATTTGGGCATGGACACCAAAGTGGTGCGCGTGGAGAGCAGCCGCATGAGGATAGCCATGCAACCGTCGGCAGAGAACCTCGACGAGGTGGAGGTCGTGGAGAACGGCTACAACAGCCTGCCGCGCAAGGACATGGTGGGAGCTTATACCACGCTCCGCGCCGACGAGATATTGATGCCCGCCTACCAGACCATCGACCAGATGCTGCAAGGCAAAGTGGCGGGCTTGATGGTGGTGAACAGCTCTGCCCGTGTGGGCGCGTCGCCGCAGCTCACCATCCGTGGTCAGTCAACCATCCTCGGCAACCAGGACCCGCTTTGGGTGGTTGACGGCGTGATTCAGGAAGACCCCATCTCCATTGACGCAAGCGCGGCCATGACCACCGACATGCGCGAGCTCATCGGCAACCAGGTGTCGTGGCTCAATCCGCAAGACATTGAGACCATAACCGTCTTGAAGGATGCCTCGGCAACTGCCATCTACGGCTCGAAGGCATCCAACGGCGTGATAGTGATAACCACCAAGAAAGGCTCCGCCATGCGTACCAGCGTGCGCTACAGCAACAACTTCTCGGTGCGCATGAGGTCGGTTTACAGCGACTTCGACTACATGAACTCGCAGGAGCGCATTCAGTTCAGCAAGGAGGCCTACGACGCGGGCGTGCGCTACCAGAGCGACCCGCTGCCGCAAATTTACACCTACGAGGGACTGATGGCGATGTTTGACAACCACCAAATATCCGAGGCCGACTTCATGACGAACATGCAGCGTCTGGAAACGGTGAACACCGACTGGCTGAAGATACTCACCCGCGACTCGTGGAGCCAGAGCCACAACGTGAGCGTGTCGGGAGGCTCGGAGAAGCTCACCTACAACTTCTCTGTGGGCTACAACAACAGCAAGGGCACGGAGAAAGGCAACGACCAGACACAGTTCACGACCCGCCTGAACCTCGGCGTGCAGTTCAACAAGCGGCTCAGGGGCTCGTTCACCATCAGCGGCAGCCTGCGCGACTCCCAAGGCTACAGCGGCGTGAGCCCGTTCTCATACGCATTGTCCACAAGCCGCGCAGTGCCATGCTGGGACGAGAATGGAGAGCGGGTGTTCTACAAGCAGTATTACAGTTACCCGTACAACCGCCAGCTTGGCAACAACAACACGTATGGATACAACGTGCTCAACGAGATGGACA
>CAZTUD010000119.1:0-8572 GCA_964616945.1 uncultured Prevotella sp. | reverse complement strand
GATGGTACTGCAATGCAATGCGGGAGAGTAGGAAGCCGCCTTCTTCCAAGGCAGGGCCGTGGGGACAGCAATGTCCCCACGGCCTTTTTATTATGTTTCCCTTTATTATGTCAAAAGGCTTTGTCCTTTTGTCTTAATTATTTTGTCCTTATGTCCTTTTCTTGAAGAAATACTGACCTTTGCCCTGCGTTACATGCCCATATTCTATTGCATGATGTGGGCAATGGTGGTAGCAGGCGAAGCATGCGAGGCACGAGCCGTCGTGTTTCCATTTTGGCTCGTTGCCCAAGCCTCCTTTTATATTATGCACTGGGCATACGTCAGCGCAGATGCCGCACTTCACACATCTATGGCTTTCTACGTGGAATGGTTTGTCGGTAAGAAGAAATCTGACAAAGAAGCCACCAAGGATACGTGAGTTTATTTTGGGCCATCTGCCAAGCACGAGGTGCTGTTTGCTGCTGCGGCTGACAATAGCTTCGGCGTAGGTTTTCAAGTCTTTAGCTGCTTTTTCTTTCTTCTCTTTCTCTCTTGCGGGTGTGTCAACATTGAAAAACGGCAGTCCCATATACGACTCAGGCATGATGAGCGAGAAGGCTGCGTCAAGATGGATGCCATGCTCCTGTAGGTCATCGCGCAGAATGTCGATGGTCTCGCCAATGTCGTCTCCTGCCGTGCATAGTGCATAAACATAGTGGTCTTTGGCATCGACATGCAGCTGGCTTATGAACTTGCGCACTATTTTCGGTGGCCGCCACCCATGTACGGGAAAGCAGAAACCAAGTCTTTCGCCAGTTTGTAGGGTGTAAGGCATTATCTTTGTGAGCAATTCGGGTATGAAAAGTAGTTTGTCGCCAGTGGCTTTTGCTATTGTCTCGGCGGCCCACCGGGTGTTGCCTGTGTCTGAAAGATAGAAAATCATGGTGTCTTGTTTATTTCTTCACAACAGCCCTCTATCATATTCCTTATCTGGGCTATCCTTGCCTTTTCGTCGGGAAGAAAGCGTTGGTAATGGACAAGGGCCGACTGCAGGTTGTCGAGAGCATCAATCCATTCTTTCTTGTAAATGAAGATGAAGCCCAGACGGAAGTAAGCCTCGCCTTTCGCCTTGTCGGCACACAGTACGAGCAGGCTGTCGTAGGCTGCCTGCGCCTCGTCATATTGCTGTAGGATAAAATGGCTGTCGGCTTCGGCATGATAATATATCGAACGCTCTTGTGGCGAGAACGCCGTAAGACGTGGCAGCGAGGCATCGAGAAGACGCGCTGCGTTCTTGAAGTTGTTGTCATAGTAATAGCACAGCCCCGTGTAAGCCCTGAAGCGCGGATTGAGGTTGTATGCGCTGTCCAACGGGGCGAGTATGGCCAGTGCCTCATGGTATTTGCCGCTCTGGAAATAGTCGAGGGCTATGCCGAGGTCGTGGCTTGCCTGTGATGTTTGGGCAGGAGCATGTGCAGACAGCTGTAAGGCAAATGCAAGCAGTGTCAATTTCTTGAATGACATGATTTTTTCAAATCGTTTATAAACCTGTTAGCATAGGTTTCATCTTTGAAATTAATGTAAACCCTTTTATTATCCTTTGTGAGAATATATATTGCTGTTGGTTTCTTGGAGTGGAGGTATAAGAGAACCTCCTCTCCGTCCTTGCTTTTAAAGTGTCCGATATTAATCCTGCCTATTGATATTCCGTTACTTCGGTATGATATTCTTGGCAGAGGGAAGTCATATTCTGTCTTTTCTATTTGTGAGAAGGGGATAACCCTTGAATAGGGTCCGTTGATTATGATGGAGTCGTTTTCAATGGTATATTTGCCGTCTCCACTTATTGCCGGCAAGAAAAATACAAGTGGCGAAAGACAGGCTAATGCCGTCATAATGATTATGAAACCCATAAAAAAGTGTCTTTTCATTTTGTATAAAAGTCAATGACTGCCTGTATTGCCTGACGACAAGCAGGGCAAAAGTCGGGGTGTTCGTTGGTCTTCATCCTACAGTCAGGGTAGGCGCGGTAAACACCTTTAAGGCTGTAGCCTGCTCCCTCGTAGAAGCCTGCCTCTGGGTCTTTGCCGATGAGGTTTTCCCATTTGCCGTGGAAATTGACTTTGGTGGTGATGTTCTTTTCCCAAGGCTCCACATCGTGTGGATACATCGGTATCTGCTCTTGCTCGTAGGCGTACTCGTCGGCAAGCCCGGCAAAGCTATGGCCGAACTCGTGCACGACAACTGGGCGGAAAGCCTTGTGGTGGGTCATGGAGAGGTTGTAGCTGTTAAGGATGCCACCGCCGCCATACTTGTCCGTGTTCACGAGAACAATGATGTGCTCGTATGGTATGCCTGCGAGCCAGTTGTGTAAGTCCTTGAGGTGCAGCGTGGTGAGATAGCGATCACTATAGAATGTGTCGAAATTGGAGTGCAGGGCGGTATTTTTCCAGATGCCTTTGGAAGGCTCGCTTGTGCCGCTGTCCTCAGAGGGCGACTCTACGGCGACAATGTTGAATCTGCCTTTCGTGCTATTGAACGGCTCGTATGAGAAAAGGAAGTCCATAGCCTTGCGTGCGTCCTCAATAAACAATGGCATCTCGGCTTTGGTATAGCCTTCGGCGACGTATGCAATGTGTATGCAGCGCGTGGTGTCGTCGGCCTGCTGCAGGGTGGAGTAGGGCGTTACATTCTTCTCGCCAATGTGCCTAATTAGAATGTCGGTGGGCACGACTTGATGTGTGAGCGAGCCTGTGACCTCCCTGCGGTTGTTGCGCAGGTCGATGGTGATGTCGACGGTGTCTTTGGGCATCGGCACGAGGAAAACATTCTGGAAGCTCTTGTTAATGCTCTTGGCTTCGGGGTAAGACTGCCACTCTTGGAAAAGCGTAGAGAACGAGTTGCGATATATGACCTGTCCCGACTTGTGGTCTCTGACAGTTATCTGCCCGTTGCCCTCGACAGGAAGTTCGGCGAGCCTTTGCCGCTTGCCATACCATTTCGGCTCGACACACAGCTCATCAACGGCTATGTGTTGCTCATGGTCGTTGCCGGAGAATATGTAATCTATTCTCAACGTCTTGTCTTGGAAATATTGGTTGAAGTCCTGCGCGGAAGCAACTTCTGTCATGGCGCAGAGAAAAAGTAATAAAAGGTTCTTTCTCATAGTTTTATCTTTATGTTTTGTTGTTTGCCGCAAGCGACAAAGTACTTGAGTATGCCTTGTCTTTAATTTCACTCTTAGCATCTTTTATCTTACCTTGAGCCTCATGCCAACTTGTATGTCGTCTTCTGGCGATAGATGGTTCATCTTGTAGAGGCTTCTCAGCTTGATGCCATACAGTTGGGCTATAGAGTACATGCTTTCGCCAGCCTGAACAATGTGTGGGCGGTTCTTGAATGCTTTCATCGCTTTCTTCTGTTTCTTTTCCAGAAACACGATGTCGCCGTTGCGCAGCCTATCGTTCTTGTCGCGCTCATTGTACTTGGCGAGTTTTCTCCACGACACGCCCATTTCCTTGCCAAGAAGCTTGAATGTGTCGCCATCGCGTGCTACTATGTAATAATTCTTGTTGCATTTGTGTACGGGGTGGGTGATGTCGAACGTGCCAGAATGACTGTGCGCGTCGTATTTGTCGGCCATGAAGTGGTCGTAGGTCTTTGCGCTGTCATACTGGTAAAGTTGGTATAGCTCGATGATGTTTATTAGGTTTGCAGCATAGTTTGGGTTGGTGGCATATCCGCAGGCTTTCAGCCCGTGCGCCCAGCCACGGTAGTCGTCAATGTTGAGCTTGAACAGGCGGGCATAGCGGGTGTTGCCATGCAGGAATTTGCTATGGTCCTCATAGCTTTGCCTGGGGTTGTCGTATGCGCGGAAACATTCTCCAAGAGCGTCGTCATCGGCATTGATAGTGCGCCCCCGCCACCCGTGGCACTTTATGCCGAAGTGGTTGTTGCCCACAGTGGCGAGCCGGCTCATGCCCGCATGGCTTTCGAACAGCCCTTGTGCAAGGGTTATGCTTGCTGGTATGTGGTATCGCTCCATCTGTTCAATGGCAAGGTCCTTGTATTTGAGTATATAAAGTTGGTAGGCGGTGCTGGTGCGCGTTTGTGCCTTTGCATGCGCGTAGCACAGCAAGAACAGCAATATATATAATGTGTATCTCAGGCGATGCATTGTTCCAAAATTGTGTTTCATTTCAATTCGAGCTGTTTTTGCAACCTAATGATTTCATCCCTGTATTGCGCCGCTTGGATGAAGTCGAGTTTCTTCGCAGCTTCTTCCATGAGGAGCTTGGTGTTCTCAATGCTCTTCTCAAGCTCAGGCCTGGTCATGCGCTTGATGATGGGATCGGCAGCGAAAGCTCCACTGTCAGGTTCAAAGTAAACTTGACGTGCAGCCTGCTTGGGAGCCTCATACTCGCTTCCGTCAGATTGCGGTAGTACACTTTTTATCTCTTTTTCTATCTGCTTTGGCGTGATGTGATGCTCTTCATTGTATTTCAGCTGTATGCTCCTCCGACGTGCAGTCTCGTCTATGGTGCGCTGCATGCTCTCCGTGATGACATCGGCATACATTATCACCTTGCCGTTTACGTTGCGTGCGGCGCGTCCCGCCGTCTGTGTCAGGCTGCGGTGGCTGCGCAGAAAGCCTTCCTTATCGGCGTCGAGAATAGCCACGAGCGAAACCTCGGGCAGGTCGAGACCCTCACGCAGCAGGTTGACACCAACGAGAACGTCGTACACGCCAGCGCGAAGGTCGTTCATAATCTTCACGCGGTCGAGGGTCGCCACGTCGCTGTGTATGTAGGCGGCCTTGATGTTGTGGTTCAGCAAATATTCGGTAAGCTCCTCAGCCATGCGCTTTGTAAGCGTCGTCACAAGCACGCGTTCGTTGCGCTCCGAACGGGTGACAATCTCGTCGAGCAAGTCATCAATCTGGTTTTCCGACGGGCGGACTTCAATTTCCGGGTCGAGCAGTCCAGTGGGACGTATCAGTTGCTCAACCACCATGCCCTCTGCCTCTTGCAACTCATAATTTGCAGGTGTTGCAGAGACATAGATGACTTGGTGGAGCATTTCGTGAAACTCCTCGAAACGCAAGGGACGGTTGTCGAATGCGGCAGGCAGACGAAAGCCATATTCCACAAGGTTTTGCTTGCGTGCACGGTCGCCTCCGTACATGGCGTTGATTTGAGGCACGGTAACATGGCTTTCGTCGATTACCATGAGATAGTCTTTCGGGAAAAAGTCGAGCAGGCAGTATGGCCGTTGGCCTGGCTCGCGGCCATCGAAGTAGCGCGAGTAGTTCTCAATGCCAGAGCAATGGCCAAGCTCCTTTATCATCTCAATGTCATATTCCACGCGCTCCTTTATGCGTTGCGCCTTTATGTTGTCGCCAATCGACGTGAAGTAGTTCACCTGCTTTGTCAGGTCATCTTGGATCATGCGTATGGCGTTTTCTGTCTGCTCTTTTGATGTAACGAAGAGGTTGGCTGGGTAGATGGAATATTCCTCAAACTGTTGCATGGAGTGCATGGTGATGGCATCCACTTCCTCAATGGAGTCTATTTCGTCGTCCCACCATGTCACCCTGAGTATATAGTCGGAGTATGCCATGGCAATGTTCACGGTGTCGCCTTTCACTGAGAAGCCCCCACGTTGCAAATCTATGTCGTTGCGTACATACAGGGCGTTGACGAGTCTGCGCAGGAAAGCGTTACGGTCGAGCTTCTGCCCACGCTTTATGTTGATAACGTTCTCCTGCATTGCCACAGGCGCTCCCATTCCGTAGATGCATGACACAGACGACACGACGATGACATCTTTCCTGCCCGACAGCAAGTCGCTCACGGCGGCAAGCCGCAACTTGTCAATCTCGTCGTTTATGGCAAGGTCTTTCTCTATGTAGGTGTCGGTTGACGGCATGTACGCCTCCGGCTGATAATAGTCATAATAGCTCACGTAATAATCTACGGCGTTGTTGGGAAAGAAGCCTTTCATCTCCTCATACAGCTGGGCGGCGAGGGTCTTGTTGTGGCTTAAAATAAGAGTGGGCTTCCCAACATTGGCAATGACGTTTGCCACGGTGAACGTCTTGCCAGAGCCAGTGACACCAAGCAGCACCTGCGCTGGGTCGCCGCGCTCCACGCCCTCGGTGAGTTGTTGAATCGCTTGTGGCTGGTCGCCTGTAGGCTTGAACTTTGATGATATTTCGAAATCCATATATATGCAAAGTTAAGCGTTTTTTCTTAAAAAACGACACTTACATTTGGTTTGTTATGAATTTATGTGTAAATTTGCACAACAAATTGATAGCTATGAGAAAAACTGCGATACTGGCACTTGTTTCGCTGTTGCTTCTGAGCGGTTGCGCAAAAGAATTTAACAGCGTATATAAGTCAAAAGATTACCGTTATAAATATGAATATGCGAAGGAATGCTTTGCCCTCGGCAAATACCAGCGGGCAACGACCTTGCTTCAGGAGCTGATTATCCCGCAGAAGGGCAGCCAAGATGCCCAAGAATGCCTTTATATGCTTGGCATGTCAGAATACATGTGCCAGGACTGGGAGACAGCCTCGGAAACTTTCAAGAAATACGTCAAGACTTACCCTCGCGGCAAATATGCGGAAGTAGCGGAATACTACATTGGACAGAGCCTGTTGATGGGTACTCCTGAACCTCGCCTTGACCAGTCGCAGACGGTGTCTGCCATAGCTGCATTCCAAGAGTATCTCGACCTTTATCCAGAGGCTAAGTATAAAGAACAGGCCCAAGAAAAGCTTTTTGAGCTTCAAGACAAGCTGGTCGCCAAGGAGCTTTCGACGGCGGAGCTTTATTACGACTTGGGCTCGTATTTCGGCAACTGCACCAATGGCGGCAACAACTATGAGGCATGCATCGTTACTGCGCAAAACGCGCTGAAGGATTATCCTTATACAAAGCAGCGCGAGAAGTTTGCCACGCTGATAATGAAGAGCAAATTCCACCTTGCGGAGCAAAGTGTGGAATCGAAGAAGCTGGAAAGGTTCCAGGATGCGGAGGATGAGTGCTATGGGTTTATAAATGAATACCCTGACTCAAAAGAGCGTAAGGAGGCTGAGAATTTTATAGAGAAGTGCAAGAAAGTGACAGCAAACGCTAAGGACGAATAATATAAAAATAAAGGAATAAGAAATGGATTACAAGAAGTCAAAAGCTCCAGTGAACACAGTGACGCGCAATATTATGGATTTGTGCAAGACTACGGGCAACATCTATGAGAGCGTGGTCATCATTGGTAAGCGTGCCAACCAGATTTCTGTAGAGATAAAGTCAGACTTGAGCAAGAAGCTTGCCGAGTTCGCCTCTTACAACGATTCACTTGAAGAGGTATTCGAGAACCGCGAACAGATAGAGATAAGCCGCTACTATGAGAAGTTGCCCAAGCCGACGTTGCTTGCCACACAAGAGTTCATTGAGGGCAACGTGTATTGGAGGGATCCTTCTAAGGACAACGCCCAGACGGAGGAGCTTTAAATGATTCAACGAAAACAGACCATATACTTGCTTTTGGCATTGGCAGCACTCATTGTATGCTTGTGCCTTCCCATTGGCGAAGTGCGGCTGAAGTCTATGGGAGTGTCGCCTGTATGGTATAATATAGGTGTGTACACAGGCGAGTCGTTCTTGTCAAAGCCTTTACCGTTTGTTGATTTGGTTGTTGTGGGCGCATTGACGTTCATAGACATTTTCCTGTACAAGCGTCGGCCTATGCAGGCAAGGATTTGCGTGGCTGGCATCATACTTTGTCTTGCATGGTATGGCTATTATGCTTTCTGTGCTTTTGGCGAGTTTGCGGCTATGGGGAGTTTCCATTTCGGTTTTGCGGCATGTCTGCCACTGGTGGCCATCGTTTTCTTGCTTATGGCGCGTCATGGCATAAAGGCTGACGAGAACTTGATAAAGTCGATGGACAGGATTAGATAATCCTAATATTCTATATCCCACAAGAACAGACCGTGGGCAGGCATCGACTCGCCAGAATCAGTGCGCGAACCATGCGTTGCTATGTCGCGAAACTGGGTGAGAGTTGTTTTGTGTCTGCCGACATCAAATAATGTTCCCACCACTGCACGCACCATGTTGCGGAGGAACCTGTCAGCGGAGATTTCAAAATACCATGCCGTGTCATTGACTTGTACCCAGTGTGCCGTCGTGACATGGCATTTCGTTGTCTTGGTGTCGGTGCCAGCCTTGCAGAAAGCCTTGAAGTCGCTTATGGTCAGCAGGTAGGCCGCTGCCTCGTTCATAAGGTCGAAGTCAAGGTGGTAATGGGTCTCTACAGAATATTGCCTTAAAAATGGATTTTTCCATGTGTGGATGAAGTATCGATATGTGCGTTTTTTTGCCGAGAAACGGGCGTGCATGTCATCGGCTACAGGCTCTATTTTCTTGCAGCATATATCACATGGGAGTATTTGGTTGAGGCGGTAGGTGAGTTGTTGGCAGTCAATGTCCTTGCTTTCATCAATATGGCATACCATCGTGTGGGCGTGTACTCCGGCATCGGTTCTTCCCGCTCCCGTCACTTCCACCTGGTGTCGGCATA
>CAZTUD010000118.1:0-8572 GCA_964616945.1 uncultured Prevotella sp. | reverse complement strand
AAGAGCTTCATCATCTACCGCCAGCAGCACCAGGCCGACCGCGAGACGCTTGAGAAAATGAAATTCTTGTCCGAATACATGAACGCGGAGAATGCGGCGGAAGGCTCAAAGTTTGACGCCAACGCCAACGTGGAGCACAAAAACATAGCCACGCTCATCGGCGAGCTGCCCAAGCAGAGCTTCATACGCCTCAACCGCCGCCTGCTCACCGAGCGCATAAAGAAGATGTACGGCAAGGAGCTTGCCGAGGAGTACATCGACAAGCTCAACCACCACTTTATATATAAGAACGACGAGACCAACCTCGCCAACTACTGCGCCTCCATCACCATGTACCCGTGGCTCATAGGCGGCACGGCATCAATCGGCGGCAACTCCACCGCCCCCACCAACCTGAAGAGCTTCTGCGGAGGCTTCATCAACATGGTGTTCATGGTCTCGTCGATGCTCGCCGGGGCGTGCGCCACGCCAGAGTTCCTGATGTACATGAACTACTTCATAGAAAAGGAATATGGCAAAGACTACTGGAAGCGTGCCGACGAAGTGGTGGACCTCAGCCTGCGCAAGCGCACAATAGACAAGGTGATAACCGACTGCTTCGAGCAGATTGTCTATTCGCTCAACCAGCCCACGGGCGCGCGCAACTATCAGGCAGTGTTCTGGAACATAAGCTATTACGACCACTACTATTTCGACAGCCTCTTCGGCAACTTCTTCTTCCCCGACGGCTCGCAGCCCGACTGGGAGGGTCTCGACTGGCTGCAGAAGCGGTTCATGAAGTGGTTCAACAAGGAGCGCACGAAGACCGTGCTCACCTTCCCCGTGGAGACGATGGCGATGCTCACCGAGAATGGCGACTGCAAGGACAAGGAGTGGGGCGACTTCGCGGCGGAGATGTACGCCGAGGGGCACTCGTTCTTCACCTACCTGAGCGACAACGCCGACAGCCTCAGCTCGTGCTGCCGCCTGCGCAACGAGATACAGGACAACGGCTTCAGCTACACGCTCGGCGCGGGAGGCGTATCGACAGGCTCGAAAAGCGTGCTGACGATAAACCTCAACCGCTGCGTGCAGTATGCCGTGAACCACAACGAGGACTATCTCAAATACTTGGAGCACATTGTAGATTTATGCCACAAGGTGCAGCTCGCCTACAACGAGAACCTGAAAGACCTGCAACGCCACGGCATGTTGCCACTGTTCGATGCCGGCTACATCAACATCAACCGCCAATATCTCACCATAGGCATCAACGGGCTTGTGGAGAGCGCCGAGTTCATGGGGCTGCACATAACGCCCAACGACGACTACATGCACTACGTGCAGGGCATACTCTCGCTCATAGAGCGATACAACAAGAAATACCGCACGAAGGAGACGATGTTCAACTGCGAGATGATACCCGCCGAGAACGTAGGCGTGAAGCACGCCAAGTGGGACCGCGAGGACGGCTACTTCGTGCCGCGCGACTGCTACAACAGCTACTTCTACATAGTGGAGGACGACTCGCTGAACATCGTGGACAAGTTCAAGCTCCACGGCAAGCCCTACATCGAGCACCTCACGGGCGGCTCCGCATTGCACATGAACCTCGACGAGCACCTGTCGAAAGCGCAATACCGACAGCTCTTCCGCGTAGCGGCGAAAGAGGGCTGCAACTACTTCACCTACAACATCCCGAACACGGTGTGCAACGACTGCGGCCACATCGACAAGCGCTACCTGAAGGAGTGCCCCGTCTGCGGTTCGAAAAACGTGGACTACCTGACCCGCATCATAGGCTACCTGAAGCGCGTGAGCAACTTCTCCGTCGCCCGCCAGCAGGAGGCCCACCGCCGCTACTACGCCGGGCTTGACAAGTATGACGTGTCGAAGGAGCTTGCAACGGTGGAGGTTGAGACATGCTGAAATACGTGAACACAGGAATCGTCTTTCAGGAGATTCCCGACGAGATGACGCTCGCCATCAACATCTCCAACTGCCCTTGCCATTGCCCCGGCTGCCACAGCAGCTATCTTTGGCAGGACATAGGCACGCCGCTCACGCCACTGTCGCTCGAAAGGTTGCTTGGAGAATATGGCGACACCATAACCTGCGTGTGCTTCATGGGTGGCGACGCCGAGCCACAGGACGTGGACATGCTTGCCCGCCATGTGCACAAAAGCCACCCCAGGCTGCGCGTGGGGTGGTATAGCGGCAGGCAGATTGTGCCGTCGGCAATAAGGAAAGAGGACTTCGACTATATAAAGGTGGGACCATATATCAGGCATCTCGGATGCCTGAAGGAGCGCACCACCAACCAGCGGCTCTACAAGCGCGTGTCGGGCGACGACTTCGAAGACATCACCCGCCGCTTCTGGAAAAAATGAATATCCGCATTTGTCCAAAATGATTATTATCCCACATGGACGGATATTTGTCAACGACCATTGCGTCCACCGCCTCCAGGTCCCATGCCACCGCCTCCACTGTATGAGGAGAGCGAGACCGACGAGCCACCGCTAACCGTGGCGTCGAGATAGCCGTAGGGCGAACTGTTGCCATAGCCATAGAAGATGCCAGTGCCGGCAGATGCCGTAACCCCACTCTTGAGCGTTGGCGTTGACGCACCCGACACGACGAGCGTGGAGCCGCCACTTGACGGCGTGCAGAATGCAAACGTTGAGCTGCCCACCGTGAGCGCATACCAGCGGTTCTTTGTCCACGACGATGTGGAGTAGCACGACTGCGTGAGGCTCGCCCCCGACTCTAAACCGCCTATTGCCACGAGGGTGCCACCGCTGACGTAGAGTTGCTTCCGCTCTTCGCTGTTGGCATCGATGGCCACCTCTGGCGAGCTTGTGCCGATGGCGAACACCACACCACCCTTTATGTAGCAGTTGCCGTTTGAGTCGATGCCGTCGTTATTGGCTCCGTGAGCATAGACATATCCCCCGCTGATGGTCATGTCCTGCCCTGAGTTGATGGCATCGTCGTAAGCCTCCACGGTGATTTCCCCACCACTGATGGTGAGCGTGTTCTTGCTCTCTATGCCCTCAGCGTTGCGGCCGGATGTTGACACGGTGATTTTGCCGCCGCTGATGTCGATACCGCCACTGTAGGTGTAGGTGGTGCTTCTGCCACTTGTGCCGCTTGCGGTCTTCAAGCCAGCCTTTATGCCCTTTGGCGAAGAATAGTAGTTGCTGCTCAGGTTGTCGGTGTTGCCCGTGTAGTTGGTGTTCTCCGTCGAGCCGTTGTTGTAGTAGAGGCCTCCCGAAGTCTTCACTTTTATCGTTCCGCCGCTGACAGTGAGCGTGTTGTCGCATTTCATGCCCTTGCCGCCCGAGCCAGTGCTTGTCAGGTCGAGTGCTCCGCCACTGACGGTGATGTTTGCGTCGCTTGCCATGCAGCTTGCGGCTTTTGTCTCGCTGTCGTCGCTGTCCCACTCGCCGCCGCCTGATGTCGTTATGGTCGTTGTGCCGTCGCTGACATAGATGTCGCCCTCAGCCTTTATGCCCTTTGCCGCCGTGGCGGAGCATGCGATGTTGATGGTGCCGCCCTCTATGTATATATTGCCCGAATCCTCGTCGTCGTGGTCGTCGGTCAGCCCTGTCGAAGTGTCGCCGTCGAGGTCGCACTGTATGCCGTCGTCGCCAGTGCCGCTGATGTTGAGCGTGCCACTCTCCATGAGGAAGTATTCGGCGCAGTTGATGCCGTCGCCCACAGCCGACTTCACGTTTATGGTGCAGTTCTTCACGGTCATGTATTCACCCGTCTTGATGGCATGCTTCAGGTTGCCATAGACATTGAGCGTGCCTTTCTGCTTGAACTCGGCATGACCCTTGACATACAGTGCGCCTTTTTGGCTACCACCCGACGAGTCGGTGAGGGTGTTGGTAGTGCCAGACACGACCTTTATGTTGATGCGCTTGCCGTCCTGTATGTGCACCGCCGCGCCAGAATAGACGGGGGTGGCGTTGGTTATCGACACGCCGTTAAGCTCCACAGTTGCCTTGTAGGAGCCAGAGAGATAGAACTCGCCGTCGGTGGCGGTGCCCGAAAGCGTGTAGGTAATCTCGCCAGCCGTGTCGTCCAAATCGGAGCTTTGCTCTATACTCACGTGCGCATCGCTGACGGTGGGAGTGATATACCGCATGATGTTGCCCGCCACGGTAACAGTTGCCGACGTACCGCTGTAGGCCACGGCAACGGTGTTGTCGTCGACATCGCTGTCATCGACATACATCTGCGTTATGTCGGCCAGCGCGAAAGTCTTGCTGAGTATGGTGAGGGTGCTGCCGTCGGCATAGATCATGTCGCCCGCCTGGCTTGCCGGCACCTTGTAGGTCACCTCCCCCACCACCACGTTCAGTGTCTGAGCCTGCGCCGCAACCGCTATCATTGCGGCAAGGAATAATATCAACTTTTTCATTTCACCGCGATTTTATAAGTCTTGTTGCCTTGCTTAACCACATACACGCCCTGCCTCAGCGCAGTCCTTGCCGCTGCTATGGTCTTGAAGTTTCCCATGCTGCGGCCCTGGAGGTCATATACGGACAACGCCTGGCTTGCGCCGTCAGCAGAAACGCCCTTAATGCCCGTCGTCTCCGTGGAGAAATACATCTTCGACAGGTCGGTGAGGGTGAAAGACTGTGTGCCCGCCGTGTTGGTAACGACGAGTTTCCCGTCGGAGACTGTAATCACGAGCGAGCTTAAATCCACGGATGTCGTCGCATTGCCGGATGTCTGGAAGACAAGCGACTTGTAGTCGCCAGCCCTTGCCGAAAGCACCGACAAGAGCAGCATGAGTAAAGGAATGACATGTTTCATGGCTATTGAGTTTTGATTGTTACCAGTTTGTTGTCGTTGGAATATGTCGCCGTCATCGTGGCTCCGATGGTCATACCGCCTTCGGCATCCACGGGCTTGCTGTTGGCACTATATATATATGCCTCCCCACCCTCGAAGCAGGCGGAGCCGTCACACTTCAGCCCCTTTGCCGACGACAGTCCGTTGTCGCCCAAGGCCTCTATGTTAAGATTGCCACCATTAATGACAACATTACCATTGGAGTTGAGGCCTTTTCCGCCTTCGGAAGTCGCCTTCAGGTTCACTTCGCCCGCCGTCATCATGAATGCGCTGTCGCATTTCAGAGCCGCCGTGCCCGTAGTGTCGTTGCCTTCCACGAGTACTGCTCCCGACGCTATGGCGGTGAGCCTGCCGCCACTCACATCGACAGATGCCTCAGAATTGATGCCCTTACCTCCCGGGCCGGCAGCGTCGAGATTGAGCACTCCGCCGCGTATGGAGACTCCATCGTTGGCCTTGACGCAGTTCTTGGCACTGCACGCAACGTTGATGACATTGCCTGGGCGGAACACGATGTAGTCGTCTGAGGCAATGCCGTTGCGGTAGTTGCCCGTGACGTTGAGAATGCCGCTGCCACTGAATATAATCTGCCCCTCGCTGAAGAGTGCTCCTTTCTCGTCCTCGCTGGCTGGCGTCTGGTAGGCGGTGCCGTCGGTGAGGCTGTTGGTGGTACCGTCGGCAAGCACCACGTACATCGACTTGCCGCATTGGTTGTTGATGGCCGCGCCAGTGGGGTTGGTGATACTCACGCCGTTGAGCGTGAGCATGAACTTCTTCTCGCTGTATATTTTCAATCCGCCATTGGTGGTGATGCCAGAGACTATGTAGTGCACCCTTGCCTTGGTGGTGGTTATGGTGACGTGCGCACCATCGATGGCCGACGTTATGCCTGACGCGCTTGTTTCCACCGTCGCGCTGCCGCCGTTGAAAGCGATGGTTACAGTGCGGTCGAACGTGGAGTTCTCGTGATAGTCGTTGTCGTCGGAAGGTATGGTCTCTGTCTCCGCGAGTGCCGTCTGGTCGAAGCTTATTTCTTTAAGCTCATAGTCGGGAGTGGTGCTGGAGAGGTAGCTGCTGAAGTCGGTGTCGTCGCTCTCGCATGAAGAGAGACCCGCCATGCAAAGTATGGTTATTGCGAATATGGTGTGCTTGTTCATGGCTCAGAATTTGAATTTGTAGCTTGCGCCTATTACGTGCATGTCTGGCTCGTTGTCCTCGTCGTTGTCGCGCACGTCTTGATAACGGTAGTAAAGTTCTACACTGTGGTGCTTGGTGATTTTCCAGTCGGCTCCGACGGTGTAGCGCGTTTTCGTCAGGCTCCACGAGTTGAAAAGCTCCACGTTGGCGTAAGGCTCCACCTTGCAATGCGGGATGTCCCAAGCGGCCTGCAGACGGCTCCGCAACACGTTCTTCCCCTTGCCACTGACCTCCGTCTCCTCCTCCATCGGGTCGTTGTCGAAGTCGTATCTCGTTACTGTTTTCGAGGGGCGGTAAGTGTATTGCCACCTTTCACGCAGAGACAGCCTCACGCGTCCCACGTCCACGCTGCCCGTGAGGTCAAGATGCAGACGGTGGCGGCTGCCCCAATAGCTTGGCCTCCACTTGTTCGGCGTATCGTCGCTGTGGTAGGTTATCTTCTCTATGTTGTTGTCGCGCAGGAAATCATAACCCACAGAAGCCTTCATGTGCTTTGCAATCTTGTATTCCGCGCTGACACCGAGGTCCCATCGGTCGGCAGTGCGGGAGTTGTTGCGCGTGCGGAACTCACCCTCCACACCGACAGTCCATTTTTTGTCAATCTTCTTTTCTGCCCCAGCCGAGTACCATACGCCAAAGTCGCTTTGCGCAAAGGCTGCCAATGGCAAGAACAGCATCAAGGCCGACAGAGCTTTCTTAATTGTCATTCTTAACATAGTCATCACGGTTTAGCTTCATTTTACTGTCTATGGTGTCGTCGGTGCCCTTTCCTCGTTGGTCGTTGTAATACACTTTCACTATCGCCATGTCGCGCAGCATGTCAACGCTGCCCACCACGACATGCGTTATGTCCAGCCCAAGGCGGGCGTGCAGGTCATCCACAAGTTCCTGCCTGCGGTCGGGTTTCACGAGGTCTATGCGGTCGTACTGCACAAGCTTGCAAGGTTCCTGCCGCAGCCGCTTCTCGCATACCCAAATGCAGGCGATGAAGATGCTGTTGGTGAGCAACAACTCCACTATTGACACCGAGTTGGCGATGGCGTTTACCACCGACAGCGCAATAATGACGAAAAGATAGGTCATCTCGCGTACTGGCATGGCGTCGGTGCGGTAGCGCATGATGGAGAAGATGCCGAACAGTCCGATACCGATGCCGATGCTCGTCTTTGCCTTCAAGTCCTCCAGGACGAATATCATGAAGAAGACTATGAAAAATATCGCCACGCTGATGAGCATGAACGTGAAGTAGAAGTCGCGCCGATGGCTCTTTGTGTAGTACAGGCGGTCGACGATAATCCATGTAGCCAGCAGACAGACAAATAGCCGCAGCAGCATGGTCAGGAACTCGCCCGAAATGCCAAGACTGAATATGTCCATTTTTGTATAATATATGTAGTGATAATCTCCTAACTCCTAACTCCTAATTTCTCCACGGCCCGCAGCCTTTGCTTTATGCGCCCGCGTGGCAGGGACAGGTTTGTCATTGCCGAGCCGAGGCAATATTTGCTGAAGCCCATAGGCTTGATGCGCAGCTGCCGCAACATGGCGAGTATGGGGGAACGGGCAAGGCCGTCGCGTTTCAGCTCGATTATGGCGATGTTTGGCAGCGACAGGCTCCTGCCGCTAACCAGATTGTGGAAGCGGAGCGACGTGTCGATGGTGAGCCGCTCGGTCTTTGCGCGGTTGACGAGGGTGATGCGGTCGAAACGGTTCTCCACGCATTCGTGCAACGTCGCAGCGTCGTAGAGCAGGTTGCTGGCAAGGAAGTCGCGGTATGTGCTGTTCTCGCTGAAAGAGATGTGGTGGTCGGGATGCAGCGCATCGAAATTCCTCATGCTGACGCGTTTCTTGCGCGTGCGACCGTGGTTGTTCTTCGTCTTAACCTCAAGGAAGTTGATGCCCGACGACACATACGACCTTATGCGCAGCTTCTGGCGGTCGGCGTGCCCCGTCTCGTGGCGGCGATACATGTCCATCTGCGGCGTGTCGAAATATACAGTATAATAAGGTGAAAGCCGCTCGCCCCCAATTTCCTGCATGCGATAGTCCGCCACGGCAAGGCGCAGCAGGCGGCCCAGCATTGACACCGTTGTCACGAACTTGGTGTCCGTCCGGTTCATAAGCCGTATGCCACTCATTTCGTCAAGTGTAATGGCATCGAAATCCTGAAGCGAGATGTCCATTTTGTAACAGTTTTGAAGTAACTGTTGCAAAATTAAGACAATTCTTTTGTTTTAGGGCGTTTGTTGTGACAAAAAAGAAATTAAATTCAACAAACGGGTGGTTTGTTTCAGCGAACGACCAATTTGTGTGACGCAAAAAGGGCAGCCAGGGATTTGAACTCCCTGACTGCCCTTTTTGCGCACTGCAATGCGTTTAGCGTGCGATTACTTGCCGTGGTTCTCGTCAGAAACGGTGAGCTTCTTGCGTCCGTGCGCACGGCGTGAAGCCAGTACGCGGCGACCGTTCTTGGTGGCCATTCTCTCACGGAAGCCATGCTTGTTCACACGGCGGCGGTTGTGCGGCT
>CAZTUD010000117.1:0-8590 GCA_964616945.1 uncultured Prevotella sp. | reverse complement strand
GTCGAGGCGTGCTTACGGTGGGCAGTGCCGAAGGCATCGTTCACATAGACCTCGGCGTATGAAGCGAGCTTCTTTGCGAACTCCTTCTGGCGGCCTTTCATCTCGGCCTTTGCGGCATCATATTCGGGAGTGCCTTTCTCCACGCCTACGGGCTTGCCCTCTTCCTCCGGATAGTAGCGCAGGTTCTCAAGCAGCAGGGCCTCGCCTGGTTTCAATGCTGCGGCCTCCGCGTCGGCCTTGGCGCAGTCGGGAGCAAACTTCACGTCCACGCCGAGAGCCTTGCTCACGTTTGGCACAATCTGCTTCAGGCTGAGCTTCGGGTTCACCTTGCCCTTTGGCTTGCCCATGTGGCTCATCATGATTACTGCGCCGCCGTCGGCAAGTATTTTCTTCAGTGTTGGCAGGGCACCACGAATGCGGGTGTCGTCGGTTACGTTGCCATTCTCGTCCAATGGCACATTGAAGTCCACACGAACGATTGCCTTTTTGCCGGCAAGGTTGAATTCATCGATTTTCATTTTACCTAAATTTTTTATGGTTTATATGTCTTTGTCTTTTAGAAGCCGCACTTCTTCCTTATATCCTTTGGCACGGCGTTCTTGTTGACCATGAAGTCCATGGTGTTGGCCACAATGAAGTTCTTCGTCATGTACCAGATGCCCTTGTAGTCGCCAGTCTCGCCCCACGAGTTCTTCACCATGTAGTATTCCTTTCCGTTCTGGTCCTTTGCGATGCCGTAGATGAGCATTCCGTGGTCGTCGGTCAGCTCCCAGTTGTCGTAGCGTTCCTGGCGCTGCTTCTGTGTCGGGGTTATTTCGGGCGCGTTCACGCCGAGGGAGTCGATGAGGTTCTTCTTCTTTGCCGGGGCCAGCTTGAGCCAGCGTGCCATGTCGCTGCCCTCAAGGCTTGCGAGCTTCTTGTTGTCGTACATGTAGGCGAGGCCGGTGCGCGTGAAGCCGTCCTCCGACACGTCGCCGCCCCAGGCCACGGTGTAGCCGTTCATTATGGCGTTGTCGATAATCTTGGCGAGGTCGTCGATTGGCACGTTCCACGACAGTGGGTTGCGCCAGTTGTCCTGCACCTCCACGGCGAATGCCGTCCAGAACGGGTGGTGGGTGTAGGAAGTGAAGCTCACGTAGTTGTCGCATGCCGCGCTGTCAAGCCCGATGCTTGCCGCGAAGCTCTTCGGGGTGTAAGTCTTGCCCTGATATGTGAACTGTGTGGGGCACTTGCCGAGGTAAGCGTCAAGGATGCCCTGCAAGCCCACTTTCCATGCGGGCGAAAGCTTCTTTGCGTCGCTCTTTGCCACAGCCTCAACGTATGGGGTCAGAACCTTGAAGAACTCGTTGAAGTTGAACAGCGAGTCGCCGTACTGGCTGCCCGTCTGCGGCATGGCGTCCTCTGGGCAGATGCCGTAGTGTTGGATGACATAGAGAGGGTCGTAGCAGCTGCCGCCCTGCGCGAACTGGCAGTCGCCGTGCAAGCGTACCACCTGTATGGCGCGGTCCATGTAAGTCTTGTTGGCCACGAACGCCTCGCAAAGGTCGTAGGTCTTGCCAGTGTTTTTCAATATCTCGGCCTCGAAGAAGCTTAGCGTGGAGTAGTCCCAGCAGGTGCCCGAGCGGTTCTGGTTCTTGATGCTTGTGATGGGGTTTTGCTTTACGACAGTGAACACAGGCTTATTCGGGTTTACGCTGTCTTTCGGATTTGCTGCCCCTGCGCTGAGGGTCAGCATTGCGGCGATGGCCGCGATGATAGTTTTCTTCATCAGTTGTCTGTATGTTTATTGTTTAAATTAGTTTGCCGCCATGAACGCCTCAATGTCTTTCGGGTGGTAGGGTATGCGATCCTTGCCTATGAAGCGGCAGCCGTCCTTGGTTATCAACACGTCGTCCTCGATGCGTATGCCTCCGAAGTCCTTGTAGGTCTCAAGCTTGTCGAAGTTGAGGAACTCCTTGCAGTGGCCGCTTGCCCGCCAGTCGTCGATGAGGGCGGGAATGAAGTAGATGCCTGGCTCGTCGGTTACGACGAAGCCTTCCTCAAGGCGGCGGCCCATGCGCAGGGCGTTGGTGCCGAACTGGTCGAGTATGGGCCGCGTCTCCTCGTCGAAGCCCACGTTTATCTGGTCGAGGCTCTCCATGTCGTGAACGTCCATGCCCATCATGTGGCCAAGGCCGTGAGGCAGGAACATGGCCTGCGCGCCGGCCTTCAAGGCTTCGTCGGTGTCGCCCTTGGCAAGCCCAAGCTCTTTCAGGCGGTCGAACATCAGGCGGCAGACGGCAAAGTGAACGTCCATGTACTTCACGCCCGGCTTCGCCACCTCAAGCACATAGTCGTGGCACGCCTCGACGATGGAGTATATGTCGAGTTGGCGTTGCGTGAACTTGCCGTTTACGGGATATGTGCGGGTGTTGTCGGAGCAATAGTGCTCCATTGTCTCGGCTCCCGCGTCGCAAAGGGCGAGCCTCCCGCTTTCGAGGAGGGCCATTGACGGGTTGCCGTGCATTATCTCGCCGTGCTGCGAGAATATTGTGGGGAAGCTCACCATCGAGCCGTATGAGTGGGCCACGCCGTCCACCTGTCCGCCTACGTATTTCTCGGTTACTCCTGGCTTGGTTATCCGCATGGCGGTGGTGTGCATTTTGTAGCCAATGACGGCGGCGCGTTCAAGCTCCTCAATTTCTTCTTGGCTCTTTGTGGAGCGTTGCTTCACGACGGCCTTTATGAGCGGCATCGACGCGCTTTCTTTCTGCTGGTTGGGGTGGATGCCGAGGAGGTCGAAAATCTGTATCTTGATGTCGGCGCGGTAGGGCGGCAGGAAGTGTATGGCGCGCTTCTGGCGCAGGGCTTCGTTGCAGATGGTCTTCAAGGCTTTCATTGGGGCATAGTTCGCCACACCCACCTCTTTTGCCATGTCGCTGACGCTGTCAACCGAGCCATACCACACGATGTCCTCTATGTCGATGTCGTCGCCCACAAGCGTTTCCGTGTCGTTGTCAATGTCGATTACGCCCACCAGCCCGTCGCGCTGCTGCCCGAAATAGTAGAGGAACGAGGAGTCTTGGCGGAAAGGGTAGTAGGCGTTGTTGGGGAAGTTGGCGGGCGACTCGTTGTTGCCGAAAAGAACAATCACGCCGCTGCCCACGAGCTTTTTCAGCTCGGCTCTGCGGCATACGTAGGTTTCTTTACTGAACATAACAGAATGTTTTATAGTTTACTTGCAAAGTTACTACAAATAATTCATAACGCAAAATGCAGGGATTAAAAATTTAGCAGGTCGGGGCGCAGCCGTTTTGTGCGCTCCACGGCCTGGTCCATTTCCCATTGCTTAATCTTTGCCTCGTTGCCCGAAAGCAGTATGTCGGGCACCTTCCAGCCTTTGTAGTCGGCTGGGCGCGTGTAGATGGGCGCGGCGAGCAGTCCGTCCTGAAAGCAATCGGAGAGGGCGCTTTGGTCGTCGCTGATGACTCCCGGCACGAGCCTCACCACTGCGTCGGCTATTACCGCCGCCGCTAATTCGCCGCCCGTCAGCACGAAGTCGCCCACGCTTATCTCGCGGGTTATCAGGTGGTCGCGCACGCGCTGGTCGATGCCCTTGTAGTGGCCGCAGAGGATGATGAGGTTTTGCTGCAGGCTCATGTCGTTGGCCATGCGCTGGTCGAACCGCTCGCCGTCGGGCGACACGTATATCACGTCGTCGTAGTCGCGCTCGGCTTTCAGGGTCGAAATGGCGTTGTCGATGGGCTCGCACTGCATCACCATCCCGGCGAAGCCGCCGTATGGGTAGTCGTCCACGCGCCGCCACTTGTCGCTCGTATAGTCGCGCAGGTTGTGCAGGTGTATCTCTGCAAGGCCTTTCTTCTCGGCCCTGGCCAGTATGCTCTCGTGTACGAAGCCCTCAATCATTTCGGGCAGCACGGTAATGATGTCTATTCGCATTGTCTTATCCGAACTTTTCTATGAAATCGTCCTCCGATATTATCGGCGTGCCGAGCTGGTGGGCCTTTTGGTTCTTGCCGCTCGTGGAGGCAGTGTCGTTGTTGATGAGGTAGGAGGTGGCCTTGCTCACCGAGCCTGTCACCTTGCCGCCCTGGCTCTCGATGTATGCTTTCAGCTCTGTGCGGTTCTTATAGTGGTGCACGTCGCCGGTTATGACGAACGTCAGGCCGCTTAGTTTTGAGGATTGAGGTTTGAGATTTGAGGTTTCCACGGTCACCTCTTTCATCAGCTTGTCAAACACTGCGTGGTTGTCCGGGTCCTTGAACCAGCTGACGAACGCCCCAGCTTTCTCGGGACCTATGCCGGGAATGAGCGAAAGGGAAGGGGCAACCATGCCAACCAGCTCCTCCAGCGTATATGCCGACAGCAGGCGGTTGCACACGTCCTGCCCGCATAGCGGTATGCAGAGGGCGTAGAGCAGGCGGCGGGCTTCCACCGTGCGCGCTTTCTCCACGGCTGTGGCAATGTTGTGGGCCGACTTCTCCTTGAAACCGTCGAGGCGGGCTATTTCTGCCTCATGCTCAGGCAGATGGTAGATGTCGGCGAAATCTTTTATCCAACCAAGATTGACGAACTTTTGCAGCGTTTGCTCCGATATGCCGTCAATGTTCATCCCTTGCTTCGACACGAAGCGGGCGAACTTTTTCAGCTGTTTTGCGGGGCAGTGGGGGTTGGTGCAGTGGAGCGCCTTCGTGCCACTGGCTGGGCTGACCGTTATCTCCGTCGGCGAGCCGCACACTGGGCAGTGGTCGGGTATCTCCAATGAGCCTTTCGCCTCCCTTATCTTTATGACCTTCGGGATAATCTTGTTTGCCTTGATGACTTCCATCTCTGTGCCCTTGCCGCCAATGCCGAGCCTCTCGCACTCGCTTATGTTGCACAGCGAGGCCCGCTTCACGGTTGTGCCCTCCAGCTCAACGGGCTTGAACACGGCGACGGGCGATATGGTGGACGCGGCGCAGCTCCACTCTATGTGGTCAAGCTCGGTCAACGCGCTCTCGTCGGCCCACTTGAAGGCGTAGCCCGCCCGCGTGGCGTGGTGCCCGGTAACGGAGCCGGTGGCGGCATA
This sequence comes from uncultured Prevotella sp., assembly GCA_964616945.1. Taxonomy (GTDB): domain Bacteria; phylum Bacteroidota; class Bacteroidia; order Bacteroidales; family Bacteroidaceae; genus Prevotella. The sequence continues at coordinate 3,522 of CAZTUD010000117.1, read as the reverse complement.
GTCGGTATCGTCGTATGTTATCACGAGGCCATCTACGGGGTAGGGGTTCTCACGCTTGGTAACCTTTTCCGTCCAGCGTGCCACCACATTATTTATATTGTCCACCGTGGGATGCTCTATCAGCTCATGCTCCACGCAGCCGAGGCCTGCGGCCTTGAGCCAGTCCATGCGCGCGCCCCAGGATTTGGGAATGGAGAGGGGAGAGGAAAGAGGGGAGAGATTACTTTCTTGGGTGTCTTGCATTTCTCTTGCATCTCCACTCTCTCTTCTTTCCTTTTCTACCGCCACCAGCGTGAACGGAATCCAGTGGATGTGGCGTTGTGCCACCTCGGCGGGGTCTTTCAGCGTCAGGGAGCCGGAGGCGAGGTTGCGCGGGTTGGCGTATTCCTCGTCACTCTCGAGGTTGAAGCGTTCGAAATCAGCATAGCTTATGACTGCCTCGCCCCTCACCACCACGTGGCCGCCCGCCTTTATCCGTGGCGGTATGCCGTCGATGGCGCGGGCCAGATGGGTGATGTTGGTGCCTATGTGGCCGTCGCCGCGCGTAACGACCTTTGTCAGCCGCCCGCCGTCGTAGGTTACGACAAGCGTCAGGCCGTCGAGCTTCCACGAAATCCATATCGGCCTGCCGTCAGCCCATTTTGCCAAGTCGCCGACGCTCTTGGTCTTGGCGAGCGAGAGGGCTGGAAACTCGTGCGCTTCTTTCTGCCCCGCCGTGCTGTCGGCTGAGACGTTGTGCGTTGGCGAGTCGGGCAGCACGGTGCCCGTCTCCTGCTCCAGTTGCCGCAGTTGGTCGAACTTGGCGTCCCATTCGTAGTCGGTCATCCGCTCGCCGCGCCCGTTGTAGTAGGCGTCGGAGGCGCGGTTCAGCTCGTCCACGAGCTGCCTCATAAGGGTGTTGTTGTTGTCCATGCCGCTGTTTCTTCTTTTACGTGCCGCAAAGTTAATAAATTCTGGCGGGAACGCCAAAGAAAAAGGCATGGTGAAAACAATTTTACTTTGTGGCGGCATTGCGACGCATTAGCGGCGTGGTTGCCGTTCTCCCGCGCCGCCTTCGTGAGGTCTCCACGCCGTGGTTGTGGGACCTCCGCGCCGCCATCTACGTTGTAATGCTATAGCAAAAAACCTTTTGCTACGTAGCGAAGACATTCACGCTACGCAGCAAAAACATTGATGCTTTGAAGCAAAACCAAGACGGTTGTAAAAGCCTATTGCATGGCAGCTTTCATGCCTTCGTCAAACTTGGCTTTCAGCAGTTTGGCGAACTGGTTGTCGGGATTGAGGCGCAAGGCGTCGCCGAGGCTGGATATTACATCTTTATAATATCGGATGCCGTTTTGCTGCGGGTTTTGCACTATGAGGCAAATGTAGCGGAAGACTTTCAGCGTGGCGACATCAGAGCGGTCGGCTTGCTTCATCCCGTCGAGCTTTGTTATTAGCTTTTCCGCCTTTTCGAGCAGCTGTGCCGTTTGCTTGTCCTGCGGGTAGGTAACGGCGTAGTTGAGGCTCAGCAACGCTTGTTGGTAGATGGGGGCCACGCTGTCGGGCTGCATTGCGGCAAGGCGTTCCTGCATGGCTATGGCGTTGAGCAGTTGCTCCTTGGTGGGTGGCTGCTGCGTGCTGATGCTGTCTTGTGCGCTTGCGATGCCGAACGACAATGCGAACGTTACGATTGCGATTAATGTTTTTAACTTTGAGCTTTTCATGTTGATATTGAATTTAAAAGTTGGAAATGTCGTAAGCCTTGTTGCTTTTCAGGGAGATGAAGACTCCTATGTAGAAGCTCCGTTTGCTTGAGTTTGTTATCGGCTCGCCAGCGTTGTAGCCGTAGATGTTTTTTCTGCCAAGCAGATTGTTGCACGACGCGTATACTATTACCTTTTTGTGGGCGAGCCATGTGAGGCTTGCGTCGAGGCTGTTGTAATAAGGTGTCTTGCGCCCTTCGCTCAACCTGCCGCTGCAATATGCGTCGGCGAGGCTCATGCTCAGCTTGCTGGAAATGAAACACTGGGTGGACAGTCTTACGTTGTGCCTTGACGCGTATTCGGGCATACGCTCGGTGGAGTAGTCGAGGTAGAGCCGCTTGCTGTCGTTGTAGGAATAGGAAAGGCGTGTGAAGACGCGGTTCTTGAGCCAGTGGCTTTCCACGAAGCAATCTACGCCCTTGCTCGTGCCGTGGCCGTCGGCGGTGTATTTTCCCCATGAGCTGCCGTCGGAGTAAGGCGAAGTTTCTTGCTGTAGCAATGGCAGGCGGCGGTAGCGTTTGTAATAAGTCTCGACGCGTGCGGAAGTGTTTCCGTCGCCATATTGCACGCTTATTATCGCGTGGTCGGCAATGGGCGTGCGGAGCGTGTTGCCGCTTCTTGCTATGTAGTCGTCTTCGGCGGTCTGGCTGTAGCGTCCGCCGATGAGCGAAGCCTGGAATTTCCGTGAGGGCACGTAGCTCAACGACGCTCTCGGCATGAAAGTCCATTGGCTGTTGTAGGTGGTCTTTTCCAGTCTTGTTGATATGCGCAGAAACAACGACCGCGCAACGCGGGTTTGCGCGTCGGCAAACAGGGCGGGGATTTGGTAGTGAAGATTGTAGGTAGCTTGCGGTTCGTTGGCGGATTGTTGGTAAGCGCCATTCGCCAGGACGGAGTAGCGCAGCAGGTTTTTCCTTATGTAGTTTTCCATGCCGGCCATGACTTTCCATGCCGAGCCGAAATATTTCTTTGCCGTGGCTTTCAGGTGGATTTCGTGGCGGTTGCGGTGGTAATGGTCGCCACTGGCAAGTGCGTCGCTCATGCGGTCGAGCACCGTGCTGCCCGCTACGCCGAAAAACAGCGTCCAGTCGTGGGCAAGTGTCCCGTGCAGCGTTGAGTTGGCATAATAGTTATGTTGGCGCAGCCGCAAGTCTCTTTCCTCATAGTCGTTCATTCCGAGCCTCGTGAAGTCGTAGCCAAAATAAGTTTTCCACTGCCATTGCTCCGACAAGTCGGCCTTGAATTGCGCTTCGCCCGAAAAGTCCTCGAAAGGCCTTGACCAGTCGATGTCGCTTGGCACAATGTGGTTGTAAGCCCGCAGGTTCATATAGGTGGCGTTGAACGATAGGCTGCTCCGCCCAAACGCCTTTGTGCCTCCGGCATTCCAGTCGAGCAGCGATGCGCTTACGCCAAACTTATCGCTGGTCTGGCGGTCGGTGGTCTCCATTGGCAGGACTGCCGACAAGGCTTGGCCGTATTCCGCACTGTAGCCGCCGAGCGAGAAATTCATGCCCTTGAAAAGAAATGGGGAAAAACGTCCGCGCACAGCGTCGTTGCTTGAGTGGACGGTGTAAGGCTCCAGCACGTGCATGCCGTTTATGAATGTCTGGCATTCCTCGCTGCTGCCGCCGCGCACGTAGAGTTTGCCGTCCTCGCCAACTTTCTGTGAGCCGGGCAACGATTGCAATGCCGCAACGATGTCGCCTGTCGAGCCGCCTTGATAGACTACGTCCATCGCGTTCATTGAGCGTGTCTCACCAGTGTTGCCGAAGCGGAA
>CAZTUD010000116.1:0-8640 GCA_964616945.1 uncultured Prevotella sp. | reverse complement strand
CAAAGCCGTGGGCGTGACCGACATGGATGGCAACTATTCGGTTGACGTAGCCCCGGGCACTGAACTCACCATCTCTTACATTGGCATGGCTCCCAAGAAGGTAAGTGCCGCCAATGGCGCGGTCGTTACCTTGGAAGACGACTCCGAGTCTCTCAACGAAGTCGTGGTCATCGGTTACGGTGTAGCCAAGAAGAGCGACCTAACGGGGTCGGTTACGGCGTTGCGCCCAGACTCTAAGAACAAAGGTCTTGTTGTGAACCCGCAAGACATGATTACCGGTAAGATTGCCGGTGTGAACATCACAAGCTCGAGTGGTGCTCCTGGCGCCGGAGCCACAATCCGCATCCGTGGCGGCTCGTCGCTCAACGCCAGCAACGACCCTCTGATCGTTATCGACGGTATAGCAATGGACAACAACGGTGTCAAGGGTCTGTCTAACGCCCTGTCGCTCGTCAACCCGCAGGACATCGAGAGCTTCAACGTCTTGAAGGACGCTTCGGCCACCGCCATCTATGGTAGCCGTGGTTCTAACGGTGTCATCATCATCACCACGAAGAAAGGCCGCAAGGGTCAGGCTCCGCAGGTGTCTTACGCCGGCTCGTTCACCGTCAGCCAGAAGACTGGTCTCCTGGACGTGATGACGGGCGATGAGCTGCGTTCATACATCAGCAACAAATACGGTGAGAGCAGCGACGTGTATAAGGCTCTCGGCACGGCCAACACCGACTGGCAGGACGAAATCTACCGCACGGCTCTCAGCCACGACCACAACGTAACACTGTCCGGCGCGCTGAAGAACATGCCCTACCGTGTGTCAGTGGGCTACACCAACCAGCAGGGTATCTTGAAGAAGTCAGACTTTGAGCGTTACACCGCTTCTGTCAATTTGAACCCCACGTTCCTGCAGGATCACCTCACCGTGAACTTCAGCGGACGCGGCATGTGGGCTGAGACTCACTATGCCAACACCGGTGCCGTGGGTGCTGCCTTGTGGATGGATCCCACGCAGCCCATTTATGACAGCACGTCTGCCAACCACGACAACTTCGGCAACTATTTCGAGTGGAAGAGCACAGCGTCGTATGGCGACAGCTCGTGGCCTACCACAAAGAACTCCAACGCCACGTCAAACCCTGTCGCTCTCCTCGAGGGCCAGCACGACGCAGCCATCAGCCGCTCGTTCGTAGGCAGCCTGGAGCTTGACTATAAGGTGCACGGCTTCGAGGACCTTCGCCTCCATGCCACGGCAGGCGCCGACCTCTCACAGGGTCGCCAGTCCACTACCGTTTACAACTGGTCGCCGGGCAACATGTATTATGGCTCGAATGGCTATGACCGCATCTTCAAGCGCAATTTGTCGTTCAATGCCTACGCACAGTATTACCACGACTTCAATGACAAGGCGAAGAACCACTTCGACATAATGGGTGGCTACGAGTGGCAGCATTTCTGGCGCAACCAGTACAAGCGCTACTATGGCACATATCCTTCAACCAGCTCCAAGGCAGGACAGCTTTATGAGTTCTCAGGCTCTGGCAACGGCACCGACTATGACGGCGACGGCGTCATCGACCCATACCACTACAAGACCGAGAACTACCTCGTGAGCTTCTTCGGACGTGCCAACTGGTCGTTGATGGATCGCTACTATGTAACAGCCACTGTGCGTGATGACGGCTCATCACGTTTCAAGGACCACTGGTCTGTGTTCCCATCATTCGCTTTCGCTTGGAAGATCAACGACGAGAACTTGTTCCGTAACATCAAGGTTCTGTCCGACCTCAAGCTCCGTCTTGGCTGGGGTCAGACTGGTCAGCAGGAAGGCATTGGCGACTACAACTACTTCGCCATCTACACCGCCAACGCCGGTGCGGGCAGCTGGTATCCTGTTACAGGCGACGGCACTATCGTTCGTCCTGACGCTTATGACGCAAACCTGAAGTGGGAGACAACCACTACATACAACGTGGGTCTCGACTGGGGCATCCTGAACCAGCGCATCAGCGGTAGCGTGGATTGGTACTACCGCAAGACCACTGACCTCATCAACTATGCTTACGTCTCGGCTGGCTCCAACTTCGCCAACCAGGTGAACACCAACATCGGCTCGATGTACAACACTGGTGTTGAGGCATCGTTCCACTTCAACCCGATTCAGACAAAGGACTGGACGTGGATGATTGACTACAACTTCACTTACAACAAGAACCGCATCAGCAAGCTCATCAACGGCGATCCCGATTACTATGTGGCAACTGGCAGCATCTCGTCAGGTACGGGCAACAACGTCCAGGCTCACGCCGTGGGACACCCGATGTACTCGTTCCTCGTTTACCAGCAGGTGTATGACAAGAGCGGCAAGCCGCTTGAGGGTGTATTCGTTGACCGCAACGGCGATGGCACCATCTCTGAGAAAGACATGTACTACTACAAGAGCCCGGCTGCTCCGGTACTCATGGGCCTCAGCTCACGTTTGGAGTACAAAAATTGGGACCTCGGCTTCTCGCTTCGCGCAAGCCTCGGCAACTATGTGTTCAACGACATGAAGGCTGGCTCTTCCAACGTCAACTACTCAAGCATCTACACCTCATACAACTATGTGGCCAACCGTCCTAAGTATGTGCTTGCCAACAACTGGCAGACCTATACCTACCCGTTGTCCGACTACTTCGTGGAGAACGCTTCGTTCCTCAAGATGGACAACGTGACACTGGGCTACAGCTTCAACAACCTCTTCAAGAGTGGCAGCTATCACGGCATGTCAGGCCGCGTGTACGGTACTGTCAACAATGTGTTCACAATTACCAACTACGACGGTGTCGACCCGGAGGTGAGCGGTGGCATAGACAACAACATCTATCCGCGTCCTATCTCATTCATCGTGGGCTTGAACCTGACTTTCTAACTGTCTAAAATTTAAAAAACGAACATGAAATACATAAAGAAGATCATCCCTGCCGCTGCCATGCTGCTTGCGATGGGATTCAGTTCTTGCACCGGCGACTTGGACGTAACGCCTATCGACCCCAACAAGAACACTACGGTCGATTATGACGCACTTTTCAACAAGTGCTACGCCAACCTTGCCCTGCAAGGCAACGGAGGTGCCGACGGCGATTGTGACATCAGCGGTCTGGACGGTGGCACTACCCCGTTTATTCGCCAGATGTGGAACGTCAACGAGTTGCCAACCGACGAAGCTATTTGCGCATGGGGCGACCCGGGCATTTCAACTTACAACTTCGCGTCGTTCACCGCCAGCCACGAAATGGCTCAGGGCTTCTACTATCGCCTCTATTTCGGCGTTACCATCTGCAACCACTACCTTGATGTGGCAAGCGACTATAACGCTCAGATGACGGCTGAGGTGCGCTTCCTTCGCGCCTTGTACTACTACTATCTGATGGATACGTTTGGCAATGTGCCTTTCGTGACCACGGTATCATCGGCAAGCCCTCAGCAGATACAGAGAGCCGACCTCTACAACTGGATTGAGAGCGAGCTGCTCGACATCGAGGGCTCACTCGCTGACGCTTCTCCAAAGACTTCCACACAGTCTGGCTATGGCCGTGTTGACAAAGCTGCCGACTGGATGCTCCTTGCCCGCCTCTATCTCAACGCGCAGGTTTACACTGGCACGGCACAGTGGGCAAAGGCTGCGGAATATGCTAAGAAGGTGATGGATTCAAGCTATCAGATTTACACCACCGCCAAGACTGACCCAAGTGGCAACTACTGGAGCGCCTACCAGCAGCTCTTCATGGGCGACAACGGCGAGAACGGCTCATCAGTTGAAGCAATACTGCCAGTGATGTATCAGGGCAACTTGACAACCTCATGGGGCGGCACGCTCTTCCTCATTGCGGGTGAATGGTCAGGCAGTGGCGACATGCATGCAATAAGAGGAAACGATGACATTACCAATGGCACTGATGCCAAATGGGGTGGCAACCGTGCAAGACCAGACCTCATACGCAAGTTCTTCCCCAACGACGACGCGCCAAACGTGCCTTCATACGACATGCCGGATGCAGCAGGCGACGATCGCGCCATCTTCTGGGGGCAGGACCGCACGCTCAACATCAGCGACCCGGCACAGTTCACCGAGGGCTTCTCTGTGGCGAAGTACTTGAACATCAAGACCGACGGCTCTGATGGCACCAATGCAACCCAGCCCGACGCCGACTTCTTCCTCATGCGCAAGGCTGAGGCATACCTGACATACGCCGAGGCAACGGCACGCCAGAATGGCGGCTCGGCCACATCTGAGGGCATTGCCGCACTCAACACGCTGCGTGAGCGTGCAAATGCTACGCCGAAGGCTGGCTATTCTCTTAGCGACATACTTGACGAGTGGAGCCGCGAGTTCTACTTCGAGGGTCGTCGCCGCATCGACCTCATACGCTTTGGCGAGTTCACGGGCAACACCCTAACTTGGCAATGGAAAGGCGGCACATACGGCGGAAGGGCCATTGAGTCATACCGTAGCATCTATGCCATTCCTACCAACGACCTCACGGCAAACAGCAACCTGGTGCAGAATCCGGGATATTAAAAGAAGTTGAGAGTTTAATGGTTTATAGTTTATAGCAAGTGGCAGCACTTCATGCCGTAAACTATAAACTATGAACTAAAACAGACTATAAACCAAACAAGTAACAACAATGAAAAACATATTCAAGACGGGACTGCTGATGCTGTGCGGCGCGTGCTTCCTCGTGGCTTGTGATGATGACAACGACAGCAACCCTGTGCTGCAGTCGCCCACGACATTCACGCTGAACACACCGGCATATTCCAAGGCAAATATCGACCTTGCCACCTCCGACTCTTTGCAGTTCACCTGGTCGCAGCCAGACTATGGTGGCTTCCCCGCTGCATGCGAATACCAGCTGCAGGTGTCTTCCAACGGGTCGTTCACGAAAGAGTACAACGACTCCACTGAGGACACGAGTGTCAACGATGGTGCTGACTATTTCACGCTCAGCAGCTATTACACCTCATGTAAGGGTGCTGTTCCCGCTTCAGAGCTTGCCACGGCATTGCAGAAGCTGTGCAACTGGGAGGAAGGACAGACTCTTGACGAGAAGACGCTTACTTTCCGCGCTACAAGCTACATTGCCGGAAACAACACTACCACGAAGACTGCCACAATCTACTCCAACACAGTTACTGTCAACGTTACACCGTACTATGTGGAGCTGAAGAACGCTGACCCAGAGATATGGTGGCTCATAGGTGGCTGCATCGGCGACGGCACATGGGGTTCAGATATTGGTACACAGGTCATTCCGCTCATGCCTATCGAGGGTGAGACTTACGACGCAAAGACTGGTCGCGGAAAGATTTCATGGACTGGCTACCTGACAACAGCAGGCTTCAAGCTCCGCGGAAGCCTTACCGACAACTGGGCAACACAGTGGGGCCAGGGCGACAGCTTCGGAACATTCGTCAAGAACGACGGCGGCTCAGGCAATATCACAGTACCCGAGGACGGCATCTACACCGTAACACTCAACACTGCCACTGACGAACTCTCCGTGGAGGCTTACGACGGCACACCGACAGTCTTCGGTGGAGACAACCCGATTTACATCACTGGCGACTTCGATGGCTGGGGCGTATCAATCACCATGTCTCCTTGCAATACCTACGATGGTGCAGAGAACCATGACTGGTACTACGACATCGACGCTACGGGCGGAGACACCACTGCCAAGTTCACCATCTCTGGATGGGGCACCAACTGGGGATCTACAGAGTTCCCATACGGCACTGGCGTGCAAGGCGGAGCCAACATCCCCGTAACCGCTGGTTCATACCGCGTGATTTTCAACGACATTACGGGTCAGTATTATTTCATCGCAAAATAAAGCAGGATGGGTGAGGCTATTGTGCCTCGCCCGCCTAAATAAGAAAAAATCGAAATGAAAAAAATATTATTCATAGCAGGCTTGGCACTTGCAATGGCGGGGTGCTCTGAAGACTACACCGACTGGGCTGATCCGCAGAGCAACGACCCGGAGGACGCCAAGACCGTTACGCTTACGGTGAGCCCGGCAGCTGCCATCGATTTCGCCAACGTCACCACCGACTCTGTACAGCTCTTCATACCAACGGTGGCTGTCAGCGACGTGGCAACCAACAATTATACTGTAGTGCTGAACAGTCCCGACGGCACATCAACACAAACCATCACTGCCGCCGAGAACGGCATCGTGGCTGTGGCCGACCTTGAGACTGCCTACTACAACCTTGTTGGTCGCAACCCGATAGAGCGCACCATTACGCTTGACGTTACCAGCTACACAAGTGTCAATGGCCAGAGCATAAAGAGCGAAGGCTCAACCACAGCCACGCTGACTGCCAACGCACCTGTCATCTACAGCCAGTATTACATTGTGGGTAATGTCAACAACTGGAACAACGCCGACACCTCCATACCATTGAGCAACGGTGGTGGCGACCAGTATGCCGACCCAATATTCACTGCCACGTTCGCTGCGCCTGCGTCAGGCAACGTAGAGTTCAAGATATTCCCGGCAGAGTCGATGGGCGATTGGAATGCTACCAACATCATATCGGCAACCGCCGATGACGCTGAGGGCAAGTTCTCTTACGCTAACGAGGGTGGCAACCTGGTAATAGAGGCACAGCCTAACGCCAAGTACTATCGCGTAACGTTCGACATGCTCAACGGCACATGGAGCTATGTGGCCCTGAACTTCTCGACATTCATCTACGAGATTGGCAATGAGGGCGGATGGTCCACCAACCACGCACTCTATGGCGCAAACAGCGATGGCAACTACTTGGGTTACTACTATCTTAATGGAGAGTTTAAGTTCAAGCCAAATACTGATAACTGGGACGGCGACTTTGGCCAGGATCCTAATGGTGCCGCTGGCTCACTGATAACAGACGGAGAAGTAAATTGCTCCGACCCGGGCGCAGGCTACTATCGAATCTCTGTTGATATGGTCAACATGACCTACTCCCTGCAAAAGGTTGAGAGCATCAGCATGATAGGCACTGTCAATGGCAACTGGAACAATGACACCGACCTCACCTACAACGTTTCCACAGGTAATTGGGAATGGACAGGTCATCTCGATGCTGGTGAAGTGAAGTTCCGTGTCAACCACGACTGGACTATCTCTTGGGGTGGAAAGTCGGGTAGCACCGACTACGACAACCTTACTGAGAACAACGGTGCCAACCTACAGGTTGCCGACGCAGGCACCTATAAGGTTACCCTCACCGTGCATCAGGAGAATGGCGACTGCAAGGTTTCAATAGTCAAGCAGTAACGGAAATGGCACAAAGCTAAATTAGGCTTCATCACAAAGCACAATAGACTCTTAGTAGTTAAAGGGCGGCATGCATGTTTGAATGTATGCCGCCCTAATTTTTTTCACTTTTTATTTGGAATGCGTTTATTAATTTTCTAACTTTGCAACAAAAAAATAATGTTATGGATGACAATCATGTTTTGCAAGCCATCAGGAACAAGCTACGCACTATAGACCCAAATGTCAAGGCGTACCTTTTCGGATCACGTGCGCGAGGTGATGCACGTGCTGACTCTGATCCAGACAAGAGAAGCGATTGGGATATATTGATTCTGCTCGATAAGCCGACCAAGGCTACTTGGGATGATTTCGACAAGTATTCGTACCCTTTGACCGAGCTGGGCTGGGATTTGAATGAGACTATTAATCCCATAGTACGTTCCATAAAAGAATGGAATGACGATTGGCCTTCCATGTTTGAATATAATGTCAAATCGGACGCTATCGCTTTATGAGTAAGCAAGCCTTGAATGATGAGGATAGGCGTGAAGTTGTTCTTTATCGAATAGAAAAGGCAAAAACAACTTATAGGGAGGCTTTGGCGACCATTAAGCTTAACTTTGTAAATGCTGGTGCAAACCGTCTCTATTATTCTGCTTATTATGCTGTCTCTGCCTTACTTTTAGCCTACGGCATTACTGCAAGAACACATAGTGGAATTCGTGATATGCTCGGACTGCATTTCATAAAGCCGGAACTATTGGAGAAGACTTATGGACAACTATTTGCGAGGCTTTTCTCACTCCGTATGACTGGCGACTATGAAGATAGGAGGAACCTGGATATGGATTTTGACGTGTTGCCTTTAGTTGAACCGACAGGAAAATTTATAGCTGTAATTACAAGGATGGCTAAAGAGAAGATATCACAAGCAACATGACTTTCAGTAGTTCATTGAAGCGGCATGTATCTTGCGTGGCGTATGGTGCCTGTTCTTTTGCATCCTTGCGCAATCGTTTGCATGATTTAAGTCAATAATATTGCCTGTTGCCTTGCGTCTTTTCATCGGTTTTTCATACTTTTGCACAGCAAACTGGATGTGAAAACTAAGGGCAAGATATATGGGACTCACCTCTATAACAATGAAGGATATTGCCGAGGCTTTGGGGGTTTCGGTGGCTACTGTGTCGCGGGCGTTGAAGAACAGTCCGCGTATAAGTCAGGAGCAGCGGGAGAAGATACAGGCATACGCCAGCGAACACAACTATTTCCCGAATGTGCTTGCCGAGAGCTTGCGCAACAGCCGCACAAAGCCTTTGAAGATTATTGGCGTGATAGTGCCCCAGTA
>CAZTUD010000115.1:0-8653 GCA_964616945.1 uncultured Prevotella sp. | reverse complement strand
GGCGCGACACGTTCTGGTCCATGATGTCGAGGTCTTCCTTGTCCTGCTCGCGGTTGCGCCCCTTGCGGTGCAGGATGTCCTCAAGCGGACCCTTGATGAGCGTGAGCGGCGTGCGTATCTCGTGGGCCACATTGGTGAAGAAGTTTATCTTGCTCTGGTATAGCTCCTGCTCTTTCTCATATTCAAACTTCTCCATCGCGATGCGGCGGCGCATCTTGGACCGCTGGCTGAAATAATGCCAGACGAAGTATGCCAGCAGCAAGCCTATCACCACGTAGAGCAGCTTTGCCCACCACGTGAGGTAGACGGGCGGGCGCACCACCACATTGAGCCTGTATTCCTTTGCCGTGAGGCTGCCGCCTGAAGCAATGGCCCTGACCTTCAGCACGTATTTGCCCGCCGGAAGATTAGTGTACTTGATGTACCTGTTGTCGTAAAGCCGTTGCCACTGCTTGTCGAAGCCCTCAAGGCGATACTCTATGGCTCCCGACGGGAAGTTGCCATACGACAGGACTGCCACCTTCAGAGAGAAAGAATTCTTGTCGTGCGAGAGCACGAGCTTCTTGGCATATGATATGTCTTCTTCCAGCGGTGAGTTGGGCGAGTGCACGCCCGTAACGCCATTGTTCACCCACAGCTCCGTCGCCACGATGTTGGGCATGAAGTCGCTGTCGTGGAACGCCGACGGGTCGAAAGCCACGAAGCCCATGTAGCTGCCCATGTATATGCGCCCGTCGCTGGCCTTGAGCGACGAGGAATAGTTGAAGTTGTTGTCGAGCAACCCGTTGGCCACCGTATAGATTTTACAAAGGCCGCTGGCGGGATTGTAGCATATAAGGCCATTGTCGGTTGACATCCACAGCTGGCCGCTGTCGTCCTCCTGCATTTGATAGACCACGCGCCGCGGCTGGTCCTTTGGCACAGGCACAGGCGTGAAAGAATCCGTCCGACGGTCGTAGCAGCTCACTCCCCCGCCCTCGGTGGTAATCCACACGTCGCCGCGCGAACCCTCGAACACGCTCACCACATTGTCGTTGTTGAGCTGATGCCTCTTGCCCTTTGACTTTGACGAATAGCTTGTCCACCGGCCTTTGGAGTCGCGCCGCCACACGCCCTCGCCATAGACTGCCACCCACAGGTTTCCCCTGCAATCCTCGTGGATGTCGTACACGATATTTGACGGGACATCAAATATCTGGGAAAACTTGCCAGTGCCGGCATCGTATGTGCACAGTCCACTGAAAGTGCCGACGAAAATCTGCCCGCGCGGCGAGCGGTAGATGGAATAGACGCTGTTGTCTATCAACGCCCCGTCGGCTCCGTCGGCAACAAACGACTTGACAACTCCGCCCGTATTTGTGTCCATCACTTTAAGCCCGTAGGAGAAAGTTCCCACCCACAAGTTGTCGCCCATGACGCACAAGCCGTGGATGTTGGGAAATGCGTCGCTTGCCCTGACATGGCTCATCGCCCCGCTCCTGATGTCGTAGCAGTTGATGCCGCCATCCTCGGTGCCTATCCAGATGCGGTGGCGGCTGTCCTCGACGAGCTGCCTGACTCGCCGCCCGTGCAACGAGTTCGCGACATCGACACGCGGGAAGAACTTGTCAAACAAGTCGGACTTGCGTGGCGCATAGTTTATGCCACCGAAATAGGAGCCAATCCACATGCCTCCCTCACGGTCGCGGCAGATGCACTGCAAAGGGTTATCGGACAGCGAGAAGGCATTGGTAGGCTCGTAGCTGTAGTGCAACAGCTCGTGGGTAAGGAGCTCATATATGTACAAGCCGCCCTCGGTGGCCGCCCAAATTTCGTTGCCGTTGCGCACCACGCTGTGCACCGCGTTGCCTTTCTTGTCGCCTTGCGGCAAGAGCCGCCTGGCAGTACGGTCAAACAGGTTGACCTCCACAAGCCCCCTTGAGTCGGAGCCGACATACATCCTGCCCTGCTCGGCGGGCACAATGCTGCATACGGTTTGGCTGGCGAATGCCTCGTCGCCATTGGCATCGACAAACTGGTGTATGCTCCTGAAGTTGTCGAGCGTATAGGCCAAGCCCTTGCCATACAGCCCCAACCATATCCTGTTGCCGTCGTCGAAGGCAAGCCCGGTGACAGGTGGGAAGCCATTCATGGGATAGTTGACAAGCTTGTGCGACTTTTGGTCGTACCTGAACAAGCCTTGGGTTGATGTCGCCATATAGATGTAGGATCCCCTACCCACGATGAGCCTTACATTGCTGTTTATTGCTGCCCCACCCCGGCTGCTTACGGAGAGCTTGCCGAATGTGTCGCTTGCCGGGTCGTAGATGTACACGCCAGCGTCGGTGCCAATCCACAACTTGTTGTCGGAAGCCACGAAGAGGGCATTGATGTAGTCGCGCCCCAAGCTGTAGCCGTCAGCTCCATGCCTGTACACCCTGAAATCCTTGCCGTCGAAGCGGTCCAGCCCGTTCTTGGTGCCAAACCACATAAAGCCCGTGTTGTCCTGCACGATGGCAGTCACGGAATTTTGCGACAACCCATTGCGAGTGTCATAGTGGGTGAACATGTAGCGGCCCTGCATGACGCAAGGCAGCAACAAAAACAGCAAGAGCAAAAAGACCGGCAGCTTTCTCATATATGATTTTTACATGTATTCAGATTGCAAAAATAACGGAAATCGCCGTAAAAAACAAGTTTGCCAGACATTTAAAATGCCAATCTCCCAAATTTGGCTCGATTTTGACATTTTGCTGTTGGAATTTTGCATGTTTCACTTGCTCCTGAACTGCATTGGAGTCATGCCGAAATGTTCCTTGACATATTTGCCGAAGAACGAAGGATTGGTGAAGCCGAGCTGGTCGGCAATCTGTTTCATGGGCAGGTCGGTCTGCTTGAGGTAGTAGCGTATCTCCTCAAGGGTGTGCTCTTTAATCCATTCGTTGGCGGTCTTGCCGGAGGCTCTCTTGCAGATGACTGAGAGGTATTTGGGGGATATGCAAAGCTTGGAGGCATAGCTCTCAACGGTGTGGGTCTTCGACTTGTCGTTGTTCACCATCTCCAAGAAGCGTTGGAAGATGTTGTCACCCTGAGTACGTTTTTTTTCTTCCTTTTCTGGCATCCGTGACTTCAATACCCCGCACAGTCCGAGAAGCGCGCTTCGCACGAGTCCCTGAATAACCTCTATCTTATATAAATATGTGTCATCGGGAGCGTCTATCAATAATTGCAAGGCACTATACAGATGAAACATAAAGTCTATGTCACGTGGCCGCAATGTTACAACGTGCATCTTGTTGATATACATCGTCTCGTTCCAAATGCTCATCTTCTCACGCAGAAAGCTCTGGATGATGCTGTTGGAGAGAAAGATGGCACGAAACTCATAGTCGGGCGAGAACATGAAGTCGGTAAAAACTGTGTTTGGTGGGCAAAGGAGCAATTGGTTCTCTCCAAGTGTCACCCGCTGATCGCCAAAGCTCACCTCCGCCTTGCCCTTCTTGGAAATGGCGATGACGTTCATGCGGATGCGTGTCGGATTGGGTTCAGCAAGTTGCTTGATACTATCTATGATGATAATGTCATCATCGGAATAATCGACCACTATCAGCTGCTTGTCGGCAAGCTCTTTTATGGTCATTTGCTCTTTTTCCATTGTCTGTTTTGTTTTCTGCTTACAAAATTGGGGAAAAATGTCGATAAAACCATGCTCTATGTGGATTGTTTTATGTTCTTTTATGGAACATAAAGAGAAATATATTGTTTTGAGTGAAAAAAAGGACATTGAAATTAGAATAATTATGTTCAATTTTGCACCTGAGACAGAGTAAAGGTAAAGACAGAGTAAATAAAGACAGAGTGACAGAATAACATAAAAAGCATCAGATATGAAAGCAAAGACATTGATTGGACTGCTTGCGGTGATGGCCGTTTGCAGTTGTAGTGAGAAGAAACAGGCTGAGGTGTTGCAGCCCGTGAAAGTGAAAACCATGACGGCAGGCGTGAGCGATGCCTCCAACGGGCAGACTTACACTGGCACAGTGGAAGAAGTGAATGGCGTAGCCCTAAGCTTCACTGTCGGCGGCACACTAAGGCAACTTCTCGTTGACGAGGGCCAGATGGTGGCGAAAGGGCAACTCATAGCGGTAACCGACGGGCAGGACCAGCGCAACCTTTTGGAGACATCGCAAGCCAACGTGCAGAATGCCAAGGCTCAGTACAACCAGGCATTGGATGCCTACAAGCGCATGAAGATGATTCACGACAAAGGCTCTCTCTCAGACATCAAATGGGTGGAGGCACAGAGTAACCTTGAACGTGCGAAGTCTGCCGTTGAAGCGGCACAGGCGCAGTCGCGCATCGCAAGCAAGAGCGTCGGCGACACGCGGCTCTACGCTCCTTTCAGCGGATATATCTCAAAGAAGAATGTGGAGATAGGCCAGACGATAGCTCCGGGAGTACCTGTCGTAAACCTTGTACGCATCGACAATGTAAAGGTGAAGATAAGCGTGCCAGAGGAAGATATAGCCGGAATACGCGTGGGAATGCCACTTTGGGCAAGCGTCTCAGCCCTCGGCAACCGCACATTCATGGGAAAGGTTACAGAGAAGAATGTAAGCGCCGACCCGATGTCCCGCTCATACGAAGTAAAGGCTGTCATCGCCAATCCTAAGCATGAACTGTTGCCGGGGATGATTGCGGAGGCAACAGTTGATTTAAGTAATCATAAATCTCAAACCTCAAACCTCAATTCTCAAACCATTGCCCTCCCCGCAGGCATCATACAACTTGATGACAACAACCGCACTTTTGTCTGGACTGTCGCGGGCGGCAAGGCAAAGAAAACTTACGTCACGACTGGCGACAACATCGGCGACAAGGTGGCAGTGGTCAGTGGATTACAATATGGCGACGAAGTGATAATAGAGGGACAGCAGAAAGTATCCTCTAACATGTCAGTAACAGAGTAACAGGTTTCGTATGTCGAGGCTCTGCCTCGGCTAAAAAGGAAAGATTATGGAAAAGAAGAAACGCAGTGCCGTGGAATGGGCGATGCACTACCGGCATATCGTCATCCTCATCACGTCGTGCCTGATAGCATTCGGCGTGTTTGGACTGGCAAAAATGAACAAGAATGAGTTTCCTGACTTCACCATCCGTCAGGGCATAGTGGTAGCCGTCTATCCCGGTGCCACTGCCGAGGATGTGGAGCAGCAGGTGACGAAGCCTCTTGAAGACTTCATCTTCACATACAAGGAGGTGAAGAAGGCTAAGACGAAGTCGTACAGCCGTAATGGCATGAGCATTATACAGGTCGAACTCAACGACGAGCTCAACAACAAGGACGAGTTCTGGTCGAAGTTCAAGCACGGCATCAACGCCTTCAAGGCGCAGCTGCCAAGCGGTGTCCTCGCCGTACAGGTGAACGACGACTTCGGCGACACGTCTGCCTTGCTCATCACTATGGAGAGTGATGACAAGACCTACTATGAACTGCACGACTATATGACTGCTCTGAAGGACTCGCTCCGCAAGATAGAGAGCGTGGGCAGGATGAACGTCCTTGGCGAGCAGAAGGAGCAAATCTCCGTCTATCTCGACCCTGACCGCCTGACTAAATACGGCATCTCCGAGCAGACAATCGCCCTTAACCTCCTTGGCAAGGGCTTCGAGACGGGAGCGGGCACGATGAAAAGTGACGGACACGACGAGCCCATCTATGTCAGCCGCACGATGAACGCTGTCAACGATGTGGAGCAGACAATAGTCTATGCCTCGCCCGACGGGAATGTCGTGCGCCTGAAAGACGTGGCAAAGGTGAAGCGTGAGTATCCTGAAAAGACTTCATTTGTCACCAACAACGGACGCAAATGCTTGGTGCTGAGCGTGGAGATGAAGCAAGGCAAAAACATCACCGAGATGGGCACCGACGTTGACAAGAAGCTCGACGGGTTCAAGAAGACCCTTCCAACAGATGTCTCCCTCTTCAAGATTACCGACCAGCCGCACGTGGTGTCAGCTTCGGTGTGGAATTTCCTAAAAGAACTTCTCATCGCCATCATCGCCGTGGTCATCGTCGTGCTGCTGCTCATGCCAATGCGCGTGGCATTGGTGGCATCGGCTACAATACCTATAAGCATATTCATATCATTAGGGCTTTTCTACGCCTTCGGCATTGAGCTGAACACGGTAACTCTCGCCGCGCTCATCGTGACGCTGGGCATGATTGTGGACAACTCTATCGTCATCATCGACTCGTATGTAGAGTTGCTTGGCGAGGGCGTGCCGCGCTGGCAGGCTTCCATACAGAGCGCAAACCACTTCTTCCGCTCAATTTTCTCGGCAACTCTCGCCATATCAGTTACCTTCTTCCCACTCCTCGTGACGATGCACGGAGACATGGCAGACTTCATAAAGCTCTTCCCTTGGGCAATAACCATCATCCTCATGGTGTCGTTGTGCGTGGCAGAGTTGGTGGTGCCGTTCTTGCAATTCTATTTCATACGAAAACCTTTAAAGAGTAAAGAGGAAAGGGTGGAGAGTAAAGAGGAAAGAGAAATGTCCCAAGACATCCAGGACAGTAATCATAAATCTCAAACCTCAAAGCTCAAAGCTCAAAACAAAAAATCCTTCTTGGATTTTTTGCAGTCCTCCTACAACTGGCTCATCGACCACTGCTTTAAGCATCCATATATAACAATAGGCGTGGGCGTGGCAAGCATCGTCATCGGCATATTCCTTGTGAAGAAGCTTCCACAGAGGCTTATGCCTACTGCCGACAGAAACCAGTTTGCCGTGGAGATTTATCTCCCTACCGGCACATCATTGGAAAGAACCACCGCCCTTGCCGATTCGCTTGAGCACATCATCAAGCAAGACCCGCGCGTCGTGTCGATAGCTTCTTTCAAGGGTATGGCTTCACCACGATTCCAGGCAGGTTATGCGCCACAGTTTGCCAGTACCAACTATGCGCAGTTTATTGTCAACACCAAGTCGGAGAAGGCTACCGTGCAGGTATTGGAAAAGTACCGCCCGAAGTATGAGAACGCCTTCCCGGGCGCTTACGTGAGGTTCAAGCAACTGCAATACAGCACCATCGCCAACCCTGTGGAGGTTCGTCTCTCTGGTGACGATTGGACATTGCTTCGCCATACCGCCGACTCGCTGACAGAGGTGCTGCGCCACGACGCTGACTTGAGGCTCGTCAGGAATGATGTCAACGAACCGCTGCCAGCCGTACAGATTACCCTCGACCCCGTGCAGGCTTCACGGCTCGGCATCAGCAACCTCGGCGTGGAGTCGACGATGGCAATGCGCTACAACAGCAGTGGCCTTGCTGTTGGCTCGGTGTGGGAAGGCGACTACAAGGTGAACATTGCGCTGAAGAGCAACCGCGCCGACTCGGCGACCGTCGGCGATGTCGCCAACGAGATGATGCCGGCTTACGGAGGCATTGCCTCAGTGCCGCTCCGCCAGGTGGCAAAGGTGAAGCCAGTATGGCACGACGGGCAAATTCCTCACCGCAACGGCATGCGCTGCATAACGATTATGGCCGACGTGGCGCAAGGCTTGAATGCCACAGCCATCAACACCGACATCCAGCAGAAGCTCGCGAAGGTATCGTTGCCCGACGACATCAGCCTGTCCTACGGCGGCGAACTGGAGAATAACGAGGAGAACATGCCTACGCTCGTAGGCGCGCTCGCCATAGCCGTCGTCATCATCTTCTTCATTCTCCTGGCACATTTCCGCACCATATCCACGGCAACGCTCTTGCTGTTCAGCCTCACGCTGACGATATTCGGAGCCGCGATGGGCGTACTGATAACTGGAGTTGACTTCTCATTGACGTGCTTCCTCGGCATCATTTCGTTGATGGGAATCCTTGTCCGCAATGCCATCATAATGTACGACTATGCCGAAGAACTGCGTGGACAAGAAGCAACAGACGAGATGATTGCCGAGCATGGATACACGAGGGATGAGCTGACTGAACATCACTTCCTCACCAAGGACGGGCAGCGTCTCACGGCAAAGGCAGCCATCTACATCAGCGCACGCCGTCGTATGCGTCCTATCTTCCTCACCTCCGCCGCAGCGTCAATGGGCGTGATACCGATGATTATCGGCCGCTCAGGGCTGTGGATGCCAATGGGAGCCGTGATTTGCTTCGGCACGCTCATCACGATGGTCTTCATCCTCACCATCCTGCCCATAGGCTACTGGCTCGTGGAGGCGGGCAGCACGAAGCGCAGGCTGACCAAGAATAAATTCGAACAACAATAGAAGCCCCAGCCCAGCCCTCCCCGAAAGGGGAGGGAGAAGCGATGGTAACGATAATAATATTGATGATATTGAGAAGAAAATGAAAAAAATAGTTCTTTTATCTATAAGTTGTATTTTTTGTAGCATAATATCCGCTCAATCTCCCTCCCCTACCGGGGAGGGGCGGGGAGGGGCTCTTAGCTTGCAGCAGGTGCTTGACTCCGCCCGCCAGAACAACATAGCCCTCCGCAATGCTGACCGCAGCATCACCTCAGCACAAGAGCAGCGCAAGGAGGCGTTTACCAAATACTTCCCGACGGTCAGCGGCACGGCAGGCTGGTTCGACAACGCCAAGTCGCTCATATCCGCTGATATAGCCGTGCCAGGTCTCGGCTCTCTCGGTCTCAAC
>CAZTUD010000114.1:0-8685 GCA_964616945.1 uncultured Prevotella sp. | reverse complement strand
ACGATAGATGCTCATGGGTATGTATCACATATCGAAAGCTTCACATTATTATATGTGTGGCGAAGGTATGCCATATACATACAGGCGTGGGCTTCTGCGTTGCTCGTTCTGGCGACATCGGGTAATGCGAAGACCTTCAGACGTAGGACGAGTAACGGGTACAAGACTCCTGCGCCTTTTTCGTGTACGTAGCAATCAACATCAATTATCAGTAACTGTCCGTAAGGGGAGCGACGGAAAACAAAAAGGAAAAGCAGATGCTTGAAGTTTTCTTGAATGCGCGTTGTCGCACAGGCTTGAAGAGAGTCTTGGCGCAGATGCTGTTTGCCTGCGCGTTTGCTCCTGCAATGTTTGGGCAAGCCACAAGGACATACCTCTACGATGCCCGTGGCGATGCCGCAAGCGCACTTGTCAACGCAGAGTTTGCGCTTCAAGTGGAACAGGGCAAAGTGCATTCCATTTTCACGCTTTTTCGTGGCGGGCAACTGCTCAGGATAGGAAACGTAGAAAGTGTCGACGCAAGAAGCCTCAACAGTTGCATTTTCGGGGACTTTCTTGGCTTCGACGCAAGCGGGAATATCATTGAGGCTCAAAAGGACTTTGGCGGCTACAAGCTTAGGTCAGCATATTATGCCGACGGCAAAGTGGCGGAATATGACAGCCTAGTGAACAACAAAGTGGAGGGCAACCGCTACGCCCTGTCGAGGGACGGAAAAGTTGTCAGCATCACCAAATACCATAACGGCGAGCCTTCAAAACCATATTATACGGTATTGGCAGAAGATGGCGGTTTGTGCTACAACTCTGGTTTGGACAAGCGCGAGAACTTCACAATGCCAGTATGCTACACTGAAGCCACTGTCAACACCCTTCTCTCGCAAACCTATACCGCCAACGGGCTGCGCATGACAACGACCGTTCAAAGCACGCATTCAGCCGACGACCTTTACACTTTAAGGATAACCATCAAGAACACGTCTCCAGACAGCATTTCATTCAAGCCCTCGAACATCAAGGCATGGGGCGGCAGCAGCCGTTACCCATCCGCCGACATAAACGCATTGAAAGTCTTGTCGGCCGAAGACCATGCCATGACCCTGAACCGGGCTGACATCGTGGAGATGGTTCGCCAGTATGTGCAACCAACGGACATAGAGCCATACCATGAGTATAGTGGCTCTGTACGCATCAAGGCTGACGGCAGCGAGTGGCTTGCCGTGGCTGTCGGTATCGGCAACATCACTTATCCGTTCTATTTCAGCCTGTCTTCAGGAGCCTCCAAGGACAACATCAACTCCGCCGTCATAGGCACGGGCGAGGCCAACGGCATCTTGGCAAAGGCAGATGCCCAGTCTGCCAACAAGATTTTCAACGACGGGCGTCCTTTTCCGAAATTTGATGTCAACAAGGCAATGTCGCTCGCCAAAAAAGTCAGTGATGATATGGAAAGCTCATTGGCGGCAATGGCAAGCAACATGCGCTCGCGGCAAGCATCTGTAAGCGGCAGTCTGAATGCGCCGTCGCTGTCAACCACCTTCGTGAAGAGAGCCAACACGTGCGTCAGCTGCATAAAAAGGCTGGAGAGCGCCAAGAACGCCGACCAAGTGTATAGCGCATGCGTCACCTACTACAAGACATACAAGACACTCAGGGCGATGAGGAAGAATGCCAATGAGAGCAAGATTTTCAACAGCATACACCAAGCCTTTGCGCAAAGCTCTAACAAGGTGTCGCAAAAGCTTCGCTGCAGCGGAACCATCATGAAAGCGCAGCTCGACGGCTTGAAATGAGCAGGAAAACAAAAACCTTAAAAGAAAACATTATATGGCAAGAAAAAAGACTTACACTCCAGAGATGAGTGAGCAGGACATGGCCGACTTCTATAAGAACATGAGCCGGCAGGAAGGCGGAACAGTAGTGGCCGGAACGGTAGTCGGCAGCGGCGCGTCCGCAGGAGGAGACAATCACCACGGAGCCTCGGTTGTGCCAGCACCAAGGAAAAACAAGCCCGTATTGGGTTTCCTGTTTTCCATCTCCAATAATGGCAAGACTGAGTTTTGGCCTTTGTACCTCGGTTCCAACATTGTGGGCAGCAACGCCTCGGACGACGTGTATCTCCCAGAAGCCACTGTGTCGTCGCGACATGCAAATCTCGTCATCCAGAAGATGAAAAACCCGGAGAAAGTCGTGGCCGCCATCAGCGACATGGGCTCCACCAACGGCACCATGCTAAACGGCGCAAGCGTGTTCGTGACACCTACCGAATGCAAGCTCGGCGACAAGCTCACTTTCGGCGACCACTACGAGCTTCTGCTCTTGCTCCTCGACCCCAAGAAGCTTGGGCTTGAGCCTATGGAAGGCTTCATGCCCATTTCAGACGACAGCAAGGACGAGCCTGAAGAAGTTTTCCCAGGAGGTGATAACGCCCACTTCGACAACGATGGCACCGTTGGCGTCGACGGAAACGACCGCTTCGACAGTGGTGGCACAGTGAGCTTATAATTCAAATTTAATCTGACAGGCTATGGCTACTATTTATAAGGGGCGGCCTGGCGATTCCAACTATTACCTCCGCCCCATATCGCGCGACCCGATGAACCACCAGATGGTGCAGCGAAGCGTGTACTATGTCTTCAATGGCAAGTGCAAGTTGCTGGGTGAGGGTGCCATGGGCAAGGTGTATCTTGTGCATGCGTATGGGAACGGCGATGACTTGGCGGCGTGCAAGCGTGTCAGCCAAACCTACCAGAACATACCCAAGATACGGCTTAGGGCGAAGCAGGAGGCCACAATGGCGTTCCGCCACCCCAACCTGATAGAGATGCTGGGCTACTGCGAGTTCCATGAAGACCAGGGGCCGCTGCTCATACTGAGCCGTTACTTCAATGGTGTCAACATCGACAAATACCTGAAGCGGTTGCAGCATGACGACAGGATGGAAGCAGTCTGCGGCATGATGAGGCAGGTGCTCTCGGCGTTGGCCTATCTTCACTCGCTTGGCATCACCCACCGGGACATCAAGCCGTCAAACATCATGGTGGACAGCAGCCGCCATGTGAAGCTCATGGACTTGGGCATAGCGCATGTAGAGGGAGGCAACAAGTTCTCGACCATAGGAGTGATAGGCACACCAGAATACTTGCCGCCAGAGCAGATACGCTACACGGCGGGCGACCTCGCCACAATAGGGCCGTATTCCGACCTGTACAGCCTTGGCATCACCTTCTACGAGCTGTTGGCGGGCATAAATCCTTTCAGGGGACAGTCGCAGGCCGACACGCTGCAGCGGCAGCAGACCATGAAGCTGCCGTCAAGCCAATTCATACCGAAGCCGCTGATGCGAGTGTTGTGGAAAGCCACGGAGAAGAAACCTGAGGACAGGTTCCAAAATGCTGACGACTTTGACGAAGCAATAGTGAAAGCCCTGTCGGAAACAAACAACGGCGGCTTTTGGCACAAGCTAAAGAACTTGATTGACGACGCAAAAGGCTGGTTTTATAAATAAGGAAGACGAATGGAGAAAGTTGACGACAACATATTGCAAACCGTAGGCCCGGAAGGTGGCGGCACTCCACCCGCTGAGGCAGAGCACTGTGTAGGTACGGAGAAAGCTACAGTGCCTGACGGGATAGAGCCAGTAGCCAAAGAAATGGAAGACTTTGACGCAGCCACCCTGCCCGAAGCTGGCAGCGCGGGCGAAGAGCAACAAGAGCAATCGCCCAAGACATTGCAGAATGTCGATGGAAGCAACCTTGTGGACAGCGTTCCGCCTGTGGACTTGTGTACTGACGACCCTGAGAACGACGACGGCAAGCTTATAAGTCCTTGCGACTCACGCCTCTTCCACGGCTACGCCATCACGCGTCAGGGCGGCCGGCCGGACAACCAGGACAGCTACAGGGCATGCAAGACACGCCTCGGCTACCTGTTCATAGTCTGCGACGGCATGGGCGGCGGGCCCGGCGGCAAGACGGCATCGTCAAGGGCATGCCAGAAAATCATTGAAATCGTGAACAGCCCCACACTTCCTGGCAAGGCGGGCAAGAGCGAAAGCGAAATGCTCGACTTCGCGCTCGACTACGCAAACTACGACCTCCGGCAATATGTCCAAAGCCACCCCGGACTCGCCGGCATGGGCACGACATGCGTGCTGCTGCTCGTAACAAAAAACAAGGCGTTTGTGAAGCACGCAGGCGACAGCAGGCTCTACCAGATACGTGGCAGTCGCAAGGTGTACCGCACCACGGACCACTCACTTGTGCAAGAGTTGCTGAACCGACATGCGCTGAAAAACGAGGAGCAGGCCCGGCAGTCGTCCCAAGCCAACGTTATAACGAGCGCGCTGGGCACCTCGCGGCTCATTCCACACAAGGAGAGTGCGGAATTGCCTTTCAAGAAAGGCGACCGTTTCCTGCTCACCACCGACGGAATGCATGGCGTGATGCCCGAGCCTGAACTCCTTGACGCACTCAGCCAGCCACTTGCCACCAAGAAACGCAATAACGAGACTGAAGGGTTACGACACATCATGCAAGGCCTTGCCGACAAGATAGATAGCATCGGAAAAGGGCGCGGAGGCCACTATGACAACATGACAGGCATCATGATAGCGATGGACGAAGACTCTGCAATGCGCCCGACAATAAGGCAAGCGACAAGCGACAAACTATCCAAACTGAAGACATTCATCAAATTCTTAAAGTAAACATAAAAGATGAAAACATGCAAGACATATTCAATAGGGAGAGATTCCGACAACGACATCTTCTTTGACGAGCATTCAAGCCAAAGAAGCCTGTACATAAGCAGCCACCACGCCGTCTTGAAAGTTACCATCTGGGGCAGGTATTACATCAACGACTTCAGCACCAACGGCACTACGGTCAACGGGCATCGCATAGCCAGCAACCAGGATGTAGAGGTAAGGCGGGGCGACAGCATCGTGTTTGGTGGCGTGGATGGCGCGGGAGAGCTGGACTGGTCGATGATAGCACGGCCACGCACACCCATATATATTGCGGTGATAGTGGTTCTGGCTTTACTTGCACTACTTCTAATGATCAACAAGTGTCAGGATGAAAAGTCGCCATCACCAACACCCGTGGTTGACGGTGTACCCGCTGCTACTGGCAGCAGCACCACAAAAGCGAAGAAAGACACCACCGAGAAAGACAGCACTTACAAATACAAGGACAAGAAACAGAAGAAAGAAAAGACTACTGATGAAAATGGGCAAGATGCTGTTGACGACGGAGCTGTCAATGGCGGCGACAGTTTCTTGGACAAGTTCCTGCGCCAAAAGACAAAGAAACCACAGCATCAGCCTGCACAACAACAAGAGCAGCCGGCACAACGGCCAAGCCAACCGTCGGCAAAACAAAAAGGCAGCACGCAGAACACCCCTGCCGACGCGAAAGACACACAAGCCGACAAGGCCAATAAGGACGGGAACGCAAAGCCGGACAGCCAAAAAAACAAGGCAGCTGAAAAGACCAGAATCAAGAGCTTATAATAATGATTATCACACTCAAGGACAACACGGTCGCAGGCAGCAGCTTCAGCTTCGACACTGTCGTCGGCAAGATAGGCGAGGGGAGGCATGTTGAAGCCTACCTCGCGCAATACAGCTGGCCGCAGGGCTCGAAGCCAGTTGTGGTGAAGATGCCCAAGGCCGCAAGCCTGGCGGAGAGCCGGCGCATACAGCGACAGGCGGACGCACCAACTGGCGACGGCCTGCCACGCGTCGTGGCGGTGATACCCGCAGGGAAAGCTGACGGCACGGAGGAAGACTGCATAGCCGTGGACTATATTCGCGGCATAACGCTGACACAGTTCATAAATGGCAACCTGAAGCCAAAGTTCGAGGACACCTATGTCAACGTGCAGAGCCTGCACAACAGATACCGCGCCAGGCGCGACAAGATTGCGTGCCAGATAGTGAAAGGAGTGGCTGCGGCTATCAGGCAGATGCACAACGCCGGCATCAGCCACGAGGAGCTGACGGCCGACGACGTACTCATCACCGCCGAAGGTGGCGTAGCTCTGACAGGCACTGGGCAGGCAAGGCCAAACGGCCAGACGCGTGACGACCTGTATCGCATAGGAGTTATCGCCTGCCAGCTCTGCATTGCCAGTTGCGACCTCGGGCATGTGGACATCGGCAATGTCGCCTCAGCGCAGATGCAAGACTTCATACAGAAAGCACTGGGCCACGGCTTTGGCGACATCGGCGAGCTTGCCGCTACCCTCGACGAGATGACAACCTTCGACCACAGGAAAGGAAAAAGAGGCTTGCTTGGAGGCAAGCGCAAGACTGCTTTCACTGTCGATGCCAGCCGATATGGCGTTTTCGTGCCAGAAGCCCCACCCCTACCCTCCCCGACAGGGGAGGGGGATGACATACCACTCCTTTCTCCCACCTCTATTGAGGAGGATGACATGCCACTCCTTTCTCCCTCTCCGATAGGGGAGCGGGATGACATGCCATTCCTTTCTCCCTCCCCTATCGGGGAGGGCAGGGGTGGGGCTGCCAAGGCGGAAGAGGCTCGTATCAAGGCGGAGGCTGAGCGAACCAAAGCCGAGGCAGAACGGAAAGCTAAACAGGAAGCCGAGGAAGCCCGCGTCAAGGCTGAGGCTGAAACCAAACGCATAAAGGCGGAGCAAGAGGCTGCAAGAAAAGCAGCCGAAGCAAAGGCGGAAGAGGCTCGTATCAAGGCGGAGGCTGAGCGAACCAAAGCCGAGGCAGAACGGAAAGCTAAACAGGAAGCCGAGGAAGCCCGCGTCAAGGCTGAGGCTGAAACCAAACGCATAAAGGCGGAGCAAGAGGCTGCAAGAAAAGCAGCCGAAGCAAAGGCGGAAGAGGCTCGAATCAAGGCGGAAGCAGAACGAGCGAAAGCAGAGGCAGAACGAGCGAAGGCAGAGGCAGAACGGAAAGCAAGGCAGGAAGCCGAGAAAGCCCGCCTCAAAGCGGAAGCAGAAAAGACCAAGGCAGAAGCAGAGGCCAAGAAAGCCAAGGAGGAGGCAGAGCGGCAGGCCAAGCTTAAAGCCCAACAAGAAATAGAGCGAATAAAAGAAGAAGCCAGGCGCAGGGAAGAGGAGGCCAAGCGCAAGGAGGATGAAGCCAGGCGCAGGGAGGAAGACATTCGCCGCAAGGCCCAGAAAGAGCGCGAGGCAAGGCTACAGGCGGAAGCAGAGGCGAAAAAGGCAAAGGCGCGGAACAATGGTGGGGAAAGCAAGGACAAGCACCATGACACGAAACGCCGCAAGATGGTTGTTGGAGGCATAGCTGCCGCTGCCGTCGCATTGTTGCTTGTGGCTGTCGTCGCAATGATGCCCAGTAACTCCAAACCAAGTGACGAAGCCAAGGCACAGACCCCAACCACAGAGGCAAGAGAGGACAGAAACTCCGTGCCAGTCGCAAACCATGTCCAGCCGCAAGCCAATGCCCATGCGGGCGGCACAGTGATTACAGGCGACAAGGCGTCACCCGTAAACGCCGCCAGCGGCAAGAAAACCGTCAATGCCACTGCTATCGGCAAGACAACAGGTGAAAGCCATGTCACCGCAGGCAAGAACGCCTCCCGGCAAGCGGACAACAAGCAAGGCAGCAAAAAAAACAAGGGAGGCAAGACACACAAGTCCACAAACAAAGACCAGAAGGCAAGGCCTCAACAGCCACAGGATGATGAGACCCCAAAGAAGGGTGCCAACTACCGCATGCCTTTGTAAGTATAATATTAAAACCAAGGAATATGAAACTATTGAAGATTGGCCGCGACAACGGCTGCGACATCGTCTTGAGGAGCGACAAGGTCAGCGCACTGCACGCTGAGCTCGTAGTGCTCGACAATGGCGACATGGAAATTGAAGACAAGAAAAGCACCAACGGCACGAAAATCAACGGGCAGCCGCTCAACCCTGGCTCACCGCACACCGTGCGGCGTGGCGACCGCGTATTGCTCGCCGACGTGGAGTTGCCGTGGGGCAAGGTGCCCATGCCGGAGGACAACAGCGAGTATAAGGCTGTTTATGGCATAGGCTCCGATTCAAGGAACAAGATTGTGATAGACAGCCGCACCGTGAGTCGCTTCCACGCCACGCTCAAGGAGACCAAGAACGGCAAGTTCTATCTCACCGACCACAGCAAGAACGGCACGACCGTAAATGGGAAAATGCTGCCCAAGAACGAACCCACGCCCGTCAATCCCGCAAAGGACAAAATCGCCGTCGGACAGATGTCGCTGAACCTGGCAAAATATGTCAAAGCCCCCACCTCCCCCAAGTGGTGGAAGATAGTGGCAGTTGCCGCTTGCGTGGTGCTGCTCTGCGGCATGGGCGTGTTCGCATACAAGACCTTATTCAACAATCCCCAGACGGGCAAGGTGCCAGGTTTCACGCAGGTCAAGGACTACATACCCGCCACATCGCTTGTCCGGGGCGACTTCTATTATGTGGTCGCATTCAAGGATGACCCAATGCTTGCCGCATGTGAAAAATATGACTTGAAAGACTCCAAAGGACAGCCCGCATGGCCGGCAAAATTCGTAATCGGGGCCGACGACAGCGGCAACCTGTATCTGAAGGACGTGCTGCCACATCTTGAGGGATGGTAAACGCTCAGCAACCCAGACGATGCCGATTTGTTCAAGGTCAACCCCAACAAGGTGCAAGCCATACCATGGGAAG